>JAYQBD010000042.1:0-15766 GCA_038137135.1 Oceanospirillaceae bacterium | reverse complement strand
AGCAAATTCAGCATGCTGTGGCGGCGACGGCAGAGGGCTACGCCTTCCCAACTAACCTCGACCGTGACCCGCCAATTGGAGGGCTTGCGCCAAAGAACCAGCAAGCGCTGATGCTTGAGGCCTTAGAGGCAGGTTGGAGTGCCGAGAAGTTTAGCGCAGCGCTCGACGCTCACGCTGAGCGTCGATGGACTAGCTAGCAGAGAGTCTTGCAGGCTTGCTGCTTAACAGGGCTGCAGGTTGGCAAATCCGACCACTAGCCACTTCACCCCTTCGTAGTCGAAGTTAACCTGCACGCGCGCTTTGGGGCCCGAACCTTCAAAGTTGATCACCATCCCTTCACCAAACTTAGGATGTATCACGCGTTGGCCCAAGCTTAGTTGCGTATCGGGCACATCGTTACCGCTGCGGTAGTCGCCAAAACCAGAGGGCGCGGGTTCCGACAGCGGGCGGCGAACTGAAGCGTTGAGTCGCACCTCTTCAACCAATTCGATCGGAATCTCATTGATAAAGCGCGACGGGCGGTTGTAGTTAGTCTGGCCATGCAACTGGCGGCATTCAGCGTATGTGATGAAGAGCTTCTGCATCGCGCGCGTCAGACCGACATAACAGAGACGGCGCTCCTCTTCGAGGCGGCCGGGCTCTTCAGCGGACATGCTGTGTGGGAAGAGCCCCTCTTCCATGCCAGCCAAAAATACTAGGGGGAACTCCAAACCTTTTGCGGAGTGTAGCGTCATCAACTGTACCGAATCGGTGTACTGGTCCGCCTGTGCATCACCAGCATCCAGAGCGGCTTGGTCCAGGAAAGCCGAGAGCACATTGGTCTGCTCTTCGCCCTCCATATTCTCCCAGTTCTGCTCGAATTGGCGAGCGGCCGTAACCAACTCCTCCAAGTTCTCAATACGGGACTGGGCTTTTTCACCCTTCTCTTTTTCGTGGTGGGCGATCAGGCCTGAGTAGCGAATAACATGCTCAGTCTGCTCGTGCAGCTGTGCATGCTCGGTGTCCTCTCCTAACTGATTGATTAGGTCGAGGAAGGCCTGCAGCGCGTTGCTGGCGCGGCCCGGCAGTTTTTGATGCTCAACCAGCTCGTTGGCAGCGCGCCACATAGAGACCGACTCGTTGCGCGCATAGTCGCGGATAGACTCGAGTGTGCGCGTACCAATACCGCGCGTCGGCACATTGATAACACGCTCCATCGCAGTGTCGTCATCGCGACTTGAGATTAATCGCAGATAAGCAAGGGCGTTCTTGATCTCGAGGCGATCATAGAAGCGCTGACCACCATAAATTCGGTAGGGTATGCCGGCACGTATCAGCATCTCTTCAAGGACGCGCGACTGGGCGTTGGAGCGGTAGAGAATGGCGCTCTCATCCCGGCGGTTGCCCTCATCAACCCACTTGCTTATTTGATCTACGATAAAGCGCGCTTCATCTTGCTCGTTAAACGCTGAGTAGAGGCTCAGGGGCTCGCCTTCGTTGCCCTGTGTCCAGAGCTCTTTACCCAAGCGCCCTTGGTTGTTCCGGATCACGGCGTTGGCAGCGTCCAGAATTGTGCCAGTCGAGCGGTAGTTTTGCTCCAGACGGATAGTTCTTAGCCCTGGGAAATGTGTTGGTAGGTTCTGAATATTCTCAATTCGAGCTCCGCGCCAGCCATAAATCGACTGATCATCATCGCCGACGGCCATCAGCTTCTCTTCGCCCTGACAGAGCAGACGTAGCCAAGCGTACTGTATCGAGTTGGTATCCTGAAATTCGTCTACCAGCACATAACGGAAGCGCTCACGATAATGCTTCAGCAAATTAGGTGAACGATCGCGCAGCAGCTCAAGACAACGCAGCAGTAGCTCGCCGAAGTCGATCATACCGCCGCGGTCACAGGCCTGCTCATAGGCCTCGTAGACCTTAATCAACGTATCCTGAACGAGGTCGCCAGTCCGTTGGAGATGTTTAGCGCGCAGCCCCTCATCCTTCTGCGCATTGATGTACCACTGCATCTGTTTTGGTGGCCAGCGCTGCTCATCCAGAGCCATCTCTTTAGCGATGCGCTTGATCAGGCGCAGTTGATCATCGCTATCCATAATCTGGAAGTTTTCACGCAGCCCTGCATCCTGCCAGTGCGCGCGCAGCAGTCGATGTGCCAAGCCGTGGAAGGTGCCCACCCACATTCCATGCACATTGACGTTTAGCAGTGACTCTATGCGGCCTCGCATTTCACGCGCCGCTTTGTTTGTAAACGTTACTGCCAAAATAGAGTAGGGAGAGAGCCCTTCAGCCTCGATTAGCCAAGCGATGCGGTGCACGAGGACGCGAGTTTTACCGGAGCCCGCGCCTGCTAAGACAAGCAGGTTGGAGATATCTGCTGATACTGCGTCACGCTGGGCATCGTTTAGATCATCAATGATGTGGGTTACATCCATGGGGCTGTGCGTCCAAGCTTAACTGTGTGGGCGTACAGTATACGCATTTACAGGAACTAATGACTAGGATTAGAGTCTACTGAAAGGACGTACACCCAAGGATGATTTGTGGAAAAAGAAGAGCCGAGAGCGAACAGCGGAGCGCAGCTTACTAGCGCCCCCGAGGTCGGACCTCGTCTGCTCTTTTTTAGTGGTGGTACCGCCCTGAATAGTCTGGCTGCAGAACTCAAGCGGCACACCCACAACTCAATTCACCTTGTTACCCCTTTTGATTCGGGCGGCAGTTCAGCCGCACTGCGCGCGGCGTTCAATATGCCTGCTGTCGGGGATCTTCGCTCTAGGATGATGGCACTGGCCGACGATACCTGCGCCGGACACCCTGAACTCTGCCGGTTGATGACCTATCGGCTACCCACGGAGCTTGGACAACAGCAACTGCGCCTGCGCCTCGAGCAGATTAGCCAAGCCACTGACCCTCTCTCGAGCTCGTTACAGCAGCCGTTGCAGGGGCTGATCTGTCATTACCTCGAGAGCTTCCTCCAAGAAGCGCCTGAGGAGTTCGATTATCGCGGCGCTAGTCTCGGTAACCTGGTGCTTACAGGTGGCTATTTGCAGGATGGGCGCAGCCTGACGCCGATCACCCTGCTTCTTGCTGAGTTGCTTGAGATGCGGGGTATTGTCTGCCCCATTACGCAACAGGTTGGCCAACTGCGCGTAACGACTGAGTCCGGCCGCACTCTCGTTGGCCAGCATTTGATGACTGGTAAAGAGAGTCCACCTTTGGGTGAGCGCATCACAGAGGTAGCATTGGAGCATCCGCCGGGCCAGATAGTCTTACTGAGACCTGCCGAGCGTGACCTGATTCAATCTGCCGATCTACTGGTTTTTCCACCCGGCAGTTTCTTCTCGAGCCTGATTGCCAACTTACTGCCGGAGGGTGTCGCTGGTGCGATTGCTAGTAGCCGCGCTCCTAAGGTCTTTGTACCTAACTTGGGGCTCGACCCAGAGCTGTACGGCATGACTTTACGCGATCAAATCGAGGTGTTGCAGCGCCAGTTGGGTGCAATTACAGAGCCTCAAAGTGCGTCGAAGATTGACCTCTTGCTGACGGACTCGAATCTACACCCTGAAGTGGATAGCCAACTTATTTGCTGGCTAAAAGAGCAGGGTATTGAGCTACTTGATATGGATCTGGCAGGTGCCAGCACTGATCGATATGACGAGCAGAAACTTTGCCAGGCTCTGCTCGCACTCGTCTAATCTAAAACATCTGTATTAGGGTAGGAGCGAAGGGGTCTGAATACGGTGAAGTAGGATCTGTTTGTACTCATTCGGGTCGAGTAGCGTCTTGCCGGAGCCCTTACCTTGTTGAGCTTCCACCCAAGGCTCCAGACGCGATAGCCAGAAACGCATCGCGGCAGTGCGCGTGAGTAACGCCCAGGCCTCCCGTTCGGCTGCAGTAAACGCGCGCACCGATGCATAGCCCTCTAACAGCGCTTGCTCCTTCGCAGGGTCGATCTGTAGATCCGCATTGATACACCAGTCATTAGCGACGATCGCGAGGTCGAACAGCAGATAGGCGGTGGCGGCGTTGTAAATATCCAGCACGGCAGTGAGCTGATTATTATCAAACAGCGCATTATCGTGGAACAGATCGCCGTGAATAATGCCCATCGGTAGGTCGGCCGTCTCACGCAGCTGATCAAAAGCGTCCACTTCGGTCTTCAACAGTGCTGCATCTTCAGCTGGGATTTGACTCGCCAGGCGGCTCGACTCTCGACGCCACCAAAACACACCGCGGTGCGCTTGGCGTTTCATATAGAATTCGCTGCCAGCTTGGTGGTAGCGCGCCAGCATAGCCCCGATCTGAGCACAGTGATCAGGCGTCAGAGCATTGCGTTTGATATGGTCGCCGCTGTAGCAGGGCTGCAGAATTGCGGGTTTGCCACACAGCTGTTTCAGGCCGATGCCATTGCGGTCTGCGATCGCATAGGAGACGGGCACATCGCGATCCGCCAACCAGGTCCCCAGTTCAACAAAGAACGGAACTTCGTCGGGTGATATCTCTTCAAACAGAGTGAGCACATAACGGGTCGTTTTGCTCGCCAGCTCGATATCAACGAAG
This sequence comes from Oceanospirillaceae bacterium, assembly GCA_038137135.1. Classification (GTDB taxonomy): domain Bacteria; phylum Pseudomonadota; class Gammaproteobacteria; order Pseudomonadales; family Balneatricaceae; genus Marinobacterium_E. The sequence continues at coordinate 11,224 of JAYQBD010000042.1, read as the reverse complement.
TAATTGGTGTTCTCAATACCACCAGAGATGCCATGTAGCGCTGTTGCCTGGCCGAGTTCGAAGTCTGCCAACAGGTCGTTGACCTGTTGCAGGCTCACTACTGTGTAAACCGCCATACTATCCTTAAACCGATCGGTTGGCCCGGCGCGCTCAGAGCGCTGAATCAGCACTTGGCGGTAGTCGGCCACTCCCTATTTGTCTATGATGTTGCGTCAAATCTTAGTTCACTACAACAAGTATCTTCATATGACCGATAGCACTAGCGCACCGATTGTCCTCGTTGATGGATCCTCCTACCTCTATCGCGCCTTTTTTGCCTCGCAGCAGGCGGATATGCGTACCAAGGATGGCCGACCCACGGGCGCTATCCGCCTAGTAACTTCGATGATGCGCAGTCTATTGAAGGCCTATCCAGAGTCACCGATTGCAGTGATCTTTGATGCTAAGGGTAAAACCTTCCGTGATGAGATATTTCCGGAGTACAAAGCGCAGCGCCCGCCGATGCCGGATGATCTGCGCTCGCAGGTAGAGCCGATCCATAAAATTATCGCTGCCATGGGCATCCCGCTTTTTGTTGAAGAGGGTGTAGAGGCAGATGATGTGATCGGTACGCTTGCGCGCCAGGCCGAGAAAGCAGATCGCTCGGTAATCATCTCGACCGGTGATAAGGATATGGCGCAGCTGGTAGATGAGCGTGTCACGCTAATCAACACAATGAACGATACGCGTATGGACCCGGCCGGTGTGGTGGAGAAGTTCGGCGTTGGACCTGAGCTGATTATCGACTTCCTTGCGCTGATGGGCGACAAGGTCGACAACATTCCGGGCGTGCCGGGCGTGGGTGAGAAGACCGCATTAGCGTTGTTGCAGGGCATCGGCAGTATCGCCGACCTTTATCAGAACCTCGAAAAGATCGCTGAACTGGAGTTTCGTGGTTCAAAGACTATGGCGGCAAAGCTGGAAGAGCACCGCGAGATGGCTGAGCTATCCTATCTGCTGGCCACCATTAAAACTGATGTTCCTTTAAGCATCGATCTGGGCGATATCTGCTGTCCCGAGCCTCAGCCAGAAACGCTGGCGGAACTGTTTCGCGAGTGTGAGTTCCGCACTTGGGTTGCCGAGCTTGAAGCGGGTGGTGCTGATAGCGCTTCAGTGGCTAAACCGACCAAAATTGATGTTGTGCGCGAGTACGAAACGCTACTGGAGCAGGCTCAACTTGAAGCCTGGATAGAGCGACTGACAGCGGCTGGCACCTTCGCCGTCGATACAGAGACCACTAGCCTGAACTACATGGAGGCGAAGCTGGTAGGCCTCTCTTTCTGTTGCGAGGCGGGCAAAGCGGCCTACCTGCCACTGGGGCACGACTACATGGGAGTGCCTGCACAGATCGATTTTGATTGGGCGCTTGAGAAACTTAAACCGCTGCTAGAGAGCGAAACGATCACCAAAGTCGGTCAGCACCTCAAATACGATATGAACGTACTGGCTAACTACGGTATCGAGTTGCGGGGCATCGCGGCCGACACCATGCTGCAGTCCTATGTGCTCAATAGCACGGCGACCCGTCACGATATGGATAGCCTCGCCAATTACTATCTGGATGAGAGCACCACCAAGTTTGAAGAGCTGGCTGGCAAGGGTAAGAAGCAGCTCACCTTCAATCAGATCGAGATAGAACCTGCCAGCGCCTACGCGGCTGAAGATGCTGATATCACCTGGCGTCTTTATAAGACACTGCAACAAGCCTACGCCGACCAACCAGAATTAAACGCTGTGCTGAACGATATTGAAGTGCCGCTAGTACCGGTGCTTTCACATATCGAACGTAACGGGGCATTGATCGACCCGGCAATGCTGCTCGCGCAAAGTGCAGAGATTGAGATCCGCCTAGCCGAGCTGGAACAAGAGGCATACGAAGCGGCAGGCGAGCCGTTTAATCTGAGCTCACCCAAGCAGCTGCAGACAATTCTGTTTGAGAAGCAGGGCTTGCCGGTCATCAAGAAGACACCTAAGGGCGCACCTTCAACTGCGGAAGAGGTGCTGCAGGAGCTGGCGCTGGAGTACCCACTACCGAAGCTGATCATTGAGCATCGTGGTTTGGCCAAGTTGAAGTCGACCTACACCGACAAACTGCCCACCATGATTGATCCGGGTACTAAACGCCTGCACACATCCTATCATCAGGCCGTTACTGCGACAGGTCGACTGAGCTCAACGGATCCAAACCTGCAGAATATCCCGGTGCGCTCGGCTGAAGGCCGCCGTATTCGTAATGCGTTTATTGCGCCTGCTGGCTACAAGATTGTGGCGGCCGACTACTCTCAGATTGAGTTGCGTATTATGGCGCACCTGTCTGGCGATGCCGGTCTGGTGAACGCCTTTGCCGCTGGTGAGGACATTCACCGTGCAACGGCAGCGGAAGTATTCAAGGTGACCCCGCTTGAGGTATCAGACGATCAGCGTCGCAGCGCCAAGGCGATCAACTTTGGCCTGATCTACGGCATGTCAGCTTTCGGCCTGGCGAAGCAGTTGGGCACGGGTCGAAAAGAGGCTCAGAGCTATATCGATCACTACTTCGAGACCTACCCCGGTGTGCGGGCCTACATGGACAACACCCGTGAGATGGCACGCGATAAGGGGTACGTAGAGACCATCTTCGGCCGTCGCCTATACCTGCCCGAGATCAACGCGCGTAATCCGATGTCCCGCCAAGCAGCTGAGCGCACCGCGATCAACGCACCGATGCAAGGAACTGCCGCCGATATCATCAAGCGCGCGATGTTGGCGGTGGATGCTTGGTTAGCTGAGTCGGATATTGATGCCCACATGATCATGCAGGTGCACGATGAACTGGTGTTTGAGGTGGCAGAGTCACAACTCGACGCGTTTAACACCAAGATTCACCAGCTGATGGAGAGTGCCGCTGAGCTGAGCGTGCCCTTGTTGGTAGAAGTGGGCGTTGGCGAGAACTGGGAGCAGGCTCACTAAAGTGCAGACACAAGGCTCTTTTCTTCGCGGTTTCCGCCAAGGTGTCTGGAGCGGCTTACCCTTCGCACTGGTGCTCGGCCCATTCGGAATGCTGTTTGGCGTGATTGCCACCGAGGCAGGGCTTAATCTGGCAGAGGTAATGGGTTTCTCAGTGCTGGTGATCGCGGGTGCTGCTCAGGTAACTGCGCTCAGTTTGATGAACGAAAATGCTCCGGTATTAATAGTCGTGTTTACCGCTTTGGCGGTAAATATGCGTATGGCTATTTACTCGGCCGCACTGGTGGAGCACTTTGGCGCCTTCCCGTTGTGGAAGCGGGCGGTCGCCGCCTACTGGCTGTTCGATCAGCCCTTCGCGATGACCTCAGTTGATATCACCAAAAATCCACAACGTCCGCGTGATGAGCGCTTCGGCTTCTACTTGGGGGTAGCCATTCCACTGGGGATTCTCTGGTATGTTGTGACGTATCTGGGCGCTACCTTGGGAGATCTGCTGCCGACCGATATCGGCATGGAGTTTGCGATACCGGCAACCTTCCTTGCCCTAGTCGCGCCGCTGCTACGCTCGCTGCCACACCTCGCCGCAGCGTTTACTTCTGTGGCGGGTACCCTGGCTTTCGCCTCACTGCCGTTCAACTCAGGACTGTTGCTGGCCGCGCTGCTGGCCCTGATTGTCGGAGCCGAGATCGAGAAACGTCTTGAGCGTCGGAGGTCAGCAGATGTTTGATTCAAGCTACGTCTGGACCATTATCATCCTGCTTGGTATCGGCACCTGGATGATTCGTTTCTCATTTATGGGCCTAGTCGGCGATCGCCCATTGCCTGCATATTTCCGCCGTATGTTGAACTACTCGGCAGTAGCGGTGCTGCCGGGTATCTGTGCGCCGATCATTCTGACCAACAAAACCGGTGACTTCGAGCCACTGCGATTAATAGCAGCGGCCGCGATTCTAATCATCGGTGTCTGGACCCAATCACTGATGAAATCGATCTCCGCCGGCCTCCTGATCTACTTCGGCATCAACGCCCTGCTCTGAATACACTGAATGCCCTCTCAGCAGGGCTTTACATCAATCTGCGGAGACAATCAGCTAATTCAGGTTTAAACTTCAGTAAATTCACAAATTTAAGTAACAACAATGTCCACAAGAAAAACCTGTGCCCACTGTGGCTCTGACGCCCTCATTCGACTCTCAAGCATCGACTCATTGCTCTGCAGCGACTGCAAGCAGTACACCAACTGGAAGCTGAAACCGAGTGAAGCGTCTATGCTCATCGAGGGACGTGTCGGTGAGGATGATGACAGCCAGGTGACCGGTTGCGTTACGCGAACCCCTGCCGAACTTGAGATGGATGACGACTGAGTGGCGAGCTGAGGAGCTTACTCCCCAGTCGCTTCATGCTCTTCGGGAAGCATCCAACTGCTCAGTCGGTTCTGTAGCAGATCGACTCCCTGCTTCTTCAGTGCAGAGAATACCTGCACGCTCACCTTGTCGCCGAGCACGGCTTTAAGCTCTTTGCGTAGTTTCAGCAGCGTACTTTGTTGCGGACCACGCTTGAGTTTATCTGCTTTGGTGAGCAGGACATGCAGTGGAATACCGGTCGCCTGACACCAGCCCACCATCATCTCATCGAACTCCTTCATGGGATGACGGATATCCATCACTAGTACAACGCCCTGAAGACACTCGCGCTTCTGCAGATACTCATCAAGGTGCTGCTGCCAGTGCTGCTTCATTGCTACGGGTACCTTAGCGTAGCCGTAACCCGGTAGGTCAACAATGCGCAGTCCCTCAATGTTAAGCGAGAAGAAGTTGATCAACTGTGTGCGCCCTGGCGTCTTCGAGGTACGCGCTAGGTTAGTCTGCTGTGTCAGAGCATTTATCGCACTCGACTTACCAGCGTTTGAACGCCCAGCGAAGGCAACTTCAGCGCCGATATCTTCTGGGCACTGGTTCAACTTTGACGCACTTACCTGATACTTGGCGGTGTTGAAGTGGATTTTTGGCGTATCTTCAGTCATCTATAGCTCGCGGTTCGACGCTTATTACCAGAAAATCGGTTTTAGAAACGCCTTATAAGGTTTATAATGCCGCCAATTTTAGCGCCCTAGCGACAGAACCACCACAAAAGTTCAGCGTAAAACGGGTAAGCAAACGAATTGCAAGCAAGTTAATTGGAAGTCTAACGATGAAAAATCTTGTTATAGGAACACTGCTCACGTTCGGTCTGGTTGCCGGTGCACAGGCTGCGGGTGACGCAGAAGCGGGACAGACTAAGGTTGCTGTATGTGCCGGCTGTCACGGGACTGATGGCAATTCTGCTGTCCCTAACTTCCCAAAGTTGGCGGGTTTAGGTGAAAAGTACCTGTTCAACCAGCTGAAGGATATTCAGTCTAAGAAACGCAACATCGTAGAGATGACTGGTCTGCTAGACGCCTCTTCAGAGCAGGACCTGGCTGACATGGCGGCTTACTACGCGGACCAGAAGCGTCAGGGTGGCCAGGCTGACCCTGAGCTGGTTGCTCTGGGCGAGGAGATCTACCGTGCGGGTGATGAATCAAAAGGCTTGGCAGCATGTACAGCCTGTCACGGTCCTACCGGCGATGGCCTTGAATCAGCTGGCTTCCCAGCACTCGCTGGTCAGCACGCAGCTTACATCGAGAGCTCACTAGCTAAGTTCGCTAAAGGCGAGCGCGACAATGTGATGATGATGGGCGTTGCTAAAAAGATGAGCGAAGCTGATATGAAAGCGGTCGCTTCCTACATCCAGGGCCTGACCAAGTAAGGTTTGGTATTTGTGAGAAAAGCAGCTTAGGCTGCTTTTTTTTTTCTCTGTCGAAAGGTGTTCAGCATTGTTGCTGGGTTTCAGCTAAGATTCAGCCCACACACCTTTACTATAGCGATAACAGAAATTTATTCGGAGATAACAATGACTAATCGCCTTACGCAGTGGTTTGCTGCAGCACTCCTTGGCCTGAGTGCGCTGACAGTTCAAGCGCAAGAGTGGGTTGCCGGTGAGCACTACCGTGTAATTTCTAATCCAGTCCCAACTGCAGATGCGAGCAAAATCGAAGTTGTCGAGGCTTTTGGCTACTGGTGCCCGCATTGTAATGCGTTCGAGCCGATGCTGGCGCCTTGGTCAAAGCAGTTGTCGGCGGATGTAAGCTTCGAGAACATGCCGGTGGTTTTCAGCCGTAGCCACGAGTTGATGGCCCGTGCCTACTACGTTGCTGATCTGCTGGGTGTGAAAGAGAAAGTGCACCAGGCAATATACGATGCACTGCATCTGCAGCGTGTCCGCTTCCGTGACGCTGAGCAGGTTGCCGATCTGTTCGCAGATTACGGTGTAGACCGTGATCGTGTGCTTAAAGAGATGAGCGGCTTCTCCGTAGGTATGAAGTTGAAGATGGGCGCTTCGCGAGCCAAGGGTTATGAAGTGCAGGGCGTGCCGTCTATGATCGTCAATGGTAAATACATCGTCAGCGCTTCTGAGGCCGGCAGCAATGCCAATATGCTCAAGGTAGTCGAGCATCTGATCGAAAAAGAGCGCGCGGCAAATTAATTTGCCTTATCCAAAGGCTCTAGCGACCGCCCCAACTGGGGCGGTTGTTTTTTGTGGGGACTTTAACTGGCATAATGCCGGCTTAACTTATCTGTCTGAGTATCAGCAATAGTGCAAACCATACTAAGGTTGCTGCGCATCTACTGGGTTATCGCGCGCTACCGTCTGGATACCTTCCTTGATCAGGCTGCCTTGCCTGCCTATGTTCGTCTGCTGGTTAAGTTGCTGCCTTGGCGCTTGTTTTTTTCAGCGCGTGCCAGTTCAGCCGAGCGACTGCGTTTGGCGCTGATTGCCCTCGGTCCGGTATTCATTAAATTCGGGCAGACACTCTCAACTCGCCGCGACCTGTTACCTGAAGAGTTGGCGAATGAGCTAGCGAAACTGCAGGATCGAGTGCCTCCGTTCAGTGGTCAGGAAGCACGAGCGATAATCGAAAAGCAGCTACAGCAGCCAATCGAAACGCTGTTTGCCGAATTTGATCCAGCTCCACTTGCTTCCGCTTCAGTCGCTCAGGTTCACCCCGCCCGTCTTCATGACGGGACAGCCGTAGTCGTAAAGGTTATTCGTCCGGGCATCGATAAGGTAATCCGCCAGGATGTGGAGCTGCTCTATACGCTGGCTCATATGGTGCAGCGCCTCTGGTCTGAAGGGCGGCGGTTGCGTCCCGTAGAAGTGGTTGCCGAGTATGAGCAGACGATCATCGATGAGCTTGATCTGCGCAAAGAGGCGGCTAATGGCTCACTTTTAAGGCGCAATTTCGAGGGTTCCACTAGCCTCTATGTGCCAGAGATCTTTTGGGATTATACCCGTCCTCGTGTACTGGTGATGGAGCGTATCTCGGGGATCCCGGTGGCTGATGTTGAGGCGTTGCGCGAGCAAGGTACAGACATGGAGAAGCTGGCGGAGCGTGGTGTGGAGATCTTTTTCACCCAGGTCTTCCGAGACTCTTTCTTCCACGCCGATATGCACCCCGGCAACATCTTTGTTTCGCGTGATAACCCCTCCGACCCGCAATACATTGCGGTCGATTTCGGTATTGTTGGTTCGCTGAACGCTGAAGATCAGAGCTATTTGGCGCGTAATATTCTCGCCTTTTTTAAGCGTGACTATCGTCAGGTAGCACAGCTGCACATTGACTCTGGTTGGGTGCCGCCCAATACCAACGTTCAGGCATTTGAGACGGCGATTCGGTCAGTCTGCGAGCCCATTTTTGAAAAACCGCTGAAGGATATCTCCTTTGGTATGGTGCTATTAGGGCTGTTCCAGACCGCTAGGCGTTTCAATATGGAGGTGCAGCCGCAGCTTATTCTGCTACAGAAGACACTGCTCAATATTGAAGGCTTGGGTCGTCAACTCTATCCCGACCTGGATCTGTGGAAGACCGGTAAGCCTTTCCTCGAGAACTGGATGCGTGAGCGCATGGGCGTGAAGGCAGTGCTAAAGAATCTTAAGCAGCAGGCGCCCGATTGGATTGAGAAGCTGCCGCAAATTCCGCAGCTTATATACGACAACCTTCAGCAAGGCCGCACGGCGCAGCATCAGCACCTCGAGAATTGGGAGAGCTTGCAGCAGAGTTGGGATGTGCGTCGACGCAAAACGCGCCGTTCACTGCTATTGGCGGCAACCCTTGCCGCAGTTGCATCGCTTATGCATCCTACGTTGGCGCATGAGGTCGAGGTGCTGCCCTGGTTTACCTGGGTGCCTGTTGTCGCGTCTTGGTGGTTGATCTGGCGCGCGTAAGAGAGATGAAAATGAGTACTGACTGGTTAAACGCGATTAAATGGGATGATAAGGGGCTGGTACCAGCGATTGCGCAGGATGCCGAAACCAACGAGATCCTAATGGTAGCTTGGATGAACGCTGAGTCGTTGGAGCTGAGCATACGCGAGGGTCGCGCTATCTATTGGTCGCGTTCGCGTCAGAAGTTGTGGCGCAAAGGTGAAGAGTCTGGCAATGTTCAGCAGCTCAAAGAGATGCGTTTGGACTGTGATGCGGATGTTGTCCTCCTGAAAGTGGAGCAGATTGGCTCGGCGGCCTGTCATACAGGTCGACGCAGTTGCTTTTATCGTAAGCTAGACAGCAATACGCTTAGTTGGGAGACGACCGACCCGGTTTTGAAAGATCCCAAGCAGATGTATAGCAAGTAGGGACAAAAGGTGAATATGGTTATTGAGCAACTCGCTGGTATTCTGGAGGAGCGTAAGGGCGCTGATGCAGATTCGAGCTACGTCGCGAGTCTCTACGCTAAGGGATTAAACAAAATTCTTGAGAAGGTTGGCGAAGAGTCCACCGAGATGATTATCGCTGCAAAAGATGCAGAGAAATCCGGTGAGACAGCTGATCTGGTTTATGAAACCGCTGATCTTTGGTTCCACTCAATGGTCGCTTTGTCGCACTTGGGAGTATCACCTAACGAGGTGGTTGAGGAGCTGGGGCGACGCTTTGGTTTATCAGGCCTTGAAGAGAAAGCAAATCGGCCTAATAAATAATAGAGTTTTACATCTATTCGACTTATCTTTACGAACAACAACAAAGTTACTCTAGGAGAGACACAATGGGTTTTGGTGGAATCAGCATTTGGCAGTTGGTGATCGTTCTTGGCATCATCATTTTGCTGTTTGGTACTAAGAAGCTGCGTAACCTGGGTGGTGACGTAGGTTCGGCCGTTAAAGGCTTCAAGAAAGCAATGAACGACGACTCTGCAGATCAGAAAAAGATTGAATCAGAAGATAAAGATGCAGAGTTCAAAAAGGACGATGTAGCCGCGAAAACTTCTGAGAACTCTGAGTCTAAATAATCTCCTATGTTCGATATCGGTTTCGCAGAGCTAATGGTGGTAGCCATCATGGGTCTGGTTGTACTTGGCCCCGAAAAGCTACCGACCGCAGCACGGACAGTAGGTCTGTGGGTTGGCCGTATACGGCGATCGCTTAGCTCTATTCAGCGCGAAGTTCAGGCAGAACTCAAAGTTGAAGAACTCAAGCGCACAGCTGCGGTCAGCAAAGAGCAGGTAGACAAGGAGCTTAACGAGATGTCGCAACCCTTCTCCAAGCCTTTTGGAGAGGACTCACCTGCGCAGAAGGCAGCGATGGATCCACCGCAGACGGATTTTGACCCCGCTTCTTTCACCGCTGATCCTGCTGTTAAAGAAGCCTATGCTGCAACAGACGCCGGGAGCGTTGAGCAGTCAGAGGTTGCTGAGCAGGAGATTGCGTCAGCGCATGAAGCCGACACCCATGCCCCTGAATCCGAGTCGAGCGATACTAAGCGAGACGTATGAGCAATCCTAAAGCAGTAGATCAAGAGCAGCCGCTCGTAGCGCATCTAATAGAGTTGCGTCAGCGGGTGATGCGGATGTTGTTAGCAGTGCTAATAATATTTCTTGGGCTGTTCTACTTCGCTAACGACCTATATACCTATCTGTCGGACCCACTAACTGCACTGTTGCCAGAGGGCACCAGTATGATAGCGACCGATGTAACTTCGCCGTTCTTTGCGCCATTCAAGCTAGCGCTAGTGTTGGCGATATTTATCGGTATTCCGTTCATCCTGCATCAACTTTGGGGCTTCATTGCACCGGGACTGTATGAGAATGAAAAGCATCTGGCGGTACCGCTGTTGCTCTCGTCGATCCTACTCTTCTATGCCGGTATCGCATTCGCGTACTTCGTAGTCTTTCCGCTGATATTCGGCTTCTTTACCAGTGTGGGGCCAGAGAATGTTGCGGTGATGACGGATATCAGTAGTTACCTCAACTTTGTACTGAAGCTTTTCTTCGCTTTCGGTGTAGTGTTCGAAATTCCTATCGCGACACTACTGCTGATCTGGTCGGGTGCTACAACGCCTGAGAGCCTCACTAGCAAGCGTGCTTATGTAATTGTTGGGTGCTTTGTAGTCGGTATGCTACTGACGCCACCGGATATCATCTCTCAGTCTCTGCTGGCAGTGCCAATGTGGCTGTTGTTTGAGCTGGGTGTGATTATGGGTCGTATCTTTACTCGTGGTCGCAAGGATGAGTTAGATGATGAGTTCGAGGCTGCAGAGGCAGAGGACGCATTAAATCGAAATGATTCGGACTATTAAGACGCAGCATTATTGTGCAGTGCAAAACGGTCAGCTTATGCTGGCCGTTTTAGGTTTCTGACGCAGAGAAAATGGTCGGTATCGGCGTGACGATCGAAGCTGGTAATACCGCGATGAGTGTTTAGCCCAAAGGCATAACCGAAGAGTGAGTCACTACTCCAGTAGTCAGTCTGTTCAATAAAGAGCCTTTGTTGATTGCCGTAGTTCAATGCAAGAAGCTCAATCATTGTTGGTAAGCGCCAATCGCTTGCAAGAGCGCTACACTGCTGAGCCGAGTCGTTCCAGCTAAATTGCTCGCTACTTATATGCATTGTTTCCAACCCCGTCGGCTCGGTCTGTAGGACAGCAACTGTCAAGATAGTGAAGCCGCCGACTAGGGCGCTGATACCGGTAACAAAAATTTTCTTGAGCATCACTCTAGATCCACTGTTTGTTTAGGACTTGATAAAGCAGATAACGGGCCAATCTGAACTTTGTCGCGACACAGGAAAATTATTTCAAAGTTTTTACATTTTTTTGCAGATGCGTTGTTGACTTAAGTCGTAGGCATAGTAATATACGCGCCTCGCTTGGGGAGACAGCGGCAACGCGG
>JAYQBD010000041.1:0-15881 GCA_038137135.1 Oceanospirillaceae bacterium | reverse complement strand
ACATCGTCTACTTCAAGTTCATGGGCGGTACGTCTGATCAGTGGATCATGGGTATATCTCCAGAAGGCTTCGGTACTGTAGGTATGATCCTCAACTTCATCGTTGCTAAGGTTGTATCTTCTATGACTGCTGAACCACCAGCTGAGATTCAGCAGATCGTTGAAGATATTCGTATTCCACGCGGTGCAGGTGCAGCTTCTAGCCACTAAGCATTGCTGAATACTCGACCGAAAGGCGCATCTCTCCCGATGCGCCTTTTTTTTGCTGGTGAAATTAATGTGCATAGTGCATCCGCGTAGTACTTCTCAGACACGCCGTGAATCCATCCATGGAGGCTTCGTGATCGCGTCCGTGCGATCAAGAGTCTGAGAAGCACTACGCGGACGCTCCAGCCTACGAATGTATTGCCAAGTCTCCCAAAATCATTGACTTGGGTGGGTGCAGAACGGGTGTGTATTGGTCATACTTGGGTGAGTGCTTAGTGGTGTTTTTGGAGTGTGGGGATGCCTGATTCTTTTAAGATGTCGAACTTGCCATTCAGTCTGTTGAATGAGCGGGAGCAGAAGTTTCTGCGTTCGAATTTGGATTTGGGTTATTACCAGAAAGGTGAGGCTATTCTGCAGGCGCCTGAGCTCTCTGAGGGGGTTTATGTCGTCTATAAGGGGCGTGTTGCTGAGGTGGATCCCGATGCCGAGGACGGGATTGAGCACGTCTTTATGCACTATGAGAACGAAGACTACTTTGGCGGTTGGAGTGCGATACACGGCACAACTATCCATAACTTCATCGCTGAAGAGGAGACGATCTGTCATATTCTGCCCACGGCAGCGCTCCTGGAATTGATGGCAACCAATGCCGATTTTGCGGACTACTTCCAGCAGAACTTAGCCGCTAAGTCGCAGATAGCCGCGCAGCAGGGTGAAAGTCAGGATATGGCGGAGTTCATGCTCGCCACTATATCTGATGCGACTCTGCGTGATCCGCTGATTGTTAATGAGGGGACTTCGATCGCTGAGGCGACTGCGTTGATGCGCGAGACGAAGTCTGACTGTGTATTGGCGCGCAAAGGCTCACGTGTGGGGATGGTGACTGGCACTGATCTGCTTGATGCTGTGGTGCTGGAGGGGCAGGCGCTCGATACTGATGTATCGGAGATTGCCAAGTACCGTCTGATAACGACACATCCTGAGGACTATCTGTTTAATGTACTGGTGCTGATGACGCAGCAGCAGATTGAGCGTGTGGTGGTGATGGATGGTGCGACGCTGGTCGGGATCGTGCAGCTGACTGATGTCCTCTCTTACTTTTCGAGTCACTCGCATGTTATTGGCTTGCGTCTTGAGCGAGCGAGTACGGTTGAGGATCTGCGCGAGGCGGCTAAGGGAATCAACGCGTTGATTAAAGCCCTCATCTCTACCGGTGTGCGCATTCGTTTCACTATGGATCTACTTGCGGCAATGAACGGTCGTATCATCTCCAAGCTGTTCGATCTGATTGTGCCCGATGACCTGCAGCCACATATCTGTTTGATTGTGATGGGGTCTGAGGGGCGTGGCGAACAGATTATGAAGACTGACCAGGATAACGCGATCATCTACCGTAACGCGCTTATTTGGCCCGATATGGAGAAGGTGATGCAGAAGTTTAGTGAAAAGCTAATCTCTTTCGGTTTCCCTCCGTGCCCCGGCAATATTATGGTCTCCAACCCCTATTGGGTGAACTCGGTCGATGACTGGACGCAGAAACTTCAGGATTGGTCTCTCAGCAATGATGGTGAGGATCAGATGAATCTCGCTATAGCAGTGGATGCTAAACCGGTAGCGGGCAACGTGGCACTGTTCAAGGTGGCGCGTAACTGGTTCCTGCGTAATCTGCGCAATAACGATATCTTCTTCTCTCACTTTGCACGCGCCGCAATTGAGTTTGATACGCCGCTGACCTTCTTTGGCAATATCAAAGACAAAGGTGAGTTGGATATTAAAAAAGGCGGTATCTTTCCGATTGTCCATGGCGTCAGAACTTTGGCGCTGGAGCATCGCATTCTTAAAACCAACACCTATGAGCGGTTAGAGTTGCTGCAGGAGATGGGTGTGCTGGGTGAGCAGGAGTCGAAGGATCTGTGTGAGGCGCTTGGGCTGTTTATTAACATTCGGCTACGTCAGCAGCTGCGACGGGCGGACGAAGCCGAGAGCGGTGTAGACCCAAGGCCTAATATCATTGAGCTAGGTAGTTTGAATAAAATGGATAGAGATTTGCTGCGTGATGCGTTACAGGTGGTTAAAGGGTTTAAAAAGAGTCTCACTAGTCGATATCATCTGAGCAGCTAAGCAGGGAAAGCATAGCTCATTGGGAATTCAACTGATCTAGGAGTTTAGCAGTTGTTACGCGCGATCCGCCGATTTAAAGATAGACGTTCGCAGAAAGATGGCCCTTGGGCCCATCTATTTGAGACGTACGAAGGGAACGAGGTTGTATCACTTGATCTCGAGACAACCAGTCTGGATGTGAACAAGGCATCAATCCTCTCTATTGGTGCCGTGCGCATCAGCGGCAAGCGTGTGAAGACCAGCGATCGTCTAGATATCGCCCTCAAACCGCCAGCTGATCTTACAGCCGAGTCTATTAAGATTCACAAGATTCGAGCACAGGACTTGGCAGAGGGTATAGAGCTGCGTGAGGCGCTTGAGCAGGTGTTGGAATTTGTCGGTAATCGTCCTATCTTAGGTTACTACGTTAAGTACGACATTCGTGTCCTGAGCAAGTACCTGCGTCAAGAATTTGGCTTTGATCTACCCAATAGAGCGATTGAGCTTTCACATGTGTACCACGATATCATCAAGTGGAAGCATGTGGGTGGCGATGTGGACCTTCGTTTCGATACTATCGCATCAAAGCTCAATATGCCGATAATCCAGCGTCACACTGCTTTGGGCGACGCGATTACTGTGGCGTTGATGTACGTACGCCTTACGCACGGTGACTCTTCTCAGCTGACAAGCTAGCTTCTTTTCTCGGCACTTTTGCTCTTCTGGTATTTTTCTGCAAAACCCTTTTGGGTGATCTGGCGCTGTCACGTCAGCGTCAAATTGTTGAAAGTGATGCAGAACCTGTTTTCCGGGCACCAGATTCATGTATTTTCCTATCAGGAGATACCGGAAAATCGTCTTTTTTACGATCTTATCGACGGTTGTAGGTCAGTAAACCCCTAATGAATACAGTCTCTTAGCCGATAAGGGTTAGTGATGAAAGTGAAGCGAATATTTACCTTGGATATGAAGAGTGTCGTGCGCCAAGTGCATGACAACGGTAATGAGTTGGAACGCCTGCTGCCCGATGATACGGAGGTTGCGCAGCGTCAAGACCTGATCAGTTGCGCAGTTTTTCTAAGGCAACAATGACTGCGTTTACGGCGCGATAGTGATAACGCTTCGCCCCATATCAGCTCTGTGCGTCCGCTGTGATAACGCAGATGACCGCGCAGCACACCCACCATATCGAAGTTAACTCGCAAGTATAACCAGTTAAATTTCAGAACGGATTCAGAGCTAGAGCCTCTGTATGTGCCGGCGGTCAAACGTATATACCTGTAACGAAAACATCATTGGTCTCAGTCACCTGACTGTTAGAAGTAATAAGGTTATAATCGGCCGCTAGTTTTGGTTAGCGGCTGGTGTAAGTTTCAGTTTAGTTTAACAACAGCCGTGTTAGATGCGTTTGCGCTCGAATATTTCAGTCTATCGAGTGTGTTTAGGAGTTTATGTGAGCACAGAGTTGCTAAGTGCTAAATCTCTCTTTTGTGAGCGTGATGATCGAATCCTGTTTGAGGGGCTTGATCTGACGTTAAACACAGGCGAGATTCTGCAGATAGAGGGTCGCAACGGTAGTGGTAAAACCACGCTGCTGCGAATTCTGTCTGGCCTTAGTAGCCACTTTGAAGGCGAGCTCTTCTGGCAAGGCGAAGTGATGGGTGAGGTACAGGAGGCCTATCTGGCTGATCTGGTCTACATTGGACACCTGCCAGGCGTCAGTGATCAGTTAACTACTGAAGAGAATCTACGTTGGCACTGCGCTCTGCATCCGTCGCTCGATATAGAGAAGATTGATTACGCGATTGCTCAGGTTGGACTGCGGGGGTTTGAGGACCTGCCGGCCTATCAGCTCTCTGCGGGTCAGAAACGTCGTATCGCTCTGGCGCGGCTTTACATGAGTAACGCCAGGTTGTGGATTTTGGATGAGCCCTTCACCGCGATCGATAAGGTCGGTGTTGCTGCCAAAGAGGCGCTGATGCTCAAACACCTGAGTCGCGGTGGCAGTGTGATACTGACGACCCATCAGGATATGAGTGATCAGATGCCAGTGCGTACGCTGAGCCTGGGCGAGCCGCAGGAGGTTGCTTATGAGTAACCAGCAAACCTCCTTCGCGAAACTCTTTGTACATACCTTTAAGCGTGATCTGGTGCTGGCGTTTCGACGCAAGAGCGAGCTGGTCAACCCGCTGATCTTCTTCCTAATTGTGGTAACCCTTTTTCCTATTGGTGTCAGCCCTGAGCCTCAGTTTCTGGCGGAGTTAGCCCCAGGACTTCTGTGGGTAGCGGCCTTGCTCTCGACCCTGCTGTCGATGGAGTCGCTGTTCAAAGCGGATTTTGATGATGGCTCACTTGAGCAATTGCTGCTCAGCCCGCAACCGCTGTTTATGGTGGTGTTGGCTAAAGTGAGCGCGCACTGGTTGATGTCGGGGCTAGCGCTGACGCTGGTTGCTCCGATCCTCGCGGTCATGCTGTTTCTACCAGCCGAGGGTATGCCAGGCCTTATGCTAAGCCTTCTACTTGGTACGCCAACCCTATCGCTGATTGGTGCGATTGGCGCAGCTTTGACGGTCGGACTGCGACGGGGTGGCGTATTGATCTCTTTATTGGTTCTACCGCTCTACATACCCGTATTGATCTTCGGGTCTAGCGCAGTGCAAGCTGCGATCACTGGTTTGCCGTTGGGTGGTTATTTTGCTCTTTTAGGTGCGCTCCTGGCGCTGGCTTTGGCGCTCGCGCCGCTGGCAACGGGCGCGGCTCTACGAATTTCGGTTAGTGGATAGACGTTATGGCAGTTAAGTGGTTACCGCGTTGGTTCTTTCAGTTGGCTTCGCCGCGCTGGTGTTATCAGATCACCGGCATGCTAATTCCCTGGTTTGCAGTGATCTCCATCGCACTCGTGGTGGCCGGGACCGTTTGGGGCTTGGCGTTTGCGCCGGCAGATTACCAGCAGGGTAACAGTTTCCGTATCATCTACCTGCATGTTCCGGCAGCCATCTTGGCACAGTCCTTCTATATGTTGATGGCGCTAGCCGGTGCAATCGGCCTAATCTGGAAGATGAAAGTTGCGGATATGGTGGCTAAATCAGTCGCACCTATCGGCGCCTCGTTAGCGGTTCTGGCGCTACTGACCGGTGCGATCTGGGGTAAACCGACCTGGGGTTCTTGGTGGGTTTGGGATGCGCGTCTCACCTCCATGTTGGTGTTGTTGTTCCTCTACCTGGGCGTGATCGCACTGAACTCGGCGATAGAGAGCGAAACAACGGCTGGGCAGGCAACGGCAGTCCTATCGCTCGTCGGACTAGTAAATATTCCGATCATTAAATACTCAGTTGAGTGGTGGAATACGCTGCATCAGCCTGCAACCTTCAAACTGACAGAGAAACCGGCGATGCCCCCCGAGATGTGGGTGCCGCTGCTCGTTATGGTTATCGGCTTTTATACCCTCTTTGGTCTAGCGCTGATGTTACGTCTACGTAACGAAATACTGCAGCGTGAGCGTCGCGCCTCTTGGGTGCGCGAACTGTTGAGTGTTAAGGCATAAGTCAGCTTGACCTCTTAGGGTGAGCGTCAATCTTTATAGGAAGTAGGAAATCATGGCGTTTGAGAGTTTTGCGGATTTCTTGAATATGGGCGGCCACGGGCTCTACGTCTGGCTCTGTTATGGGCTTGGTCTGCTGATTATTGTTATGAACTTGCTGTTGCCGATGCAGCAGTCGAAACAGGTGATTCGTGAGCTGCGCCGTCGTCTACGTCGTGAGGAGGGATCCGCATGAATCCAAAACGTAAAAAGCGATTAATGATCGTCCTATTTATCTTGGGCGGTGCCGGTACAGCGATCGGTCTCACGCTCTATGCTCTGAGCCAAAATATTAACCTTTTCTACTCGCCGACTCAGATCGCTAACGGCGAGGCTCCCCTCAATACCCGTATCCGTGCTGGTGGCATGGTTGTCGATGGCAGTGTGATACGTGACCCAAATAGTCTGCGCGTTGAATTCGCTGTGACCGATTTCGAGAACTCTGTTCCTATTGTTTACTCCGGTATTCTGCCTGACCTCTTCCGTGAGGGGCAGGGCATAGTGGCTCAGGGTGAGATGGATTCCGACGGTAAGCTTCAGGCTGTAGAGGTGCTGGCAAAGCACGATGAGAACTACATGCCGCCAGAGGTTGCGGAAGCTTTGGAAAAAGCCGGTAAGATGCCAAAACCTGAAGGACAGGAGTTCAACAAGTGATACCTGAACTTGGAACCTATGCGCTGGCGCTAGCACTCTGCCTCAGCGTGCTACTAGCGATCATACCGATGGTGGGTGCTCAGGTGGGCAATCTGCTGTGGATCAGTTTCTCGAGGCCACTCGCTTCCGGGATCTTTGCGTTTACCGCAATCAGCTTTGTGATTCTAACCTACGCTTTTCTGACTAATGACTTCAGTGTGAGTTATGTTGCCAATAACTCGAATACCGCGCTGCCGTGGTTCTATCGAATCAGTGCGGTTTGGGGCGGCCATGAAGGTTCGTTGCTTCTCTGGGTGCTTACGCTGGCGGGTTGGACGGTCGCAGTAGCTTGGAAGAGTCGCGATCTTCCGGCTGATATCCTTGGCCGCGTGCTGGGTGTTCTAGGTATTGTACTGACAGGTTTCATGGCGTTTGTGCTGTTTACCTCGAGTCCGTTCGAGCGTCTGCTGGTCGACACGCCCGCTCAGGGGGCTGACCTCAACCCACTATTGCAGGATATTGGCCTGATAATACATCCGCCAATGCTCTACATGGGGTACGTAGGATTTGCCGTCTCCTTTGCTTTCGCTATTGCGGCTTTGCTGAGTGGGCGACTGGACGCAGCGTGGGCCCGTTGGTCGCGCCCTTGGACAAACATTGCCTGGGCATTTCTGACACTCGGTATCGCGCTCGGTAGCTGGTGGGCTTACTATGAGCTTGGCTGGGGTGGCTGGTGGTTCTGGGATCCGGTCGAGAACGCCTCACTAATGCCTTGGTTGGTGGGTACGGCGTTGGTGCATAGCTTGGCTGTGACAGAGAAGCGTGGTGTGTTCAAAAGTTGGACCGTCTTGCTGGCGATCTTTGCATTCTCATTGAGTCTCCTAGGTACATTCCTCGTGCGGTCAGGCGTACTGACTTCCGTTCACGCGTTTGCGTCCGACCCTGAGCGTGGTTTCTTCTTGCTGATGTTGCTGCTGATTACCATCGGTGGCTCACTGTTGCTCTACTCAATTCGTGCCTCTGAGGTTAAAAGCGAATCGAGCTTCAGTCTGGTTTCGCGAGAAACGATGCTGCTGGTGAATAACGTGTTGCTCACGGTTATCTGTTTCACCGTTCTTCTGGGTACGCTCTACCCGCTGTTCGTCGATGCGATGGGGCTGGGCAAACTCTCTGTAGGACCTCCATACTTCAACGCGTTAACGGTTCCGGTAGGTGCGCTGTTGATGTTCTTCCTCGGTATTGGCGCCGTCACACGTTGGCGCCGGCAGGATCTTGGTAGTCTAGTTAAGCAACTGATCCTTCCCTTTATCGCTGCAATAGTGGTCGGTTCCGCGGCACTCACCTTCCGCACCGAGGGGGGCAGTGTCTGGACATATGTGGGCGTAATCTTGGCGTTCTGGCTGCTGTTTATGGCCCTGACTGATGTTGCAGATCGTGTTCGACGACGCAGCACCTCGGTTTGGGAGAACTTGCGTAAGCTGCCACGCAGTTACTACGGTATGCAGCTGGCCCACCTCGGCGTAGCTGTTCTAGCTGTTGGCATTGCAATGGTTTCGGCGTTCGACGAGCAGCGCGATCTACGCATGGCACCGGGCGATAAAGAGCAGGTCGGCAACTACACCTTTGTATTCGAGGGGGCGGAGCATTACGAGGGGCCTAACTTTGTCTCGGATAAAGGAACACTGCGTGTGTTTTACAAGGGCGAGCCCTACGACGTGATGCACCCTGAAAAGCGCCTCTATACGGCCCGTGGCATCGTGATGACGGAAGCTGATCTTGATCCGGGCCTGTTCCGCGATCTTTATGTTGCTTTGGGTGAGGAGCTAGAGAATGGTGCCTGGGCTATTCGCTTGCAGTTTAAACCCTACGTTCGCTGGCTCTGGTTAGGTGGCTTGCTGATGACCCTCGGTGGAGTGTTGGCAGCGACTGACCCGCGCTATCGTAAGCAGGCGCGCCGTGATAAACAGAAGCTGGAGCCCGCGAATGCGTAAATCGTTATTTTTAATTCCCTTGGCTCTGTTTTTGGGGTTGGGCTTCTTTCTTTGGAAGGGGTTGTACCTCGACCCGCGCGAGCTGCCCTCTGCCATGATCGATCGCCCTATGCCAGCATTCGAACTTCCTTCGCTGACCGAACCCGATCGCCAGCTGAGCGTGGCTGACCTCAAGGGCGAGGTTGCGCTGATTAACGTCTGGGCAACCTGGTGTCCGACCTGTAAGGAGGAGCACTCCTTCCTGAACCAACTGGCTCAGCAAGGCGTTGTTATCTACGGTATCAACTACAAAGATGAGCCGGTTAAAGCGACCTCATGGCTGCAGCGTTACCTCAATCCCTACCGTGAAGTGATTCTTGATAAAGAGGGGCGTCTCGGTTTGGATCTCGGAGTCTACGGTGCCCCTGAAACCTATGTTATCGATGCCAATGGCACGATTCGCTACCGTCATGTTGGTGCAGTGGATGCCAAGGTTTGGAAGCAGCTTCAGGCGATCATGCAGGAAGTTGAGGGAGCCGCCAGTTGATGCGATTTCTAGCGCTATTTTCGTTGCTGTTCAGTACGCTTAGCTTCGCTGCGATTGATACCTATGAGTTCAAAAACTCTGCCGATGAGCAGCGCTTTCATGAATTGACCGCTGAACTCCGCTGCCCCAAGTGTCAGAACCAAAACATCGCAGATTCTGACTCGCCGATTGCAAAAGACCTGCGTCGCGAGGTTTACCGCATGGTTGATTCGGGCGCACAGGACACCGAGGTGATCGATTTTATGGTGACCCGCTACGGTGACTTCGTTCTGTATCGCCCCAAGGTGAACTCGCAGACTTGGTTTCTCTGGTATGGCCCATACTTGCTCTTGGGTCTGGGTTTGGTGGTTATTTTGCTGATTGTCTATCTGCGCAAGGCTAATCGCCGCGCACAGCCCGGTGCTAAAGATATTGAATTGACGGAGCAGGAGCGCGCGCGACTCGATGCGCTGCTGAACAAGGATACTAAGTAATGATCACTCTCTGGGTTGGCATTGCCGCGCTAACACTTTTGGCGCTGCTGTTTATTTTTCTCCCTGTCATCCGTTACCGCGCAAATGCCGAGGCGAACGCTCAGTCTGAGGCGCGTCAGCAAGACAATTTAGAGGTCTTCCGAGATCGCTTATCAGAGCTTGAACAGGAGCTTGCGAGTGGCTCTATGGCGCAAGAGGAGTTTGACTCACTCAAAGTCGAGCTCGAGAAGAACCTGCTGATTGACTTGGATGGTAAACATCAGACTTTGAAGCAGCAGAGTCTGTCGAAAGCGCAACTGATGACTGTCGTGCTTATTGCTCTGATCCTTCCTGCTGCCTCTCTAGGGCTCTATATGAAGTTGGGCAGCTCTGCTGAGGTGGAGTTGGCAATGAACCGCCCGGCTGACCCGTTCAACGGACGGGAGCCAACCTTCGAGGAGGCATTGGCGCAGCTAGAGACAGAGCTTGAGCGCAATCCAAATAACCCTGAGGGTTGGTACATTCTTTCGTCCACCTACATGGGGCAAGGTCGTTATCAGGAAGCGATGGAAGGCTACCGTACCGTGGTCAGCCTGCTTTCGCCTGAAGATGTGCAGTACGCGACCGTTATGGGGCAGTTGTCACAGGCGATGTATTTTGCAGCCGGCGGTATGAGTCCAGAGGTGCGTGAGCAGGTGATGGCGACACTAGAGATTGAGCCGCTGGAAATTACTGCTTTGGGTCTACTCGGAGCCGATGCGTTTGAAAAAGAGGATTTCCGCGCTGCAATCGCGTTCTGGCAACAGGCGCTGATCAATGCTGATCCAGACACGGCTGCATCCATCCAGAATGGTGTTCAGAGAGCAGTCGAATCTCTGGCAGCGCGGGGTGAAGATGTAAGTGATATCGAGCTGCCAGCAGTGGCTCGAATTGCGGTGAATCTATCGGTAGCACCGGGCGTTACAGAGGGGTTTGCGCCCGAAACCCCAGTATTTCTGGTTGCACGTTCGCTTGAGGGAGGAATGCCAGCAGCGGCGGTACGCCTGACGTTGGCGGATCTGCCGGTAAGCTTGGAGTTGAGCGATGCTCAGGCGATGGCACCTTCAAACCGTTTGAGCAGTCATGAGCATGTGAGTGTCAGTGCACGCATCAGTAAAAGCGGAAATGTTTCGCCCCAGCCAGGTGATTTGATTGTAGAGATTCAGCCGGTACCGACTCAGGGGCTAGAAACGCCGCTAGAGATGGTAGTATCCGACGTTGTAGAGTAAAGTTAGAGTTAAACGCGCGTACAACGAATAAGGATAGCTATTGATGGATCTTCGCGAGTGGTTAATCCTCGGTGGAGCCCTACTTGTCGCACTGATTCTGTTTGATGGTTGGCGCCGCATCAGCGGCCGTCGACGCCGCCTCAAATTGGATATTGATTCATCCCTGTCAGGGATCGGCGAAGCGGACGGTCGCAACCCCGAACTGCCCAATGGTGGTGCGCGAGTTAAATCGCACCGCGATGAGGACCTGCCCCCAGCCGCCGAGACTGAACTACCTAACTCTCCCGAGATCGATGCGGCCGTCGCCGAGATGAATGCTGATCTCGATCGCGAAGCTTCCATGCTCTCTGGACTCTCCGCTAGCCGCGATGGCAGCGAAGTGTCTGCGCCAACGGATACCGGAGACTTTATCTCCAAGCCGCGCGTCGCCGATGTGGCGCCAGCCGAAGCAAAACGCCTGACAGAAGGTAAGCCCGTTATTGGTGGCGCTCATCTTAGCGCGGGTCAACCTCAGCTTGATGGTACCCAAGACACTGAACTCGAGCCTGCTTCGTTCAGTGCGACCGATCCTGTTCCGACTGATGAGAGCGTTGCTGAGCCCCAGCCAGCCCCGTATGCAGAGTCCGAGAGCCAGATTGAATCCACTTCAGAGCCTGACGCAGATGCGATTGATGCAGAGGCTACTGCAGATGACGACTCGCAAGTTGTAGAGCAGCCAGCAGACGAAACAGAGATTGAAGCCGCTCCAGCAGTTGAAGAAGAGTTGCAAGAAGCCGAGGAGCCTCAGGCCGAGACCGAAATCGAGAACCCGTCAGACGAGCCGGCGCAAGACACTGAAGCTACTGAGGAGACTCAGACTGCTGAGGTAGCTGCAGAACAGCAGGTCGAGGAGAGCGCTGAGATCTCTCAAGAAGTCGAAACTGAGGCCGAACAGCAGAGCGAACCGTACAAGGAGACACGCCCTGAGCCAGAACTTGGCGAGACGGAGGACCTCTTTGCAATACCTGACCTAGATTTCGATCGTCCCATTCATGAGATTCTCGATATGGAGTCGGACGACGAGGCGAATCAGGTGCCCGAAACAGCACTGGAGCCTTTAGTTGAAGCTGAGCCCGAGCATCAGGAGCAGCAACCGACAGCCAAGCGTAAACCGCGCAAATCGAAGAAGAGCAAAGCTCAGGCAGATGCCGATCAGCCTCAAACAGATAGCCTGTTTGACACCCTGCTCGATCGAGTTGAGGAGGCTGAAATCTCTGAGGTTGATGATATCGAATCGCTGATACCCTCTTCTGCAGATCAGAGTGATGAGGCGTCAGGTACGCCCGAAGCCGAATCCGTGAGCAGTGAGCGTCAGCCACGCCAACTCGATTTCAGTGATCCCGAGCTAGCGTTGGCAATCTTTGTCGTCGCACCTAAGGGCGCAGCACTAGCGGGCAAGTCAGTTCGTGCTCTCGCTGAGGCCTGTGGCATGGAGTATGGGCAGCAGAACCTGTTCCACCGTTTTGAAGACGCCAGTGATCGCTCACCGATCCAGTTCAGTATGAGTGATGCGGTAAACACCGGTCAGTTCGATCTGGATACCATCGATGACTACCAGACCCCAGCTGTGAGTCTGTTTATGTCGTTGGCCGAAGCGCGTGATCCGATGTACGCCTACGAGTGTATGTTGGCAACGGCAGAGACCTTTGCTAAAAATTTGAATGCTGAGCTGCTTGATAGTGAGCGCTCGGTATTGCGTAACCAAACTAAAGAGCATCTACGCGAACGCGTCAGTGCCTACCAGCTAAAACAGCGATCAAAACGACGCAGCCGCTAGGCGGCTGTGTCTTTGTCTCAAGAGCCCAGTACTAATGAGCACTCCAGCAACCCAAATTGCAGCGTTGCGTGAGCAACTCAATCAACACGCTTATCGCTACTACGTCCTCGATGACCCCAGTGTTACAGACGCCGAATACGATCGTCTCTATCGCGAGTTAGAGGGGCTAGAAGCAGAACATCCCGAGTTAGTTACATCTGATTCACCCACTCAACGCGTTGGCGCGAAACCAGACACAGGTTTTGCCGAAGTGAAGCATGAGGTCGCTATGCTTAGCCTTAGCAACCGCTTCTCCGCCGAGGATGTGGCCGCCTTCTATCGCCAGGCGCAGGAGGGGCTAGGTGAAGAGGGGAGTCTGAGTATCAGCGCCGAACCCAAACTCGACGGTGCAGCGGTAAGTATCCTCTATGAACAGGGTCTGTTGGTGCGCGCAGCAACCCGTGGTGACGGTACGACGGGTGAGGATATTACCCTTAACGTACGTACCATTCAGAACGTTCCACTGCGTTTGATGGGTGAGGGCTGGCCTGAGCGTTTGGAAGTGCGCGGCGAGATCTACATGCCCAAAGCCGGCTTCGAAGCGTTGAATGAGCGCTCGCGTGAGCGTGGTGAGAAGGTGTTTGTGAACCCGCGCAATGCAGCGGCCGGGAGTCTGCGCCAGCTCGATCCGGCGATTACGGCCCAACGTCCGTTAGAGTTCTGTTGCTACGGAACTGGCGTGGTCAGTGATGAGCTACCCGAGAGCTATTTTGAAACCTTACAGCTGATCCGCAGCTGGGGTATTCGCATCTCTGACCAACTCCAGCTATGCCATGGGCTGGAAGCGACTCAGCAGTATATTGAAAGTCTGGGTCAACAACGCGACTCACTTCCTTACGATATCGATGGCGTCGTGCTGAAACTCGATTCACGTGAGTATCAGGCCGAACTCGGTTTTCGTGCGCGCGACCCGCGTTGGGCAACGGCCTATAAGTTCCCTGCCCAAGAGGAGATTACTCAGCTTCTCGATGTCGATTTCCAGGTGGGTCGTACCGGCGCAGTTACCCCAGTAGCGCGTCTTGAACCAGTCTTTGTTGGCGGTGTGACCGTCAGCAACGCCACGCTGCACAATATGGATGAAATTGCCCGTCTAGACGCCCGTAAAGGTGACTGGGTGATGATTCGCCGTGCCGGAGATGTGATTCCTCAGGTTGTGAAAGTAGTCGCAGAGCGTCGGACAGGCGCTGAGGAGATGGTTGCAGTCCCAGCTCAGTGTCCGGTCTGCGGTTCCGATATTGAGCGCACCCAATTGATCAAACGTGGTAAGGGGTCAGAGCAGGTCACTGAGGGGTCGATCTATCGCTGTGTTGGACGCCTTGCCTGTAGTGCTCAGCTTAAGCAGGCGCTGATTCACTTTGTGTCGCGCAAGGCGATGGATATCGACGGCCTGGGCGAGAAGGCGATTGAGCAGTTGGTCGACCGCGAGCTCGTCAGTTCGCCGGCAGACCTGTTTAAACTGACGAAAGAGCAGGTGCTGGAGCTTGAAGGTTACGCCGAGCTCTCCGCCACTAACTTGTTAACCGCGGTAAGCGAGAGCCGCAATGTTGCGCTGGAGCGGTTTGTCTACGCGCTCGGTATCCCTGAAGTGGGTGAAGAGACAGCACGTACGCTGGCGACTCAGCTGGGTTCTTTGCAGCGTATTCGAGCAGCTCTGCCGGCCCTGCTGGTCACCCTGCCCGACATTGGGCTGGAGGTGGCGCACGAAATCTCCAATTTTATGCAGGATGAGCACAACTCACAGGTGCTAGACCAACTGCTTGCTGCCGGCATTGAGCTGCAACAGAGTGGCGAGATCGCAAATAAGCTGCGTGCCAGCATCAGTTTTGAACAGTTACTGGTCAGTGCGCAGATACCGGCGGTGGCAGCGACAGGGGCTAAACAGCTCGCTGGTCACTTCGGTAGCCTCGATGCACTCTTAGCAGCAGATGCTGAGACTCTGATGTCGGTACCCAAACTCTCTGCCAAGGGGCGTCAGGGGTTGCTAGAGCGTTTAGCCGATGCGAACTGGGTCGCAGCCCAACGCGCGTATGAGCAGCAGCTACTCGACTATGGAATGCATTGGGATAGCCCACCGCCAGAGCAGAGTGCGGATGCACCGCTTGAAGGTCAAACCTGGGTGCTAACAGGTACCTTGGAAACGATGGGTCGTAACGATGCTAAGAAATTGCTGCTCGGCTTAGGAGCCAAAGTGAGCGGCTCGGTATCGGCTAAAACCGATCAAGTGGTTGCGGGCCCCGGAGCCGGGTCTAAACTGACTAAAGCAGAGCAACTGGGCGTTCCCGTGATGGACGAGAGCGCCTTTCTGCAATTTTTACAGGAGCAGGGTTTGCAGCCCTAGGGACAGACTATGATAGTACCTGCTAATTTTCTTTCGCCCGGCGCACTCACTGGCCTTATCGAAGAGTTCGTTACCCGTGATGGCACTGACTATGGCGAGACGGAGATCACAATGCAGGAGCGCGTTGCGCAGGTGCGTCAGCAGTTAGAGACCGGCGAAGCCTTAATTCTTTTTGATAGCGCAACTGAAACTACAACAATCATCCCCGCTGCCGATCTAGCTAAGATACAGGCGCAGAATCAGCAGGCGGAGTAACGGCTGATGTCAGTGTCGTTCGATTCACCGAGAGGGAGTGTAACTTATGGACCAGTTAGCCGAGATTAGTAGCCTATTAGCGCTCTCTATGGGAGTGGCTTGGGCCAGCGGTATCAACCTCTATGCAGCGGTCTTTATGCTGGGTTGGATGGCCAACACAGGTAATATCACGCTTCCTCCAGACCTGCTGATACTAGCTGATCCGATGGTGATGATTGCTGCCGGGTTTATGTACTGTGTCGAGTTCTTTGCCGACAAGGTTCCCGGTGTCGACACCGGCTGGGATGGCTTACACACCTTCATCCGTATTCCGGCAGGCGCCATACTTGCCGCAGGCGCGGTGGGCGATATAGGCGCTGGAGCAGAGCTGGCCGCGGCACTAGTTGGAGGCTCGATCGCTGCCGGCTCACACGCCTTTAAATCGGGTTCTCGTGTGCTGATCAACACCTCGCCTGAACCTGTAACAAACTGGACCGCGTCCGTAGCCGAAGATATTGCCGTTATCGGCGGTCTCTGGGTAGCGCTCAACCATCCTGTCTGGTTCCTACTCGGTTTGGCACTGTTTATCCTGCTGCTTGTTTGGCTATTGCCTAAGCTGTGGCGAGGAATCAAACGCGTCTTCGGTGCAATCGCGCGCTTCTTTAGCGGCAAGTCCGCCGAGGCGTAGCGCTCGCCTC
>JAYQBD010000040.1:10099-16407 GCA_038137135.1 Oceanospirillaceae bacterium | reverse complement strand
GATTACGGATCATCATGAAACAGGCGACCTGGTAGAGCCACTCATTCATCCAGCGAGTGCGAAAGGCAGTGCCGTGGCTGCATTCGTGCCAGCGAGAGTCCATTGCAGATCCATAAAGCACGCCATAGGCTGCCCAGAATGGCACCGCGTACCAGCTACCCCAGAGGTAGATACCCCCGGCGGCGAAGCCGACCATCAGCGCAAAAAGCAAAATAGTGTCGCGAATAGCGGGCTGGTCAGAGCGTTGCATAAACTGCTTCATCTCTTTGCGAGGAATATCAGACCGATACCAATCGGCGTCAGCCAAGCCAAGTTGCACAGCTCGTTTTCCGCTTTCACCTAACAGGCTGTAATCACGCTCTGCCATCATCTACCCCCTATTCTTTTCAGTCGATTATAAGGATTTTGTCAGGTAAGAGAAGCGGTTGATTGGTTTTCCTGTGCGAAATGCCCTGTTTGACTATAGACCTTGCGCGAGAAATGGTTAATTCTCTAGATAAGAGTTTTGGAGAGGAAAAAGCGCCGTGGCTCGGGCCTCAAGAACAAAAATAACCTTAGCTGATGTAGCTGAACTGGCGGGTGTCAGTCGTAGTGCGGTTTCGCGTACCTTTACGCCCGGAGCATCTGTTTCCGGCGAGACGAGAGCGCGTGTCGAGAAAGCAGCGCGAGAACTGGGTTACCGGCCCAATATTCTTGCGCGCAGTTTAACGACGGGGCAGACGGGTCTTGTGGGGCTGGTCGCCAATAACTTCAAAAACCCTGCCTATTTAGAAATTTTCGACACCTTCACGCGTCTTCTTCAGGCGCGGGGATTGCGTACGCTGCTAATCAACCTATCGGATGAGGTGGAGCCGCAGCGAAGTCTAGATCTGTTGTTGCAGTATCAGGTGGATGCCGTTGTCGTGGCTACCTCAACTCTGCCGATGGGTTTTACAGATGCCTTTGTCGAGGCCGGTTTGCTTGTTGTGCATGCGTTCGGGCGTGACAACGATGGCCAGTATGATGTTGTCAGCATAGATAACCAAGCGGCTGGTGCTTTAGCGGCCAGTCGTCTGCTGGCTTCGGGATACACGAGTCTTGGGTTCTTGGGTGGCCCGCAGTTAGCAACGTCAACTCGAGATCGTTTGAGTGGGTTTATGTCTGTTGCTGAAGCCGAGGGGGCTGATGTGCAAGTGCATTTCGCTCAGGGTTATACCTTTGAAGCAGGTAACGAGGCGATGCACCATCTGATGGAGTCAGGCTTAGCCCAAGGTTATCTGTGTGGTGACGATATGATCGCTTTTGGTGCGGTTAGTGCGCTACGAAGCGCCGGAGTCAAAGTACCCGAGCAGGTCGGAATATTGGGGTTCAATAACATCCAGATGTCGGCTTGGGAGAATATACGCCTCACCACCATTGCACAGCCTACTGCGCAGGTGATTGAGTTAACGGTTGAGCGTCTGCAAGCGAGGCTCTATGCCGCTGAGGCCTTTAAACCGAGTGTCACGCTACTGCCTTGTGAGGTTATTGAGCGTGACACCCTGGCGCCGATTAAGCAGAGTTAGAGTCTCTCCCAACGGCCGTTGCTGTTGCCTGAGCGCGCCACCGCTGCGATCGCTTTAATCGAGTCAGCACCGGCATCTACCATGGGTATCAGGCCAAGATCGGGCGTCTGGCCCTGCTTTTCCATCTCAATCGCCTGAGCCAGCTCGGTGTAGATGTTACCAAATGCGAGTGGCATCCCCTCGGCGTGACCCACCGTTACACGGCTCGAACGATCCGCTTCAGGTGAGAGATTTGCTTCACCGCGCTCAATCACCTGTGTGCGGCCACCGACGGGCGTGTAGTAGAGCTGGTTTGGCTGCTCTTGTGCCCAGCGCAGTCCACCGGTTTCACCAAATACCTGAATCGTCAGGCCGTGCTGGCGACCGATGGCACAGGATGAGGTCCACAGACGGCCAACGGTTCCCTCAGACATGCGGAAGTTCACCATCGCGTCGTCCTCCAGCTCGCGGCTAGGGATCAGGCTGACACAGTCAGCGCTGAGTTGTTCAACCCGTTGGTTGGTTACAAAGCTCGCCATATGCATGGCGTGAATGCCGCAGTCCGCAAACTGTGCTGATACTCCGACTTTGCTTGGGTCGTAACGCCAGCGCACGCGCGGGTTGTCGGCATCAGCTGCATCTGCGTGGTGACCGTGGGCAAACTCAGCAAACACCATACGCACTTTGCCAATATCCCCGCGCGCAACCATGGCACGCATATGACGTACCAGCGAGTAACCGGAGTAACCATAATTCACTGCGCAGATCTTGCCGCTAGCTGCAGCGACGCGCACCAGATCTTCAGCCTGCTCGACATTCATTGTTAGCGGTTTCTCGCAAAGGACGTGAAAGCCCGCTTCCAAGAACGCTTTACTGATCTCGTAGTGGGTGTCGTTGGGCGTGGCGATGGTGACTAGTTCAACGCGATCTTCGCGGTTGCGTTCGCCCTCCAACATTTCGCGCCAATCGCCATAGCTGCGATCATTATCTAAACCGAGCTCAACACCATAGGCGCGACCCTCGTCAGGACGGTGATCCAGGGAGGCTGCTTTAAAGTTAAATAGACCGTCTAAGCGGGCGCCGAGACGGTGGGCGGGCCCTATCTGGCTGCCGCGGCCGCCACCAATCAAACCCCAGTTAATCGGTTTCATATAGAACTTCTCCAGTAGAATAATTAAAAGCCAACGCTGGCGAGAAACTCGCGGTTTGCGCGCGCATCGGTAATCGGTGAAACGTCTAGCGTTGGGTCGCAGTCTTGCTCGACGGTAATCCAGCCGTTGTACCCGCGCTCGGTCAGCAACTGCTTAACCGCATTGAAGTTGACCTCGCCTTTGCCCAGGTTACAGAAGATACCCTGCCCACAAGCGTCATAAAAGCCGGTGCGATTGCGAATGACTTCAGCTTTCACGGCCGGGTCAATGTCTTTGAAATGAACGTACGCGAGGCGGTCGAAGTGACGCGTCATGAAGTCAACGGGATCGAATCCTGCATATGTCTGGTGCCCAGTATCGACGCAGAGTTTAAGATGTTCGGGGCCGATCTCTTCTAGTAACTGCTCTAGTTCTGGAAGATAATCCACAAAACCGGCACTGTGACTATGGATGCTCACTGTTAGGCCATACTCGTCTGTACCGAGCTTAGCAACCGTTCGAATACGCTCAACGAATGCGCTCCACTCAGTGCTATCCATTTTTACAGCTTCATCAGGGCGGCCAGCAGAGGGGGCACGGCGCTCTGAAATTGAGTCGATAAGCACGAGTTGGTTGGCACCGTGCGCTTTCAGCGCGCGACAGGTTCGATGCGCTTTGTCTAGCAGTTCCTCGAATGCCTCAGGGTCGTGAAATGGCTGATAAAGAACACCCGCAGTTAATTCCAAATCATACTTCTTTAGTGCGTTGGCAAGTTCGGCTGGGTCTTCGGGCATGAAACCAATCGGTCCAAGCTCAATACCTTTGTAGCCTGCTTCAGCGCACTCCTTGAGGACAGTCTCCCAAGTTGGGTTGCGCGGATCACCCGCAAATTCAACACCCCAGGAGCAGGGTGCGTTACCGACACCTATTGTCATTCTCTTTTCCTTTTATCTTTGTTCTGAGAGGCTTACCCAGCCCGATTGTTTGTGTGAATCTCTGACCGCTTCAACAACACGCATAACCTCAGCTCCGTCGTTAAAGCTTGGCCATGCGGGCTGCTGGCCCAGAATGGCACGGATAAAATTGGCCTGTTCGATGATGATCTGGTCTTGATAGCCTGTGCCATGCGCAGGACCTTGGCAAAAGAACCGGTAATCGCCATGAGCGGGACCGGCAAGGATACGTTGAAACCCTGCATTTGGGCCGCTATCGCGTTGATAGAGCCAGAGGCAGTTTTGGTCTTCTTGATCGAAGCGAATGGTCCCTTCGGTGCCATGTATCTCGTAGGCGTAGCCCATTTTGCGCCCGTGGGCTACCCTGGACGAAGAGATAAAGCCGTTCGCTCCACTACTGAACTGACACATGAACTGAATCTGATCGTCGTTTGAATTACTGCTTTTGCTCTGGCGACGTGATTCGGGACGGCATTTGATGTCGGCTACAAGCGAGTCTATGGGACCGCAAAATGCAAGGGCGCACTGTATAACATGCGGAGCCAGGTCACCGAGGGTGCCATTGGCGTCACCATAAAGACGCCAGCTATCCAGAGGCTCAACCATAAAGTCTTCATTATGTTCGCCACGGAACCAGGTGATCTCACCAATCGCGCCGTCGGCAATGAGTTTGCGTGCATAGGCGCTGGCCGGTGTGTTGATGTAGTTGTAGGCGACTAGGTTAACCACGGGCTCCGCCGCTGCAGCGATCGCTTGAGCTTCAGCTAGCGTTCTTCCCATCGGTTTTTCACACATGACGGGCTTACGGGCAGCCGCGCAGAGTTCAACAAACTCTAGGTGAGTGTCTTGTGGTGAAGCGATAACGACAGCATCTATTTCGTCTGACTCGATCAATGCTTGCGCCGAACCGAATGAGCGCGGTGCTTTGAACATCGCTGCGTAACGCGCAGCGCTCTCTGGCGAGCCGGCTGCAATGCCCCCCAGTTCAACAGCGGTATCGAGCTCCATTACGGCGCTGACTGAGTGCGCTGCGATCGCATGGGCCTTGCCCATGTAGCCACCACCAATAACGCCAAGCCTGATTTTTTGCATCTTTTTATCCTTAGGTTTGCAACCGGTTGCAGATGTTGTATCGTCATACGAAAGAATAATCAATAACAGGATGCATCAATGACAACAACTTCGGGCAAATTTCTCACCCTGACAACCGCCCAAGCAATCGTGAAGTATCTGCAGAATCAGTGGATAGAGATCGACGGCGAACGGGTGCGCCTGTGCGGTGGCGGTTTCGGTATTTTTGGGCACGGCAACGTGACCTGTCTCGGCGAGGCACTTTATGAGGTCCAAGACGACCTGCCGCTCTATCGGGGGCAGAATGAGCAGTCTATGGGCTTTGCTGCCGCAGCCTACGCCAAATATCATCTGCGTCGCCGATTTATGTTTTGTACAGCCTCTGCTGGCCCGGGTACCGCTAACCTAATTACAGCCTCTGCATTGGCAATGGCAAATCGCCTCCCGATGCTGATGCTCTGTGGTGATAATTTCGCGACCCGTCTGCCTGACCCTGTGCTGCAGCAAGTAGAACATTTCAATAACCCGACGCTGGGTGTTACGGATGCGTTTAAATCGGTGACCCGTTACTGGGATCGTATCACTCACCCCGCGCAGATCCTGCAGTCTTTGCCGCAAGCGATCGGCACGATGCTCGATCCAGCGGATTGCGGCCCTGCCTTTATCGGCTTGCCGCAGGATGTGCAGGGTTGGGTCTACGACTACCCCGAGTCTTTCTTTGCACCCAAGGTTCATCGAGTACGCTCTGTTCTGCCCGATCCGGTCGAACTAGCACGCGCCGCTGAGCTGCTTAAGAGCGCGCAGCGCCCGTTGATTATAGCGGGTGGAGGTGTGCAGTACGGGGATGCAATTGACACCCTGCGCGTCTTTGCAGAGACGCACCAGATACCGGTGGTAGAGACGATAGCAGGGCGTGCAAATTTGCGCTGGGATCATCCGCTCAATTGCGGCCCACTCGGTGTCACAGGATCTGATTCTGCGAACAGTTTGGCCGATAAAGCTGATGTTGTCCTCTGTGTGGGAACACGTCTACAAGACTTCACTACGGGGTCTTGGAGCGTATTTGGCGAAAGCACGCAGTTGATAAAAATTAATCCCGGTCGTCATGATGCACTCAAGCACCAAGGCGTTGAGGTGATTGCTGGCGCTAAAGAGTCGCTCCGGCCTTTATCTGAGATCTTAGGTGAGTACAGGTCGCCGGCTGGCTGGTTAGACATGGCTGCCTCGGAGCGCGAAGCATGGGATGTGATTCGCGCCGCCAATACGGATATCAATTCAGGTCCCAACCGGTATGCGCAGGCAATCGGCGTTGTGAATGCGCTCTGTGACGCGGGTGACCGAGTCGTGACTGCCGCCGGTGGGTTGCCGGCCGAAGTTACAGCCAACTGGCGCACCTTGCAGGAGAGCACGGTTGACGTTGAGTTTGGTTTTAGTTGCATGGGTTATGAGATTGCCGGTGGTTGGGGTGCCCGTATCGCGCAGAGTGAACAAGAGAAGCAGAACGATACAATTGTGTTTGTCGGTGATGGTTCCTACCTGTTGATGAACTCTGATATTTACTCTGCGGTGATCACTGATAAAAAGTTGATTATTTTGGTGCTCGATAATGGTGGCTTTGCTGTTATCAACAA
>JAYQBD010000040.1:0-9999 GCA_038137135.1 Oceanospirillaceae bacterium | reverse complement strand
ATAAAAAGTTGATTATTTTGGTGCTCGATAATGGTGGCTTTGCTGTTATCAACAAGCTTCAGACCGGTAAGGGTAACGCAAGCTTCAATAACCTCTTCAAAGATACGCCGACTGCGACGCGTCCGGTGGGTGTTGATTTTGAGCAGCATGCGATGAGTCTGGGCGCGAAAGCCGAGAGGGTTGCTAATGCTGATCAGATGCAGGCCGCTTTCCAGCGAGCTAAAGCGTCGGACCAGACCTACGTGATTGTCATGGATGTTGATCCTTACGAGGGTTGGACAAATGAGGGGCATGCCTGGTGGGAAGTGGGTACGCCGGCTGTCTCCAATCGTAAAGAGGTGCTCGATGCGCATGCTGAGACAGAAGCCGGGCGTAGCCGTCAGCGCAAGGGGGTCTAAGTGGCAGAGCAACTGATGCAGGCACTATCCGAGTCCGATAAGCCAATTCTGGTGATAGGTCGAGCCGGGTTGGACCTCTATCCCGACCCGCCGGGAACGCGCACCGAGGATGCTACACAGTTCACAACGGCCTTGGGCGGTTCGAGCGGTAATATCGCAGCTGCACTGAGCCGCTATGGTGTGCCAGTTGGGTTGTTGACCTGCGTCTCTGATGATGCGGTCGGACGTTTTGTGCGCAATCAGCTTGCGCATTACGGCATTGATGACCATCTAGTTAAAACAATTCGTGGCGATGAACGTACCAGCCTGGCATTGGCTGAATCTCGGGTAGAGGATCATCAATCAGTTATCTATCGTAATAATGCCGCTGATTTCCAGATGGATGAGAGTCAGATTGCTGGCGTCAATTTTCGTGAGTACCGCGCTCTGGTAATTACCGGTACTTGCCTGACGCTTGAGCCTTCTCGCAGTGCCAGCCTACTGGCGCTGAAGAAAGCGCAGGTAGTGGGTATCCCGGTGATTATGGATCTCGATTACCGTCCTTACTCCTGGGAGAGTCCAGCGATGGCGCAGACTGTTTACCACCAGGCGGTAGAGTATGTGGATCTACTGGTCGGCAATGATGAAGAGTTTGGCCATCTGGCTGGCGATTACGAGCGAGGCTTGGCCGAAGCCGCGCTGTTAACCTCGCAGGGCTGTAACTGTATTTACAAACGGGGTGAGTTCGGCTCCAAAAGCCTACTGACAGACGGCCGGATGATTGAGACCGGAGTCTTCGCTGTTTCACCGCTCAAACCTACGGGGGCTGGAGACGCCTTCCTCGGAGGAGTACTTGCTAGTTTGTGCCGCGGTGAGTCGATCACCGAGGCAATTCAGATCGGCAGCGCGGCAGCTGCCATTGTAGTCACTCGAGTGGGCTGTGCTCCGGCTATGCCTGATCTCGAGGATATCCATCAATTCAGACGTACACGTAACACGACACAAACAGTGTCAGGAGTTTAATCATGCACATCGCTCCATTCGATAATAAGAATCAACCGATCGTTGATGTGAATAACGAGACGGTACCGCTTAACTACTTTAATATCGTCAAACTTAAGCGCGGTGAGCGTTTTGACTACGAGGTTCCCGGGTTTGAGACCTGCATCGTGCCAGCAACCGGACGTGTAAGCGTCAGCGTTGAGGGGGCAGAGATTGCCACTATCGGCTTGCGTACAGAGGATGTTTGGGATGGTGAACCGGAGGGTGTTTACGTGCCCACGGGTCAAAAGGCCGCATTCGTCTGTGAGTCTGATAGTGCCGAGGTGTTTATTGCGGGCGCTCCGTTTGAGGAGGTTTTAGAGCCGTTTGCGGTGATGGCTGACGATATCGAGATGATTCAGTACGGCTCTGACGACACCAAAACGCACCGCAAGATCAAACATATCCTCGGTATGAAGCAGCAGGGTAAGGTTGGGAAGCTTCTTGTCTCGGAACTATTCACCGTTGGTGAAGGCGGCTGGTCGGGCTTTCCAAGCCATAAGCACGGTAACGATCGCGAAGGTTTAGAGACACGTCACGACGAGACCTACAACTTCCGCTTCAAGCCTAATACTGGCTCGGCACTGCAGTTACTGCAGAAGTCCGAAGACGACCCAGGTGAAGCTTTCCACGTCGTTGATGGCTCAACCTTCCTAATCGACGACGGCTACCACCCCTGCTGTGTGATGCCGGGCTATCAGATGTACTACTTCACCATTCTTGGTGGCGCTGCGCAGCGGGGTCTCTCGCCGTACTTCCAGCCGACTCATGCCGGACAGCTGGAGACGATTCCTGGGATGAAGTCCATGTGGTCGAAGTTTAAATGATCGTAACACTCGCAGAGGTTCTTCAGGATGCGCTGAAAAACCGCTACGCAGTCGCTGGATTGGTCTGCTTGGGCTGGGAGGATATGCGCGCCTATGCCCGTGCTGCGGAGGCTGAGGGGGTGCCGGTGATTCTGCAGGCCGGCCCTGGTTGTCGTGCGCATACACCGATCCCAGTTCTGGCTGCGATGATGCGCTCTGTCGCTGAGTCAGTTAGTGTGCCTGTGGTGGTGCATCTTGACCACTCTCGCGATCTTGAGGAGTGTCGCACAGCGATAGAGGCAGGTTTTACCGGCGTTATGTATGACGGCTCTCGACTTCCGTTGGAGGAAAATATCCGCTGTACCGCCGAAGTTGTGGAGATGGCACATGCCGCAGGCGTGTCGGTGGAGGGCGAAATTGGTTTCGTCGGTTATGCTCAAGGTGAGTCATCTGCCGGCACGGACCCCGATGAAGCGCAGAGTTTTGCGATTGAGACTGGCGTTGATGCGATGGCGATCTCTATTGGGAATGTGCATCTGCAGACCGACTCTGAAACGCATCTAGACGAGCAGTTGCTGTCGAGGATTGAGTTGGGAACTGACACACCATTGGTCATTCATGGCGGCAGCGGGGTGCCCAAGGCTCAGCGTGCATCTCTGGCGCGAGGTTCGGCGATCTGTAAATACAATATCGGTACGGAGCTGAGACAGGCATTTGGGCGTGACCTGCGTCAGGTTTTGGCAGACTATCCTGAACGCTTTGATCGCATTGAAATTTTAGGTGATCTGGAAGAGAGAATAGTGTCGACCTGCAGAGAGTTACTCCGTGCCCTCTAAGGTTTCAGACCCCACTCTATTACTTGGATAGTAAGAAAGTTATGGAATGTGTGTTCTAAAATGTTGCGAAATGAAAAATTGATTGTTATTGTCGCGAAATACTAAATTTTCGAGTTATTGCTAATGACGTCAAAAGCCTTGAATCATATGACTTGCCCAAGCATGCGCTACGACGATTTTATGCGTATGGCGAAGCAGTTAGGATGTATGGGTGTGCATTACCGCAATGATTTGGGCCGCCCCTTGTTTGAGGGTGATTCACCTGAGCAGGTGCGCAAG
Source organism: Oceanospirillaceae bacterium (assembly GCA_038137135.1). Classification (GTDB taxonomy): domain Bacteria; phylum Pseudomonadota; class Gammaproteobacteria; order Pseudomonadales; family Balneatricaceae; genus Marinobacterium_E. The sequence goes on along the minus strand of JAYQBD010000040.1, from coordinate 6,660 downwards.
TTGGCTACCGGTTTAGGAATGCAGATTACCGGTCTGGCGCAGTTGGAACGTTTCAATGAGTGGAATGCAGAACGCGCTGAACAGGCTGCAGAGCTGATCGCCACCGCCGGTGCCATTGGTGCGGCCGGCATTGGTTTGATTCCAGTCAATGATGGTAGCGGGACGGCCGATGGAGAGCGCCAAGAAAATCTTAGGGCTGCACTGGTAGAGCTGAAACCACTGCTACAGGCTGGTGGTATCAAAGGCTTTATCGAACCGCTTGGGTTTGCGCAGTGTTCGTTGCGCCACAAAGCCGAAGCGGTTGCTGCGATTGAGGCAGTAGAGGGGCAAGGTACCTTTATGCTAGTACACGATACCTTCCACCACTACATTGCAAATGGCTGCGCTACCGGCGCACCAATCTTTCCTGAATACATTGGCATTATCGAAATCTCTGGTGTTATAGATCCAAGCCTAGGGCCTCTGGATATGCAGGATGAACATAGAATTTTGGTTGACGTGCGTGACCGTATTGGTAATGTTGATCAGATTCGAGAGTTACAAGAGGCGGGTTACACAGGACCAGTCTCGTTTGAGCCCTTCTCGCCAGAGGTGCACGGGTTAGATAACCCTGCTGAGGCGATCGCTCAATCATTCGATTTCATTGCAAGTGAGTTAGCTGCCTAGCGCAGTCAACTCAGCGTGAAAATTGTCCCTTCGGGGATTTCTGGTTCAACAACAATAATCGGTGTGCCAGACACCAACAGGAGACGAAAAAAATGAAAAAATCAATTCTTGCTGCAAGTCTAGCGGCTGCCGTTCTTACTCAGGCTCCAGCTGCTTCTGCGCTAACTATTGGTTATGCAACTCACCACTTTGACGACAAGTTCTCTACTATCCTGCGTAACGGTTCACAGGCATACGCTGAGTCTCTCGGTCATGAGATGATCCAGGTTGATGCGCAGCTCGATGTTGGTCGTCAGCTCGACCAGGTTCGTAACTTCATCGCAAACGGTGTTGATGCGCTGATTATCCAGTCAGTTGACTCAACAGCTGCAGGTCCAATGTCTAAGATGGCTGCAGAAGCTGGCGTACCTACAGTATTCGTTAACCGTAAGCCAACTCCACTCGAGTCAATGGCTGAAGGTCAGGCATATGTAGCATCTAACGAAGTTGAATCAGGTACTTACCAGACTTACCAGATGTGTCTGCAGTTGCGTGCTGAAGGTAAGAGCGGTGGTGCACGTGGTTACCTGTTGGTAGGTGACCTGGCGTCTGAAGCAGCGGTTCAGCGTACGATTGATGCTGAGCAGGTTGTACAGCTCGACATGTGTAACTTCATGGAGATCATTGGTAAAGAGACTGCGATGTGGCAGCGTAACGAAGCGCAGGATTTGATGACCAACTGGTTGTCTACCGGCGAAGATTTCGACTTCGTTATTGCTAACAACGATGAAATGGCACTGGGTGCTATTCAGGCGATGAAAGCAGCTGGCATCAGCATGGATGATGTCGTTGTTGGTGGCGTAGACGCGACTGATGATGCCCTGGCAGCAATGCGCGGTGGTGATCTGGACGTGACTGTCTTCCAGAACGCTAAGGCGCAGGGTGAAGGTGCGATCGACGCAGTTCTGAAACTGATTAACGGTGAAAGTGTTCCTCGCGAGTACTACGTTCCTTTCGAACTGATCACTCCTGAGATCCTGAAGACTCACCCAGAACTTAGCAAGTAAGTTCGACTCCTGGCAGAGCTCCGTTTTGGAGCTCTGCTCTTATGTTTAGTAATTGTTTTATTTCCCGGAGTAGTTCCAATGTCTAGTTCTACACATGGCCTGGGTGGGTTGAAGTACGACCCCAAGAAACGCCATCGTCCGCCCGAGTTGAACGTTTTCATAGCGCTGATTGCAATCGTAGCGCTGTTTGAAGTTCTTGGTCGCACCATTATTGGAGACAGTTTCCTGTTCAACACGCGTGACAAAGTCGATACTTTGTTCAACGAACAGCGTCTCAAAATTATTATTTTGCAGGTTTCGATTATCGGTATCATCGCGTTGGGCGTGACACAGGTAATTATCTCTGGCGGTATTGATCTCAGCTCCGGATCGATCGTCGGCGGTGTGGCAATGATCACAACCGCATTTGCGCAGAGTGCGCTGAATGAATATGGCATGGAGAACGTCAAGCCCATTCTAGGTGCTGAATGGCTCGATCTGCCCATTATTGTGCCATTGGCTGTCGGGCTCAGTGTCGGATTGTTGGCCGGTGTCGTAAACGGTCTTCTAATTGCGAAGTTCAAGATCCCGCCGTTCATTGTTACCCTCGGCATGATGCTGTTTATGCGCGGTGTCGCGACCTTTGTTACCAAAGGCCGTCCAATCTCTTTCCTACAGGAAGACTATGTTGCGATTGGCACAGGTATGAACCCGGTCTTTATATTCCTGGGCCTAGCGATCGTCATGCACCTGCTGCTTAAGTACACCAAGTACGGCAAGCACACCTACGCTATCGGTTCCAACGAGCAAGCGGCGCTGATGTCAGGTATCAATGTTGATCGCCTTAAAGTTCTGATTTACGCGATCGCGGGTGTTCTTTCCGCGTTAGCCGCAATCGTTATGAGTTCTAAAGCGCTGACAGGTCAGGCCGGCATGGGTTTGATGTATGAGCTCGATGCTATCGCAATGGCTGTTATCGGCGGCACCTCGCTGGCAGGCGGGCGCGGTTCTATTCTGGGCACCTGTCTTGGCGCGCTGATTTTTGGCGTTATCATCTCCGGTTTTACATTTATGCGCCTCGATGCCTTCTACCAAGAGATGGCCAAAGGGACGATTATTGTCGCCGCGGTAATCCTTGATCAGTGGCGTGCGCAGAAACAAGCGGCTAGAGCATAGGAGGTGTGGCGATGAGTGAAATTATTCTAAAGACAGAAGGCCTCACCAAACACTATGGTGGTGTACACGCTCTTGAAGGGGCTGATTTTGAGATCCGCAAAGGCGAGCACGTTGCCATCATGGGTGACAACGGTGCGGGAAAATCGACCTTCGTGCGTCAGATTACAGGTGTAGAACAACGCACCTCGGGTAAAATTTGGTTTGACGGTTCCGACGTTGAGTTCGCAGGCCCGCTAGAGGCGCGTGAAGCCGGCATAGAGACCGTGTTCCAGAACCTCGCGTTGGCAGATGCCTTGAACGTTCCGGATAACCTCTTTCTCGGACGTGAAATCTTCAAGTTCAAGTTGGGTCCCTTCTCGATCTTGGACTACAAAGCAATGCGCGAAGCGACCATGGCCTCGTTGGAGAAGACCGGAGTAAAGATCCCGAACGTCAATAACTCCATCAGCAATATGTCCGGCGGTCAGCGCCAGTGTGTGGCGATCGCTCGTACAGCGACCTTCCACTCAAAACTGACCATCATGGATGAACCAACAGCGGCTCTGGGTGTTCAGGAGACGGCGCAGGTTGAGAACATCATCCGCACGTTGAAAGAGGCGGGTGAACCGCTGATCCTGATCAGCCACAACATGCGTCAGGTGTTTGACTTGGTGGATCGCATCGTGGTGTTCCGTCGTGGCCGTATCGTTGCCAATCTTCGTAAAGAGGAGACTTCGGGCGAGGATGTGGTTGCTTACATAACGGGCGCGAAAACCGCTCCGGAGTATGCAGAGAACGCTTAAAGCTAGCTGGTTTGATCAGCTTTGATAGACGCCCTCCTCGGAGGGCGTTTTTTTCGCCTCATCTCCCCACGGTCGATACGCCTCCCTCAGAGGCTACATATGACGACCCGTGGGAGGCTTATTCGCACAGCGAATGAGGCGAAAATCGGTCGTCACACGGCGATGAAATTTATCCTTTGGAATATTCATTCCAAAGTTATTGATAGTTGAAAAATAGATTGCTAGAGTCGCCTAATTAGTAAAAATGGGCGTCTGTTCCATGTATATCGGCTCAGAGTTTAGCCATTCCAGGAGAAATAAAATGACAGTTCGTATTGGTATTTTGGGCGCTGGCCGTATCGGTAAAGCCCACGCTGCTGCTATTAGCGCTACCGCTGGTGCAGAGTTTGTTGCTGTTGCAGAGCCGTTTGCAGATGCTGCGAAGGCGATGGCTGACCAGTATGGTTGTGATATCCGCACGATCGATGAGATTGCAGCATCAGATGACATCGACGGCGTAATCATCTGTACCCCAACTGACACCCATGCAGATCTGATCGAACAGTTCTGTAAGGTGGGTAAAGCGGTATTCTGCGAGAAGCCGGTTGACCTGAGCATTAAGCGCGTACAGGACTGTCTGAAAGTGGTAGAAGAGACCAAAGGGACGCTGATGGTCGGCTTTAACCGCCGTTTCGACCCAGACTTCACCGGTGTTAAAGATGCGATTGATGACGGCACTATCGGTAAGGTTGAGATGGTGACTATCACCAGCCGTGATCCAGGCGCACCGCCAATCGAGTACATCAAGCGCTCGGGTGGCATCTTCAGAGATATGACTATTCATGACTTTGACATAGCCCGCTGGTTGCTGGGTGAGGAGGTTGCTGAAGTACAGGCGACTGGTTCAGTGCTTGTGGATGAAGAGATCGGTAAAGCGGGTGACTACGACTCAGTTAACGTGCTGATGAAGACTGCATCGGGCCGTCAGGCTGTTATCACTAACACCCGTCGTGCTACCTACGGTTACGATCAGCGTATTGAAGTGCTGGGCTCTGAGGGTATGGCGCAGGCTGATAACCACCATGAGAACACTGTGCAGATCGCAACGGCTGATGGCTACAAGCGTCGTCCATTGATGAATTTCTTCATGGAACGCTACATGCCAGCTTACCAGGCTGAAATTCGCGCCTTCGTTGCTGCAGTTGAGCAGGGTGTAACGCCGCCAACGACTGGCGAAGATGGCCTGATGGCACTGGTATTGGCTGAAGCGGCTGTACGTTCGGCAGCTGAAGGCCGCATGGTTAAAGTAGCTGAAGTACTTGGCTAAACCCTCCTCTGGATCCGTTGCTCAGAGTAGCGGATCCAGAATTGCACTGTTTTACCTCTAGCGAGAGAGCGATGTCTAAATCAATCATTATTATCGGTGCCAGCCTTGCTGGTGTAAGTTGTGCTCAGCGTCTGCTGGCCAGTGATCAGGATCTGCATATCAGTCTGATCAGTGACGAAGCGGATGTGGCCTATGATCGTCCTCCTCTATCTAAAGGGTTGAAGATTGGCGAGCCGGTACCGGTGGTTGAGTTGGATCCAACCAAGCAGCTCGACTCTGATCGGTTGACCCTATTTGCCGGTCAGCCGGCTCAGTCTATTGATGCTGCGGGTAAAACCGTTGAGGTGAATGGCGTGAAGCTGCCGTTCGATAAGCTGGTTATCGCAACCGGTGCTCGTGCGCGTATGATTCCCGCCTATGACCTACCTGGAACACCGATCAAGACGCTGCGCACCAAAGCTGACGCAGATGAGATCAAAGCGTTGGTTGAGAAACACGCCAATCCACGTGTGGGTATTGTTGGCGGTGGTTTCATCGGTCTTGAGCTTGCGTCTGCACTATCCGAAGGTGCGACGGTTGATCTGTTTGAGGCGCAGGAGCGCCTGCTAAGCCGGGTGCTACCGCCGGAGATCAGCTCGCGCGTTGAGCAGCGTCATAAGGATGCTGATGTGAACCTGCATATGGGAGCTCACATCGCCGATGTGAATGCGAGCTCTGATTCCGTCTTCCTTGAGCTCAATGATGGCGAAAAATTTGAATTTGATCTGCTAGTTCTCGGTGTAGGTGCGGTACCTAATATCGAACTGGCTGATGAGGCGGGTCTTGAGCTTGCTAATGGTATTGCCGTTAACGAGCACCTCGAAACCAGCGCTGCAGATATCTATGCGGTAGGCGACTGCTGCTCCTTCCCGTTGGCGCTCAATGGTGAGCGTGTGCGTGTAGAGTCTTGGCGTAATGCCCAAGAACAGGGGCACCACGTAGCCGATCAGATCCTAAGCGGCGAGAAAGCAAAGTTTGAAGGGCTTCCTTGGTTCTGGTCAGATCAGTATGATCTCGGTCTGCAGATGGCCGGCTGGGGTCACCCAGAGTCCAAGCGCGCTGTGCGTGAATCAGGCGACAACCTGTTAGTATTCGAGTTGGATATGGACCACCGCGTCATTGCTGTAGCAGGTATCGGACCGGGTAACTCGGTCGCTAAGGATGTGAAACTCTGTGAGCGCCTGATCAATAAACGCGCGCAGATTGAGCCTGAGCAGTTGGCCGATGCGTCAGTAAATATGAAAGTACTGCTGAAAGCCGCCGGCTAATCAGCATCAATAAAGTTAACCCAACGGAAATCCTATTATGAGTAATGCGAACGCCTATATCCTAAAAGTTGAATGCCCTGGCCAGACCGGTCTCGTTGCAGCTATTTCTGGATTTCTGGCTGATCGAGGTTGCTTTATTACCGAGATGAAGCAGTTTGACGATAGGAACTCCGGCCGTTTTTTCTGTCGCATTGAATTTACCAATGAGTCGGTCCAGAACTTGAACGAACTGAGCGCTGAATTCGACACTGATGTTGCCGATGGACTCAATATGGTGGCTCATTTTGCGAAAGTTTCAGCACCGATGAAGACACTGATTCTGGTCTCGCAGCACGACCACTGTTTGATGGAGCTGCTCTACCGTCAGAAGCGCGGTGAGCTCAACATCGAAGTTACCG
>JAYQBD010000039.1:0-16489 GCA_038137135.1 Oceanospirillaceae bacterium | reverse complement strand
GTTCGTTGTAGAGCTGGTCAGCAAGGTTGCGCACATCCTCAGACTTGTCGTAGTTCAGTGGAACCAGTGCAACCGTGAAAGGCGCCAATGCCTCAGGCCAAATAATGCCGCGATCGTCGTAATTTTGCTCGATAGCCGCAGCAACAACGCGGGTAATGCCAATGCCGTAACAACCCATGGTCATCGGTACCGCTTTACCATTCTCATCGAGAACAGTTGCATTCATCGCTTGGGAATATTTCAGGCCAAGCTGGAAGATATGACCCACCTCGATACCGCGACGAATGTTGAGCGTACCTTTGCCGCAGGGGCTAGGATCACCCGCTACAACATTGCGAATATCGGCGACGCGACCCAATTCGACGTCGCGACCCCAGTTGATGCCAAAGTAGTGTTTGCCGTCAATGTTAGCGCCGGCACCGAAGTCAGAGGCAGCTGCAACAGCGCGATCAACGATAACTGGAACAGTGAGGCCAACAGGGCCGAGTGAACCAGGTCCTGCGCCAACGAGAGCACGGATCTCCTCTTCAGTTGCCATCACTAGCGGCGATGCGACTTCAGGCTGCTTCTCAGCTTTGATCTCATTGAGCGTGTGATCACCGCGAACCAGCAGTGCGACTAGGTCCGCTTCTACCTCTTCGGAGGCGCGCACGAACAGTGTTTTGATGGTCTTCTCAATTGGCAGGTTGTGCTGTTCTACCAATGCTGCAATTGTTTTTGCGTTTGGCGTATCAACCAGGTGCATCTCTTGTGTTGGTGCAGCTGGCCCTTCTGGGGCGATTGCCTCTGCCATCTCCACGTTGGCTGCAAAATCGCTGCTGTCAGAGAAGGCGATATCATCCTCGCCCGAGTCTGCGAGTACGTGGAACTCGTGTGAACCAGTACCACCGATCGAGCCGTTGTCGGCGATCACTGGGCGGTAGTCCAGGCCGAGGCGATCGAAGATTTTGCAGTAGGTGTCGTAGTAGATGTCGTAGGTCTGCTGCAAAGATTCATGGTTGATATGGAAGGAGTAGCCATCCTTCATTATGAATTCGCGAGAGCGCATAACGCCAAAGCGAGGACGGATCTCATCACGGAATTTCGTTTGAATCTGGTAGAAGTTACCGGGCAGTTGTTTGTAACTTTTCAACTCACGACGGATCAGGTCTGTGATCACCTCTTCGTGAGTAGGGCCCACGCAGAACTCACGGTTGTGGCGATCGTGCAGGCGCAGCAGTTCAGGTCCGTACTGCTCCCAACGCCCTGACTCTTGCCAAAGTTCGGCGGGCTGAACGGCCGGCATTAGTAGCTCTTGGGCGCCCGATGCGTCCAACTCTTCGCGCACAATTCGTTCAACTTTACGCAGTGTGCGCAGACCCATGGGTAGCCAAGTGTAAAGGCCAGAAGCCAATTTGCGGATCATGCCTGAGCGCAGCATCAACTGGTGGCTAATCACCTCTGCGTCGGCGGGTGTTTCTTTGACTGTGGCGATAAGAAATTGGCTCGCGCGCATCTTTTGGGCTTCCCGGTAGTATTAGAGTCGAAAAAAGAGTGCGTATTTTATGGGGCTAAGGCGCCAAGCGCCAGCCCCATTGGCGAGATGAGCTAAGCAGTGATCGCTAAGTCTGCAGTGGATTGCAGCAAGAAGCTCTCAAGCTCGTCTATCTGATCCTCATTGAACACTGGCAGGCCGTGACGCAGTAGCTCCTCGGCAGCAACCCCAGTTGATCCAGCTTTGTTGCCGCAGGAGGGGCTACCCGCCTTCATTAGCGCGGCTACACAGCCATGTTTCTGAGCAAGTTGAAGCGTGATCTCGGCACCCGTTACAAATTCATCGGTAACATCAGTTTGGTCACTGGCGATGATTTGAATGGGAAAGCGCTGCACGATCTCTGCATAGGGGCGTGGCGTCGGTAAGCCGCCGAGAGTCTCAGGGCAGGCCGGCACGATCGCATCTTTGTCCAGGAGATCTCGTAAAAACGGGTGGGATATTTGATTATCGCGGCCGTCGTAACGAACCGCTTCGCCGAGTAAACAGGCGCTAACAAGTACTTTAATAGCTGACATATCTCAAAACGGAGTAGTAATTATTGTTGTTATCTTTTGGAGTTATCCAAGGCGGCGCACTATACCGAAGTGCGTCCGCCTTCTCAAATGGCTAACTACAAAAATCCCCGTTTAGAGACTTATACTTTAGGGGCGTTTATCGACCATAAAGGTCGCCGTACCGGTTGCAATCTGTTTGTCGCCCACCCAAACATGGGTGTCACACTTAACACGACGACGACGCTGATCAACCTCTGACACCACTATTTCAGCTCGCGCTGTCTGACCGATAAAAAGCGGCGCTTTGAACTTTAGGGTCTGATCAACATAGATTGCGCCGGGTCCCGGGAGTTTGGTGCCGGCGACAGTAGAGATCAATGCGCCGCTGAGCATGCCGTGTGCGATACGCTGACCGAACATTGTGGTTTTAGCGTACTCCTCGTTGATATGCACTGGATTGGTATCTCCAGAGATCCCGGCAAAGCCGTAGACATCGGCCTCAGAGATTGTCTTTGCGAAGCTGTCGCTCATCCCCACTTCGAGGTCTTCTAGGTAGTAACCGTGTAGCTGATCCATCTGGACTCTCCTTAAAAATCTGCCAGCATCTTCATATGGCTGGCCAGAGATATCAACTCCATTTGTCCGGCTGTTTATGTTCTTGGGGCGACAAATCGGGTATCTTTAGCGCTCTTTTGATTAACCAGGACAGTTTGACCAACCATGATCATCACTCCAAAGATTCGCGGGTTTATCTGCACAACGACTCACCCAACGGGCTGTGAAGCCAATGTGCGTGAGCAGATCGCTAAGACTCAGGCTCAGGGCGCTATCGAAAACGGCCCAAAGCGCGTGTTGGTGATTGGCGCATCAAGCGGCTACGGACTGAGTTCGCGTATCACTGCTGCCTTTGGCGCTGGCGCATCAACCATAGGTGTCTTCTTTGAGAAAGCCGGCACAGAGCGTAAAACGGGCACTGCAGGTTGGTACAATGCAGCAAGCTTTGACGCTCTAGCACAGCAGGCAGGTCTCTACTCCAAATCACTCAATGGCGATGCTTTTTCTAACGAAGCGAAGCAGAAGACAATTGATCTGATCAAACAGGATCTGGGTCAGATTGACCTCGTGGTCTACTCGCTGGCATCACCTGTTCGTAAGATGCCTGAAACGGGTGAACTGATCCGCTCTGCGCTCAAACCGATTGGTGAGACCTATCGCTCTACAGCGATTGATACCAACAAAGACCAGATCATTGAGGCAGAAGTAGAGCCAGCGACCGAGGAAGAGGTGGAAGCGACCGTCAAGGTTATGGGCGGCCAAGACTGGGAACTTTGGGTCAATGCTTTGGCCGACGCCGGTGTTCTAGCAGAAGGCTGTAAAACTGTCGCCTACAGCTATATCGGTACTGATATCACCTGGCCAATCTACTGGCACGGTGCGCTCGGCAAGGCAAAGCAGGATCTGGACCGTGCCGCTGCTGAGCTCGATGCGCGTCTGAAACAGCAGGGCGGGCAGGCAAATGTTGCGGTTCTGAAATCGGTAGTCACTCAGGCCTCGTCCGCGATTCCCGTTATGCCGCTCTATCTGGCTATGGTGTTCAAGATTATGCGAGCGCAGGGGCTGCATGAAGGCTGTCAGGAGCAGATTGATCGTCTGTTCAGAACAGGTCTGTATGGCGATTCGGCGCAGATGGATGAGGGTAACCGCTTCCGCCTGGATGATTGGGAACTGCGTGATGATGTACAGCAGGCATGTCGCGATCTCTGGCCGCAGATTACCACCGAAAATCTGTTTGAGATGACGGATTATCAGCTCTACAAAGATGAGTTCCTCAAGCTGTTCGGTTTTGGCTGCGAAGGTGTCGACTATGAAGCGGATGTCAGCCCTGAAGTGAGCTTCGAGCCGGTTGAGATCTAATAGATTCGCTTAGATAAAGGCCGCTAAGTTGCGGCCTTTTTTATAGCTCGACTGATCTTGGACTGACCATATTTCGTAACACAGTCGCAAGTTACGGTAAGTCACCACAGAGCAACTGAAGAAGAGTCACGGACGCATGAAATACAAAGGTTTTCCCGAATTTAGCCACTACCAAGCTGACCGCATCGGAGTTCTGGTCACCAATTTGGGTACGCCCGATGAGCCGACTCCTAAGGCCTTGAGGCGCTATCTAAAGGAGTTTCTGTGGGATCCGCGTGTAGTGGAAGTACCGCGGCCGATCTGGTGGATGGTACTCAACCTGATCATCCTGAATGTGCGTCCGAAACGCTCCGCTGAGGCTTATCAGACGGTGTGGACTGAGGGTGGCTCTCCGCTACTAATTCACACGCGAAATCAGGCGAACGCTATTCGCGAGCGCTTGCAGGCGCAGTACGGTGAGCGTGTCGTGGTCGATTTCGCGATGCGCTACGGTAACCCATCGATCGAGTCGGTATTGGATAAGATGCAGGCTCAGGGTGTGCGAAAACTGGTTGTGCTGCCTCTCTATCCGCAATACAGCGCGTCAACCTCGGGTTCTACCTTTGACGCCGTAGCTGCCGATTTTCAGAAGCGTCGTTGGATTCCCGATTTTCGCTTTGTTCGCAGTTACCTCGAAAACGATAAGTATATCGACGCGATGGCACAGCGTATTCAGCGACACTGGGATGAACATGGCCGGACCGATCTATTGCTACTCTCCTACCATGGCGTGCCCAAGCGCTATCTGATGTCGGGCGACCCTTATCACTGTGAGTGTCACAAAACGTCCCGCCTATTGGCTGAGCGTTTGGGACTCAAGGAGGGTGAGTACAAAACCACCTTCCAGTCACGCTTCGGCCGCGAAGAGTGGCTAAAGCCATACACCGATGAGACGCTGAAGGCGCTGCCGGGTGAGGGTGTTAAGTCTGTTCAAGTGTTCTGCCCAGGTTTCTCCTCTGACTGTCTCGAGACAATCGAGGAGATTGGTGAGGAGAACCGTGAGTACTTTATGGAGTCAGGTGGTGAGCGCTACGAGTATATCAGCGCCCTGAATGACGAGCCTGCTCACATCGATGCGTTGGAGGATGTAATCCGCGCTGAAGTGGGTCACTGGTTTGAGTCAGCCGGTGATGATGTTCAGGCACGTGGCGATCGTGCGGTCGCGATGGGTGCAGACAAGTAAAATTCACTTGCACCTTGGCGCGTCTGCGACAAGAATGGTGGTATCTAACGAAGAGTGGAGGGCTCGTTATGTCTGCAAATACACCGCACCCAAAATTTATGGATGCCATGCGCAAACTCTCCGCTATGTCCGAAGAAGAGCGGCTCTCTGAACAGAACAGAGAGCTGTTCGAGCAGGCGATCGCCTATGCTCCTCTTGATATTCAACCCCAGTTGATTGCGATCCAGAAAAAGTACGAGCAGCCGCTTCATTAGGCGAGCCTGCATGCAAGAGGTCATCCCTCCTTTCGGAAGGGGAGGTGATCTTGTAGTTGCAGCATACGATGCTCCATGGCGCGTTTCTCCTCATCAAGGAAGCGTTCTATCGCCAAATTGAACTGCGGGTCTTTGATATGGTGATAGGAGTAGGTGGGGGTCGGAACAAAGCCTCGTTTGATCTTGTGCTCTCCCTGCGCGCCTGGGTCAAAACGTGATAAACCCTTTGCAATACAATAGTCTAGACCCTGGTAGTAGCAGGTTTCGAAGTGCAAACTATCAAACTCTTGAGTACAGCCCCAGTAGCGTCCATAGAGTGTTGAGTCGTCAAAAAAGCTCAAGGCACCTGCAACATATTCATCTTCATGCCGGGCCATCACCAGCAACATCTGATCTGCAAGCGTTTCACTCAGCTCGAGAAAGAAGGCTTTGGTGAGATAGGGCTGCTGGCCGCGAACCAGATAGGTCATCACATAGAAGTCGTAGAAGGTCTCAATGACTTGCGCGTTGATCTCGTCACCTGTTAGCTGCTCAAATTTAATACCTTGCTCGGCCACCTTGCGACGCTCTTTTTTGAGGTCTTTACGTTTACGCGCATTGAAGCTGGCCAGATAGTCATCGAAATCTTTAAAACCCTGATTAAACCAGTGGTACTGACATCCCATGCGCTGCATCATGCCGGTGCCCTTAAAGGGTTTATCGCTAGTGCGGGGGAAGAGTAGATGAGCTGTCTCTATGCGATACTCCTCGCAGAGTTGCGACAGAATCTGCGCTATTAGTGGCTCAATCTGCTCTTTATTGAGGCTAGAGAACCAGCGTGGGCCTGTGGCTGGCGTAAATGGAATTGCACTCAGGAGTTTCGGGTAGTAGTTGCGACCTGCACGCTCATAGGCTTCAGCCCAGGACCAGTCAAAGACGTACTCGCCCCAGGAGTGCTGTTTTAGGTAGAGCGGCATGAGCAAGACAGTCTCACCGTCTTGTCGCACTTCAACATGCAGGGGCTGCCAGCCAGTTTTAGGTGATACCGAGCCGGTCGTCTCGAGCGCATTGAGAAACTCGTAACGGGTGAAGGGGTAAGCCTCAGTGTTGAGCTCTTCCCAGCGTTGCTGGCCGATCTCGGCAATGGAGCTGTGCGTGCTGATCTCAAACATAATGCGCTATAGTGGAAAGGTAGATAGGTGATAGTAGCGCTACGAGGAGCTAGGTTAAATGGATGAATTAGAACTCGAATTTCAGCTTGATCCGCAATTGGCCGCTGATACTGTGCACGTGGGTGACTTTCCGCTTTCTCGAGTGCTGTTAATGAACGACTCCAATTACCCTTGGTTTATTCTGGTACCACGTCGCGCCGGCGTGACTGAGATCTACCACCTAGGGGAGAAAGATCGGCACCAGTTGATGCGTGAGTCCGCAGCTCTGGCTGAAAACCTCGCAGATATCTTTGCCGCTCGAAAGATGAATGTGGCCAACCTGGGGAACATGGTGGCTCAGTTACACGTTCACGTCATTGTGCGCAAAGAGTCAGATGCCGCATGGCCGGGACCGGTTTGGGGTAAAGTCCCTACGCAAGCGTACACCGATGAGGAGCTGAAACGCATAGAGTCGCGTCTCGATACGCTCCTTGAAGGGGAACTCGCCTTCACACCCGCCTAATCTCCGCCTTGTCCCTTTCTTATCCTTTTCTCGGTTGAGCAGGCCCTAATTTGGGCCTGTCAGAGCCGCATAATTCAGGTATACTTTGCGCCTTTAATTTTCAGCACGATTTTTGGGCACGAGCGTTTAACGGCGCTCGGCGAAAGTACAGGATTAGCAAACTATGCGCAGCCACTATTGCGGCGACCTTCGCGAAGAACATATTGGACAAGAGATTACTCTAACTGGCTGGGTGCACCGTCGCCGTGACCACGGTGGTGTTATCTTCCTCGATCTGCGTGATCGTGAAGGTATCGCACAGGTGGTATTTGACCCTGACCGTGAAGCGAGCTTTGCGCTGGCTGATAGCTGCCGTAATGAGTTCGTCGTGAAGGTGAATGGTTTAGTTCGCGCGCGTCCAGAAGGCACGACAAATGCTGACATGGGTACAGGCGCGATTGAGGTTCTTGGCAAAGAGATGGAGATCCTCAACAAGGCTGAGACACCTCCGTTCCAGCTTGATGAGCATCAGCAGGTGGGTGAGGATGTGCGTCTGCGCCACCGTTACGTTGACCTGCGTCGTCCTGAAATCCAGCAGAAGCTGCGTTTCCGCTCGAAAGTGACGCATCAGGTACGTGCGTACCTCGAAAACGAGGGTTTCCTCGATATCGAGACTCCAATCCTGACGCGTGCTACGCCAGAAGGCGCGCGTGACTACCTGGTTCCTAGCCGTACTCACGAAGGCAGCTTCTTCGCACTGCCACAGTCACCCCAGCTGTTTAAACAGCTGCTGATGGTTTCGGGTTTTGATCGTTACTACCAGATCGCTAAATGTTTCCGCGACGAAGACCTGCGTGCTGACCGTCAGCCAGAATTTACTCAGATCGATATTGAGACCTCTTTCTGTGACGAAGCAGAGATCATGGGTATCACTGAGCGCATGATTCGTGGTCTGTTCCAGGATCAGCTGGGTGTGGATCTCGGTGAGTTCCCACACATGCCATATTCTGAGGCGATGTCCCGTTATGGTTCAGACAAACCAGACCTGCGTATCCCAATGGAGCTGGTTGATGTGGCCGATCTCGTTGCCGGCGTCGACTTTAAGGTGTTCTCTGGCCCTGCAACTGACCCTAAGGGTCGTGTAGCAGCACTCAAAGTACCGGGCGGTTCAGAACTGACTCGTAAACAGATCGACGACTACACCAAGTATGTCTCTATCTACGGGGCTAAGGGTCTGGCGTGGATCAAGGTGAACGACCTGGCTGCTGGAGCAGAGGGTCTGCAGTCTCCAATCGTTAAGTTCCTCGGTGAAGAAGTTGCCGTTGCTATTATGCAGCGCCTGGGTGCGCAGAATGGTGACCTGGTATTCTTCGGTGCGGATAAAGAGAAGATCGTCAACGAAGCTCTGGGTGCGCTGCGTATCAAAGTCGGTGAAGATCTTAACATGCTCGAACGCGAGTGGGCGCCTCTGTGGGTTGTCGACTTCCCAATGTTCGAAGAGAACTCAGATGGCAGCCTGACGGCGCTACACCACCCATTCACAGCACCAAGCTGCACACCTGCGGAGCTGCTGGAGCAGCCAGAGGGCAAGCTCTCACGTGCTTACGACATGGTGCTAAACGGTACTGAGCTCGGCGGTGGTTCTGTTCGTATCCACGATCAGGAGATGCAGAAAGCGGTATTCAAAGTGCTGGGTATCTCCGACGAGGAGGCTGAACAGAAGTTTGGCTTCCTGTTGAATGCACTCAAGTACGGTGCACCGCCACATGGTGGTCTGGCTTTCGGTCTTGATCGCCTGATCATGCTGATGACTGATTCTAGTTCAATCCGCGAAGTGATCGCCTTCCCTAAAACCCAGAGTGCGGCCTGTCCGATGACTGATGCACCGGGAGAGGTGAGCGCAGCGCAGCTGCGTGAACTGAATATTAAGCTGCGTAAAACACCTTAAATGGGTAGCGCTCGAGCGCTACTGACCGCAGGGTAAATTGAAAAGGGGCATTAGCCCCTTTTCTGTTTTTTGCACGATCTGAAAGTCGAGGGGGCTGACAGCCATCTTGTTTCGTACGATGATCAATCACTAGTTTTATTTCGGAGCCATCATGAACAGTGTAAGTCACCTCTTTCATCTAGCCTTCCCTGTGACCGATCTGGAAGCAGCGCGTAAGTTCTACATTGATATCCTCGGCTGCAAGACGGGCCGGGAGTCAGATAAATGGATCGACTTCGATTTTTGGGGTCATCAGGTTGTTGCGCATCTTGTTGCTCCGCAAGACCACCCAGCCGCGGCAACCAATGGCGTGGATGGCAAGGCAATTCCGGCGATGCACTTTGGGCCAATTCTCGCCTGGGATGAGTTTGAGGCGTTGCAGGCTAAATTGGAGTCGGCGAACATTGAGTTCGTGGTCGAGCCCTATGTGCGGTTTGAGAACCGTAAAGGGGAGCAGGCTACCATGTTTATCGCAGATCCCAGTGGCAACCATCTTGAGTTCAAGAGCTTTCGCAACATCGAGATGTTGTTCGCCAAAGATGACGAACTCTACCTCTAGGCTCTCCTTGAGCTACTCAACAGAATCCCTCAAAAGCTCACCTAGCGTTGGGGTCGCTGGTTAAGGCTGTTATCATGCAGCTAAACAGGTGGCGCCCGGTGGGCGAATGAGGCGCAGATGCTGATATTAGGAATCGATCCAGGTTCCAGAATTACTGGTTACGGTGTGATTAACGCACTGGGAAATCAGGTCGAGTATGTCGCCAGCGGCTGTATTCGAATCGCCGACGCCAGCCTTCCCGACAAGCTTAATCAGGTTTTCCAAGGTATTGGTCAGATCGTAGAGCAGTATCAGCCGCAAGAGGTTGCGATTGAGCAGGTCTTTATGTCGCGCAATGCTGATTCAGCGCTCAAGCTTGGGCAAGCCCGTGGCGTTGCTATTGTCGCGGCCTCTTCTCGCGGTATTGATGTGCATGAGTATGCGGCGCGGCTGGTTAAGCAGGCAGTGACCGGTACAGGGGGCGCAGATAAGTCTCAGGTTCAACAGATGGTTGCGCGCATTTTAAAACTGCCGGGTTTGCCGCAGGTTGATGCCGCGGATGGTCTCGCTATCGCACTCTGTCATGCGTACACTCGACAGGGCTTGATAGCAACGGCAGGGTCACGCAAAACGGTACGCAGCAATCGCTGGCGACTGTAATAATGCCAGCTCAATTATTTGAGTTTTCACAGATTTTTAACAGAAGGGATCCCGAGTGATTGGACGCTTAACCGGTGAGTTGATTGAGAAGCTACCTCCAGGCCTGATGGTCGACGTATCAGGCGTCGGTTATGAGGTGGAGGCATCGATGAACACCTTCTATAAGCTGCCGGAGGTTGGCACCTTTGTCACTATCTACACTCACTTTGTGGTGCGTGAAGATGCCCAGTTGCTCTACGGCTTCGCGGATAAGCAGGAGCGCTCGTTGTTTCGCCAGTTGATCAAGGTGAATGGAGTCGGTCCAAAGCTCGCACTTACAATACTTTCTGGTATCTCTGCCGATGAGTTCGTGCGCTGTGTACATGCTGAGGACACAGCGGCACTGGTTCGCCTGCCGGGTGTCGGTAAAAAGACGGCGGAACGCTTGATTATAGAGGTTAAAGATAAACTCGATAAACTGGAGATGCCGACCGCTGTTGAGTTTGAACTGGGTGCTGTCGAGTTGCCCGGCGCCAAAGCTGCAGCTGTGGATAATCGTGCTGATGCTGAGACTGCGTTAGTGGCATTGGGTTATAAACCGCTGCAGGCGACTAAGGCGATCGAGGCCGCAGCGGAGCAGCTGCCGGGAGCATCCACTGAGGATCTGATTCGTCAGGCGCTGAAAACCATGGTAGCGGGGTAGTTAGATGCAGATCGATGCTGACCGTTTTGTATCGCCGGTAACGGCGCCCGGAGAAGAGGCGCAGGACCGTGCTGTTCGCCCCAAGACACTCGCTGATTATGAGGGGCAGCCTCGTGTACGTGAGCAGATGGAGATATTCATCCATGCGGCACGCAAGCGTAACGAAGCGCTCGATCATACTCTGATCTTCGGCCCTCCAGGTCTGGGTAAAACTACGCTCGCGAACATCATCGCGAATGAGATGGGTGGCCAGATTAAAACAACCTCGGGTCCGGTGTTGGAGAAGGCTGGCGATATCGCCGCCATGCTCACCAACCTCGAGCCCGGTGACGTGCTCTTTATTGACGAGATTCACCGCCTGAGCCCCAATGTTGAGGAGGTTCTCTATCCGGCGATGGAGGACTATCAGCTCGATATTATGATTGGTGAGGGTCCTGCGGCTCGATCTATTAAGCTGGAGCTGCCACCGTTCACCTTAGTTGGCGCCACGACACGCGCAGGCCTGTTGACTTCGCCGCTGCGTGATCGTTTCGGAATTGTGCAGCGCCTCGAGTTCTACTCGGTAGAAGATCTCAGCCATATCGTTACCCGCACAGCTAACCTCAGTGGCTGTGATATCGAACCGGGCGGTGCGCATGAAATTGCTCGGCGTTCGCGCGGCACACCGCGTATCGCCAACCGCCTGCTGCGCCGTGCCCGTGACTTTGCCGAGGTGAAGGGCGATGGTCGCATCACTGAAGAGATCGCCGACAGAGCTCTAAATATGCTCAATGTTGACCAGCAAGGCTTTGATCATATGGACCGGCGCATGCTGCTGGCGATGCTTGAGAAGTTTGGCGGCGGGCCAGTAGGTGTCGACAGCTTGGCCGCTGCAATCAGCGAGGAGCGCGATACCATAGAGGATGTCCTTGAACCCTATCTTATTCAGCAAGGTTTTGTGATGCGTACCCCGAGGGGGCGAGTTCTGACGGACCTTGCCTATCAGTACTTCGGTGTGGATCGCACTCGTCTAGAGGATTAGAGCGAGGTTTCAGATCCGACTAATTCTTCGCTTGATTGTGTTCAGTGGCCGGAATGCCCTACACCTAGTCTGGGTTTAAGCCCGGGTTAATCCGCTGCTGATATCCTCTGCGCTAATTTGAAACAAGTATCTGATATTCCGAGCTTATTACTGGATGCTTGTATTAAAAACTGGCGCTGTTATTGTGAGCCAAGTTTCTGATTTTTGGGGGAGTCTATGGCCTTCGAATGGCCTCTGCGGGTTTACATCGAAGACACCGATTTTGGTGGTCTTGTCTACTACGCAAATCACCTCAAATTTATGGAGCGCGCCCGCACTGAGTGCCTGCGAGCGGCCGGCTGGTCGCAAGCGGAGTTGATCAACTCAGGGCTGCTGTTTGTTGTTGGGCGAGTTGATGTTCAGTTTCGCGCGCCCGCTCGCTTGGATCAGGAACTTTATGTGCGTACAAGTATCCAACAGGTGAAAGGCGCACGGTTGATATTTGCTCAGTCCGTAGATGATGCGCAGACAGCAGAGCAGCTCAGTAGGGGGACAGTTGAGGTGATCTGTGTTGATCCAGTCAGCATGAAACCACGACGTTGGCCAACGGAATTGATAGACACCATGCGGGCAAAGGTGCCCCAGGCATGGTCTGAACAGGAGTAGTTTGTGGACGATAAGATGTCGATTTGGAGTTTGGTGCTGGAGGCGAGTTTTATCGTCCAGCTGGTGATGCTTTCACTGATGGCCGCCTCCTTTCTCTCCTGGGTGATGATTTTCCAGCGTCGAGCGGCGCTCAGCAAAGCCAAAAGGGCATTTAAAGCTTTTGAAGACCGTTTCTGGTCAGGCGTGGATCTCGGACAGCTCTATCGTGAATCTACCGCGAATCCAAACCTTGAAAGTGGCGCAGAGAACCTTTTTCGGGCGGGGCTTAAAGAGTTCACGCGCTTAACTCAGCACGGCACCGCTGACCCAGACGTGGTTATGAACGGTGTGCAGCGCGCGATGCGTGTGGCGATGTCGCGAGAAGAGGAGCGTCTTGAACGCCACCTGCCGTTCTTAGCGACTGTCGGCTCAACGAGCCCTTACGTCGGCCTGTTTGGTACGGTCTGGGGGATTATGAACGCCTTCCGTGGCCTGGCAAACGTACAGCAAGCGACCCTTGCTTCAGTTGCACCGGGTATTGCAGAGGCACTGGTCGCAACGGCGATTGGTCTGTTTGCAGCGATTCCCGCTGTAGTCGCTTACAACCGCTTCTCAGCTCAGGCTGATAATCTGTTGGCGAGCTACGAGACCTTTGCGGACGAGTTCTCAAGCATCCTCTACCGCCGCGTCCATGCGAGCGGCTGATTAAGAGGTTGGAATGATTAGACGAGCGCGCTCGAAGCGCAAACTCAACGCCGAAATCAACGTCGTTCCTTACATTGATGTCACGTTGGTGCTGCTGATTATCTTTATGGTGACGGCTCCGATGCTGACTCAGGGTGTCGATGTTGAATTGCCTAAAGCAGCAGCTGAGCCGGTAGAGACTGAAGATAATGAGCCGCTGATTGTCAGCGTGGATGCCGAAGGTCAGTACTACATTAATCTGGGTGAGGATGAGATGCGTCCTCGCACAGCCGATGATATAGCTACTTCGGTTGGAAGAGTGTTGCAGGTTAATCAGGGTAAGTTACTGTTGGTACGTGGCGACCGCGATGCGAGCTACGAGCAGGTGGTACAGTTGATGGTGCTGTTACAGGGAGTCGGTGCCGAGCGCGTCGGGTTGGTGACGGAGTAGTCTGTGCGTTTTGATCAGAGTTACATTCTGCCGGCCGCTTTCGCCACCCTAGTTCATCTAGTGGTTCTAGTGGTGATCTCTGGTTTCTGGATCGGTACCGCACAGAGTCAAACGGAGCGTCCGCGCCATATACAGGCGCAGATGTTTGATCTTACGGCACTCAGTGATAAGCAGGCTGCGCAGCAGCAGTCAGAGCAGAAACGCAAGCAAGATGAGGCTGCTAAGCAGCGCGAAGCGCAGCAGAAACAGCAGCGTGAAGCTGAACAGCGCAAGCGTGAGCAGCAGCAAAAGGCTGAGGCCAAGACGAAGGCTGATGCCGAGAAGAGGGCTAAGGCAGAAGCGCAAGCTAAGGCCAAGGCTGAGCAAGAGGCTGAGAAGCTCGCCGAACAGAAGGCCAAAGCCAAGGCTGAGGCTGAGGCTAAAGCGAAAGCAGAGGCGAAGTTAAAGGCTGAAGCTAAAGCCGAAGAGGATGCGAAGTTAAAAGCTGAGGCTAAAGCTAAGGCTGAAGCGAAGAAGAAAGCGGACGCCAAGAAAAAGGCTGAGGCGAAGAAAAAAGCCGAGGCTAAAGCGAAAGCTGAAGCAGAGGCTAAGCGCAAAGCTGAAGAGAAGCGTAAAGCGGATGCCAAGGCCAAAGCAGAGCGAGAAGCCAAGGCAAAAGCTGATGCTGAAGCCAAGCGCCGAGCTGAGGAGGCTGCGCGTCAACAGGCTGCCGCCGAAGAGCGTGCCAACCGTGTCGTCGGAGATATTCAGGGGTACATACAGGGGCTGTTGCAACAAGCCTGGCGTATACCCTCTACGGCACGCAACGGTATGAGTGCCGTTGTAGCGATCAATCTTTTCCCGAGCGGGGAGATCGATCAGGCGTATATAGAGACAAGTAGTGGTGATCAGGCGTTTGATCGCTCAGCGCTGCAGGCGGTCTTCCGCGTAGAACGATTCGAACGGGTCTCTGATGTCGACCCTATTCTGTTTGAGAGGCGTCTGAGGCGCATCCTGGTAACCTTTAGACCAGAGGGATTGAGATGGTAATTTTGCGAGTGTTAAAGGCGTGCATGGTGCTGGTGCTTCTGCTGCCGCTGGCGGTAAAAGCTGAGTTGGTGGTCGAGGTTACGCAGGGTGTCTCAGAGCCGACCCCGGTTGCTGTTGTGCCGTTTAAATACTCGGGCAGCGCAGCGCTGCCGGAAGACGTTGCCCAGATCATTGATGAGGATCTCAGTCGCTCGGGGCTCTTCAGCACCTTGCCACGCTCAGCGATGCTGGGTCTGCCCTCTGTGCGCGAGCAGGTATTTTTCCGTGATTGGCGCATGACACAGTCGGACTTCCTGGTGATTGGTCGAATTGAGCCTGTCAATGCGAATCGCGTGAGTATCACATACGAACTCTACGATGTTCTTAAAGAGCAGAATCTAATGATTCAGCCATTGGAGGCGGATATCAGTCAGTTGCGTGATGCAGCGCACTTTATGGCTGATAAAATCTACGAAAAGCTCACCGGTAATCGCGGTGCTTTCTCAACCCGGATTGTTTACGTTACCGCAGAGCAGTTTGGCAATGAGCGCAGCCGCTACCGTCTGGAGATGGCTGACTGGGATGGTAATCGTCCGCGCATCATTCTGGAATCTCAAGAGCCGATTATGTCTCCAAGTTGGTCGGCTGATGGCAAGAAGGTCGCTTACGTCTCGTTCGAGTCAGGCCGCCCAGCGATCTACGTGCAGTATTTGGCCAGTGGCAAGCGCGAGCGTATTCAGTCATTTGCCGGTATCAATGGTGCGCCGGCATGGTCACCCGATGGGCGTCAGTTGGCTATGGTGCTGTCGAAAGACGGTAACCCAGAGATCTATGTTCTAGATACGACAACCAGCGACCTGCAGCGTGTGACGAACCACTACGGTATCGATACCGAGCCAAGCTGGGCACCGGACGGTCGTTCCATTGTATTTACCTCAGATCGTGGCGGCTCACCGCAGATCTACCGTTTAGATATTGCCAGTCGCCAGCTTACCCGTTTGACCTATGAAGGTAACTACAACGCTAAGGCGAGTCTCACTCCTGATGGGCGCTTCTTGGCCTTGATCCATCGCTCTTCCGGCTCGGGTAACAAGTTTGCGGTTGCCGTACTGGATCTGAAAACCGATCGGCTTGATATCCTGACTGAGACCGGTCTAGAGGAGTCGCCAACAATTGCACCAAACGCAAGTGTGGTGCTCTATGCAACTCAAGAAGGCACTCGCGGTGTGCTCTCTGCGGTATCCCTCGATGGATTCGTTCGCTTTCGCATGCCGTTGCGTCAAGGCGACGTGCGTGAGCCTGCCTGGAGTCCGTTCCTAAACTAATCCCTTCTACGGCGGTAGTTTTGTTACATATAACAAATACCGCCAATCTTATGCCAAATTAGTTGGTTGTTTGGTCCGTAAACCCACAAAATATAGGGGTTCAGCCCGGTTGTGCAGTAGCGATAAAAGCTTGTGCTCGGGTATAATGCTGCGCGAATTTAGGGTGGGTTTGTGCTCATTATGTCGGTTTATTACACATAGAATCCGGATGAGCATAAGCCTGAAAAATTTTTGGGGATTGGATTTAGCGAATGATCAAGATCAACAAAGGTCTGGATCTACCTATCACAGGTGAACCCGCACAGACCGTTTCGGCGGAAGTAGCGGTTAAGTCTGTAGCCATTGTAGGTACTGATTACGTAGGGCTTAAACCCACGATGTCGGTACGCGAAGGCGACCAGGTCAAACTGGGGCAGGTGATCTTTGCCGACAAGAAAAACGAAGGCGTGGTGTTTACAG
>JAYQBD010000038.1:0-17411 GCA_038137135.1 Oceanospirillaceae bacterium | reverse complement strand
AGGTTTCCCGAGTCGCGCAGCTTAGCTGCGCTCCTACCAATTATTTAATTGCGTCAAACAACCAAGGTGCCGACTCACGACGCTTAGCTTCATAAGCACGGATCTCATCGGCATGCTCAAGCGTCAGTCCGATATCGTCGAGACCATTGAGCAAGCAGTGCTTACGGAATGCATCAACTTCAAAGTCGTACTCCTTACCGGCTGGGCTAACCACTTTCTGGTTTACCAGATCAACGGTGAGGCTCATACCCGGCTCAGCCGCAACCGCTTTGAACAGTTCGTCTACCTCAGCCTCAGTCAGGATGATAGGCAGCAGACCATTCTTGAAGCAGTTATTGAAGAAAATATCTGCATAGCTAGGCGCAATCACAGCACGGAAGCCGTAATCATCAAGCGCCCAAGGAGCGTGTTCTCGGCTGGAACCACAGCCAAAGTTTGTACGCGCAAGCAGAATGCTCGACCCTGCAAACTCTGGTTTGTTCAGAACAAAATCGGGATTGAGTGGGCGACCGCTGCAATCCTGATCCGGCTGACCCTCGTCAAGATAACGAATCTCGTCAAACAGATTCTTACCAAAGCCCGAGCGCTTGATTGATTTCAAGAACTGTTTCGGAATGATCAGATCGGTATCGACGTTCTTACGGTCCAGTGGAGCGACAACGCCAGTGTGAGTTTCAAACTTTTTCATTGTCGGACCCCTTAATTCATTTCCAATGTGCGCACATCGATGAAGTGGCCAGTCACAGCCGCAGCAGCAGCCATCGCTGGGCTCACCAAGTGCGTACGACCACCGAAGCCCTGGCGGCCTTCGAAGTTACGGTTCGAGGTAGATGCACAGTGCTCACCGTTACCGAGCTTGTCAGGGTTCATCGCCAGACACATAGAGCAACCCGGTTCACGCCACTCAAGACCCGCCTCGATAAAGATCTTATCCAGACCCTCAGCCTCAGCCTGCGCCTTAACGAGACCGGAACCGGGAACAACCAGCGCCTGTTTAATGGTGGCAGCAACCTTACGGCCCTTAACGACCTCAGCAGCAGCGCGCAGATCTTCGATACGGCTGTTAGTACATGAACCGATAAACACACGATCTAGCTTGATATCAGTAATCGACTGATCCGCTGTCAGCCCCATGTACTGCAGTGCACGGGTAATCGCATTGGCCTCATCTGAGTCCTTAGCCTTGGCAGGATTTGGTACTGTACCGTCAACCGCAACAACCATCTCTGGCGAAGTACCCCAGGTTACCTGTGGCTTGATATCTTCGGCGCGGATCTCAACAACCTTGTCAAATTGAGCGTCGGCATCTGATACCAGATCTCTCCAGCTCTCTACGGCTGCATCCCAAGCTTCGCCTACAGGCGAGAACGGACGACCTTTGAAGTACTGAATAGTCTTGTCATCAACCGCTACCAGACCGACGCGCGCGCCCGCTTCGATCGACATGTTACAGATGGTCATGCGACCCTCAATCGATAGAGACTGAATGGCTGTGCCACCAAACTCTAGCGCACAACCGGTACCACCCGCCGTACCGATCACACCAATGATATGCAGAACAACATCTTTAGCGGTCACACCCATGCCCAGCTCACCATCAACGCGAACCAGCATGTTCTTCATCTTTTTGGCAATCAGGCACTGAGTAGCCAACACATGCTCAACTTCTGAGGTGCCGATACCGTGCGCCAGGGCGCCGAATGCTCCATGAGTTGAGGTATGAGAGTCACCACAAACAACGGTAGAGCCCGGCAGCGTCATGCCCTGCTCTGGACCGACAACGTGCACGATACCTTGACGCTCATCGAGCATCTTGAATTCAACAATACCGTACTCATCACAGTTCTCATCCAGCGTCTTAACCTGAATACGCGAAACGGGGTCCACGATCTGGTCAACACCGCCCGCACGCTCAGTGGTCGGTACGTTGTGGTCAGGGGTCGCTAGGTTAGCGTCGATGCGCCAGGGCTTGCGGCCTGCCATGCGCAGACCCTCGAAAGCCTGAGGCGAGGTCACCTCATGCAGAATCTGACGATCGATGTAGATCAAAGAGCTCCCATCTTCGTTCTGGCGAACGAGATGCGCATCCCAAAGTTTATCGTAGAGGGTCTTACCCATAATGCTCTCCTCAGCACAGCAATTAGGCTGTGATTTTCAGTGTGGCGAGTTTACGAGCAAGAGAGAAAATAGACAAATTCATAATCTGAATGAATATGATTCCAAGGAAGAATAGCTTTAGTCTCATTTTCGACAAATTATTCACCGTCAAGCACTTATCGCTGGTCCAATACAGATCAAATCTGCCTACGCTGAAGCGGATAAAAATTGGGCTGCTTATAGCAAATAGCGCCGTCCACTTTTTGCAAGGAACGCAAAGAGTGCACAACAAGGAATGCCGGAATGAGTAAAGAGTCAAATTCTCCCGGTCTGCCCAGAATTGTGGGTATTGGCGCTTCAGCCGGTGGGCTAGAGGCGATCAAAGAGTTCTTTGAATCCACGCCTGCCGATACTGGTCTTGTTTGGGTCGTGGTGCAACATCTGTCACCGGGCTATAAGAGTGTTATTGGAGATCTACTGACGTCATCGACCAGAATGCCAATCCATGCGGCCGACGCAGGTGTGGAGCCTAAACCAGACAACCTCTATTTGATTCCTTCGAGCAAAAATTTGAGGCTGGATAAGAGCGGCAAGTTCACGCTCGACGTGGCTCGCGAGCCATACGTGAGTAAGGCGGTATTGTGCTGGTGCAGAGCGTCGAGACGGCTTGGGCGGAGCAAGGTTCCTAATTGAATTACCGGTTAACCCCGTATCCTCTGTCAAAGCACTTGTGACTGAAAAGATCAAGTTGGACCTTGCGAATTCACGAATATTGTACGCTGCGGATAACCCGACCTTGCGTAAGCTTACCGAATATATTCTCAAATCCTTTAAACCGAAAAAGCTTGTGGTTAAAACAGATGGCAGTGAAGCGCTAAAAGAGTACACTTCAGCGAACGGCGCTTTTGATTTGGTTATTACGGATATATTCATGCCCATTATGAGCGGCTATGAATTGACTGAGCATCTGCGCGAACTGGGGTTCGCAGGGAAAATCGTTGGTCTAACGGCCGCCACACTTGGTGATGAAACCAACCGGTTAATTCAACTAGGGGCCGACGACGTCATCGAGAAACCGTTGACCAAAGAGAAACTTCTATAGAGAACCTACCTTGTCCCTATCTGCCCTAACTCTCTTCATCACCACCTTTTTCTTTGTCTCTATCACACCGGGTATGTGCATGACCTTGGCTATGACGCTGGGAATGACCATCGGTGTGCGCCGGACCCTGTGGATGATGCTAGGTGAACTTATTGGCGTTGGGTTGGTAGTCGTAATGACAATCATCGGCGTCGCTGCGCTGATGCTGCAGTATCCCCAGCTTTTTATCGCATTAAAGTGGGGCGGTGGGGCTTATCTACTCTACCTCGGCATCCAACTCTGGCGCTCAAAGGGCAAAATGGCAATCAAGTGCGACTCGCCCGATCAACTCGTAATCAGCCGTGCATCACTCTTCTCTCAGGGATTTATTACCGCAGTCGCCAATCCCAAAGGTTGGGCATTTTTTATCGCCCTCCTACCCCCGTTTATTGATAGCAGCCGCCCAATCCTTGCTCAATCAGCCAGTATGATGGGCATTATCCTATCGCTCGAATTTCTGTCACTGCTGGGCTATGCCGCAGGTGGAAAGGCCTTAAGCCACCTGCTGCGCAATCGCGGCAATGTACAGGTTATGAATCGTATCGCTGGCACGCTAATGATTGGCGTTTCGGCTTGGCTGGCTCTGGGATAGACGGTTATTGATATGGGTCCTTTTGAGTCGCTTGGTCTGCTGATTGTATGCATATTAGTCAGCATCTTCTTCTCTGTTTCTGAGCTCTCACTTGCAGCAGCACGACAGATAAAATTGACGCAGATGTACGAGTCTGGGAATGCAGCCGCACGTCAGGTCATAGCACTGCAAACGTCACCCGGCGCATTTTTTACGCTTATTCAAATTGGACTCAACTCAGTCGCGATTCTGGCAGGCATCATCAGTGAAAGCTATCTGACCCCTCACTTTAGCTCTGCCATGAGCCTGTTATACCCAAGCCTTGCGCATTCGCAGCTACCCTCATATGCCGCATTCTCTTTCGTGACACTGAGCTTTATCCTACTTGCAGATCTAATCCCCAAGCGAATCGCAATGAATCATCCAGAGGCAATCGCCGTGAGAGTTGCGGGGCCTATGACACTCCTGATCACAGTGTTTAAACCACTAGTCTGGCTAATCAATGGTGTGGCCGATCTGTTTTTCAAGCTTTTCGGTATGCGAGCCGAGCGCAGCGATGAAATTACCGACGATGACCTATACACCATGATGGAAGCCGGTGCGGCAGCAGGACTACTGCATGCAAATGAACATCAGGTTATCGAGAACGTTTTTGAAATGCAGTCTCAATGCGTTACAACTGCAATGACCCCAAGGGAACATTTGGTATATCTCTCTATGTCAGATAGCCCCGCTGAGCTCAGGGCCAAGCTCTGTACCGAGGAACATAGCCGCTTCCTAGTTTGTCACGAGGGCATCGATACCGCGATTGGTTATGTTGATGCAAAATCCCTTCTCTCATTGCTGCTCAATAATCGTGAACTCTCAATCGATAGCACTATGATGAATGAACTGGTGATACTGCCGGATACATTGACTCTATTTGAAGCAATGGACAGTTTTAAGAGCCAAGGGGCCGATTTCGCTGTTGTGATGAATGAGTATGCGTTAATCGTCGGCGTTGTTACCGTCAAAGACCTGATGAGCACTGTAATGGGCGACTGGGCTCAGACTCAGGCGCATGAACAAATCATTGTTCGCGATGAAAACTCGTGGTTAATGGAGGGCTCGACCCCAATTACTGACGTTAGTAGAGCTCTGGACATAGACGAATTCCCGGACCCTCAGCAGTACGAGACGTTGGCGGGATTCCTGATGTACAGTCTCAAGCGCATTCCAAAATGTACTGAGTTTGTGAACTATGCCGGTTTTAAATTTGAGGTAATAGATGTCGATAATTTCAAGATTGATCAACTCTTGGTTAGTCGAATCAAATAGGTAAAAACATTGGCTCAAAACGCAACCGTCTACAAAGCGCACATTCAGATCGCCGATATGGATCGGCACTACTACGCAGATCACTCACTGACACTGGCGCAGCACCCCTCTGAGACCGAAGAGCGGATGATGTTGCGTCTACTCGCATTTCTGCTCTTTGCGTCTGAGCGGCTCGAGTTTACCAAGGGGTTAGCAGCTGATGACGAGCCTGACCTCTGGCGCAAGAGCTACAGCGATGAGATTGAGCTGTGGATCGATGTAGGCCTGCCCAGTGACAAGCGCATCCGCAAAGCCTGCAACCGCTCGGAACAGGTCGTTATACTCTGCTACGGCTCAGACCAAGCTGTAACACCCTGGTTAAACACAATTCACGCGGAGCGGACTCGTCAACGAAACCTACAGATAACGAGAATCCCTGATGAACAGTGTCAGGCTTTGGTCGGTTTAATAGCGCGAGGTATGCACCTGCAGGCGAATATTCAGGACGGGCAGCTGTGGATTAGCAGTGATTCGCTTGCTGTTATGGTTGATCCTGAGACGCTGGCAGTCTGAAAATTTCCCGCGCCTCCATTGGTTTAGAGAAGAGAAACCCCTGAACAACGTCACACTCTTCTGGCTCTAGCAGGCCCAACTGACTCTGTGTCTCCACACCCTCAGCAATAACAACTAAATTGAGCTTGTGCGCCATCGCGATCGTGGCGGTGACAATCTCAAGATCGCTATCGTTAGTATCTATATCCGCTATAAATGACTTATCAATTTTTACCTTGTCGATAGGCATTTTTTGAAGATACCGCAGCGATGAAAAACCCGTGCCGAAGTCATCTAACGAGAGCTCGATGCCGAGGTTACGAATTGACTCCAACTCAGCGATCCCCTCCTCCTCATTCTCCAACAAGAAATTCTCAGATATCTCAACTTCTAAGATATGCGTGGGGCAGGCAGTATGCTCAAGAGCCTCTTTGATCAACTTGAAGGCATAGCCTCTCTGCAGCGAACGCGGTGAGAGATTGACGGCTAAACGCCCAAACTGATAGCCCTCCTCATTCCAGGCTCGCGCTTGATTAAAAGCTTCGTGAATAATCCAACGCTCTAGCTGCTCAAGTTGGTTCGAGTCATCAGCAACACTTAAAAAGGCGTCCGGATAGAGCAAACCTTGATCTGGGTCCTGCCACCGTAACAGCGCTTCAATTCCGTAAACTGATCTATCTGATAGACGAATCTGTTTTTGATACAACAATTTAAATTCGCCCGCCTTCAGTGCGCGAGCTATACCTGACTCGATTCGCAAGTGCTCGGCCGCTTTATCAGCCATCTCCTTTGCGAAGAATTGGTGCTGTCCCCGCCCAAGATCTTTTGCTCTATATAGAGCGTTATCAGCAGCTCTCAATAGTGCATCAAAGTCCTGACCATCCTCGGGATAGGTCGATATACCAATACTCAAACCCACCTTGAGCGAATGGCCGTCTATATTGAGCGGTTTGGCAAACTGCTGAGTTACCTTGTGCGCCAGATCTTCGAGTTCGTGAATCGACAAACTGCCCTCAAATGCCAAAACAAACTCGTCACCACCTAACCGAGCCGCAAGGTCATCGCGCCGGACAGCTGTGCGAAAACGCTGTGCCGCAGTTTGCAGCAGATGGTCGCCAGTTCGGTGGCCGTAACTATCGTTTACATATTTAAACTTATCGAGGTCAATATAAAATAGAGCGACCCCAGCGGAGTTTCGCTGAGCGTGAGCCAACAGTCGCGCAAATGCTGTTTTTAAAGAGTGACGATTGAGCAGACCGGTGAGTTGATCCTCATTGGCCAGTTTGATCAACTCAGATTCAAGCCGCTTACGTTTATTAATCTGACGCCAGGTCGAGAAGAACACCTTATCACCTTGGTAGACGCCCTCACGAATCTCAACCTCGACCCAGAAGGGTTCTCCATCTATCCGCTGGTGTACCCACTCAAACGTGAGTTCACCCTCTCGTACAATCTGTTTGGTGATGGCACGCGCAGCTTCATCTGATGGTTCGCCTGAGGGTTGATTAGATGGAGAGAGCTCGAAGGGTAACTTACCCATCAACTGCTCTCTGGTGCCATGCAACATTCGCTCTGCACCATGATTACACTCGACTATCCCACCATTCTTTGCCGACAGGATGAAATAGGCCTCAGGAGCATTATCAAAAAGTGTCTGATACCTCTCACGCTCCTGCGCGGCGTGGCGGTTTGAAACGGTTAGACGGCCATTTGCCCGGCGAAGGTCCGTTGTAACGCGTGTAATGACTACCAGCAAGAAAAGCGCAAATACAACGAACATGACCCGGGAAAAAGCTGACTGATACTGGCTATCTAGCAGTGAAACTTCGAACTCAAGCAGATGTTGCGACAAGAATGCAGTCAGGAAACAGAGGATCGACAGCGCTATGTTTAACCAGCGAAAAAGACCCTGATACATATAAATCCCCACTATCAAAGGCATCAGAGCAATAACCGAGGCCGATGAGTCAACCGGTATTGCCAGCGCAAAAGTGGGAATCAAGATGATTGTACCACCTGCCAGATAGAGTGACTGGGAGCGAAGTATGGAGCCATTTTTAAGGCTAATCCGAGCCGAGGCTGAAAACAGGCCGACACCAACCAAAAAGCAGGCCGCTAACGTCCACTGCTGATAAGCCAACAGAAGGATAGTCGGGATCAGCGAGAGGGGAATTGCAGCGTAGACCTGCATATGATACTCATCCTCGGAGAGCGGAAAATGAGTGTCGGCCGGCTGCTGCGGAGCTTTCATACGTTAGTTAACCTGCAGGGTACTGATACAGGTTTAAGTCTAGTAGAGTCTCATTTAATTTGCTTTCTAAAGTGTCTTGCGAAGCTTATGCCCAGCAGCCAACGTGCGTATGACTAGAGATCTGATGCAACATAGGGTGGAAGATCTTCCAAGCTGGGTACAGGTGTTGACTTGCCGTTGTCGTCAACCGCCACGAAGCGAAAAGTAGCCTCAGTCACCTTCTCGCGCTCACCGATGCGACCGCGGCGTACCCAAGCCTCAACATGGATATCGAGTGATGTGCGCCCCACTTTCTCAACCTCGGTATAAACGCCCAAAACATCACCGACCTTAACCGGTCGGATGAAGCTCATACTCTCTACCGCAACAGTAACAACGCGACGTTGCGCGCGCTGACCCGCACAAATACCTGCTGCAAGGTCCATTTGCGACAGCACCCAGCCACCAAAGATATCCCCGGACGGGTTAGTATCTGCCGGCATCGCCAGTGTACGAATAGTTAAGCGCCCACGCCCCGGCACGCTGCTCTCTGTTTGGCTCACGCTCTTTCTCCGTCCTGGTGCTTAGTTTGCGTAGATAAACGGTGCAAGCTCGACAGAGACGAAGCCCACAGGTTTCATGATTTTGTCGTCTGAAGTGCGTTTGAGTACGAAGACCGGTTTACCCAGATAACTCGACGCGTGAGCAACCACCTCTTCTCCCTTCGCGGCATAGTGCGCAACGGACTCCTGCGCCACCGCTTCGCTGGCGACATATTTCGAGGCGTTGTTGTCGTTGACTGCCTGCTGCGCGCCAATAAAGTCGACCGGCAGATCCCGCACTAGCGCCAGAGAGACCTCTAGGCTTTTGACGATTAACGGGTTGTCCAACATCTGCGCAACGCTACGCTCGGGCAGGTTTTCAGCCTGCTCTGCTAATTCGGCTAGCTGAGCCTGTATCGTCTCAATCTCTTCAGGTGGCACCACGCAGGATTCAATGCTGACTTGCATGTTCTTTGCCAGCGCTAGGTAATAACTGGCCGTTACAAAAATATCGCAGACGGCGTCGAGGGTTTCGGTCAGGTCGCTCTCGGCCATCGCATGGATCAGCTCTTTGAGCTCCTCAACGACTCGCGCCTCTTGATTCAGCAACTCCTCCAACGTAGCTGCACGCTCGCCAGGAAACTTCCCAGCCGCTGCATTCCAGGCAACGATCTCATCAGCCAGACGTTTAAGTGGGGTGGCGTAAGTGGGCAGTGTCATGCTTTGCTCTCTTCTGAATTCTGTGGGATATCTAGGTTTTCGCTATCAGCGGTTTCGTCTGAGCTAGGGGCTACCAGCAGTGAACCCTCGGGCAAGACTTCGTCTTGAGAGTGCTCTTCAGACGGCAGCTCTTCAACTATTAGTTGCAGCTTATGATCTTCAAAATCGATATGTCGATGCTCAATATCAGGCAGGGCTTTCGTTACCTTGGTAGAGAGTGTTTTGAATCGCTCTACTTTACCGTACAACCCCTGCTTACCGGCAAGCGCTGTGACCGTGTCATTATAATGATTTCCCGCAGTGTTTAGGGTGTTTCCAAGCTTGGACAGACGCTCAGCTAGGGTGCTCACGGTATTAAAAATATCCCCCGCCTTCTCACTAATTTCTCGCGCCTCGGCATTGGAGCGCTCGATCATCCACAGGTTCGAGACGGTGCGCAGGATCGGTATCAGTGTGGTGTGCGACACCAACACGATGCCTTTGCGATAGCCGTAGTCAAACAGATCCCTATTCGACTTCAGCGCTTCAATGTAGGCTGGCTCGATAGGCATAAACATAAGCACAAAGCTTGGACTGCGCATCCCAACAACATTGGTGTAATCCTTTGAGGCCAGATCGTCGATATGGCCTTTTACCGCTGCAACATGCTGCTTCATCGCGGCATCGGCCTCGTCCGCGGACTCTGCGCTAACCACACGATCATAGGCATTCAGCGAGACCTTTGAGTCGATAATGATATGTTTGCCATCTGGCAGCTTAATAAGGTAATCGGTCTGTTTGCTTTTGCCCTCTAGATCTTTAAACGAGGACTGCGTCTCGTAGTGGGCATCCTCTACCAGACCACTCATCTCGAGCGTGCGACGAAGCTGAGCCTCACCCCAAGCTCCGCGCTGCTGCGAGTCACCTTTGAGCGCGCTGGTCAGGTTAGTGGCATCACGGCTCATGTTCTGAGCCATCTCCATCACCTTGAGGATCTCGGCGTTGAGCTTGGCGCTATCGCGCGTACTCGATTCGTGGATCTCATTGGTGCGCTTCTGGAACCCCTCCAGCTGCTCTTTAAACGGCTTCAGCAGTGCATCCAGGCTGGTTTGGCTGGTGGTCGCGAAGGTCTTACCCTTCTCTTCAAAGATTTTATTCGCGACATTTTCGAACTCTTTGGTCAGCTCTTCGCGGCTTGCCTTGATCTGTGCCCGTTCACGCTCAAACTGCTGCTCTTTCTCCTGCAGACGTGTCTGCTGCACACTGTGCTCATGACTGAGAGCTGTGTAGCGTTCGCGCAGCTGTTCCAGCTCTTGCGTTCGACTCTGGAGTTGGCTCTGAACCTGCTCCAGGTGAGCTGTAAGCGTTGAGCGGTCGATTTCTAACTCATGTGCACGTCGCTGCTGCTCTTGTGCCTCTCCTTTCAACCGCTCTATCTCGGTCTCCACAGCGGCCAGTTGGCTCGTGGCTCGTTCTACCTCTGCGCTGAGCGGTGTCAGTTTACGCCCCTGCCAGAGGAACCCAACCGCGCCTCCTAAGAGTAACCCGATAATCAACAGCAGTATCAATTCAACAGACATGGTTTTAACTCAGTCCCACTCTCAATGTTTAGGCTATCAAGCCTGTGAAGCACGCCAGCTGTGCAGCTTTTTGTAACTCTGAAGCAGACGTTGGTGCCGGTCTAGCCCCTCAAGCTCCATCCCGACCGGCTCAAGCCCTGGGAAGCGAATCTCACCGCTAATCGCACCGTAAACCTGAGCCATGCGCTGGTCACCAAACATTCGGCCAAAATTGCGCTGATAGTCCCCTTGTTCCATATCTTCACTCAGCTCAACCTCGAGGGCAGCGCTCAGGGCTCGATAGAAAAGACCGCGATCAACGGTGTTATCATTGTACTGCAGGAAAGTCTCGACCAGCTCTTGAGCGCTCTCCAACTGCCCTAATGCAAGACAAATCAGCAGCTTAAGCTCGAGTATCGTTAACTGTCCCCAGTGAGTGTTCTCATCAAACTCTATGCCGATTAGTGTGCGAATATCGGTGTAGTTATCCAACTGACTCTGCTCTAGACGCTCCAGCAACTCTTGCAGATCCTCGTCGCAGAGTTGATGCAGGCAGAGTATCCCTTCCCGGAACTCCAGTGCTTTATTGGTGTTGTCCCAAATCAGGTCTTCAACCGGATAAACCTCAGAGTAGTCAGGTACCAGAATTCGGACGGCCGGCACACCCAGATCGTCATAAACGGCTTGATACACCTCTTTACCCAGGTCCGCGAGGATACCAAATAGCGTCGCGGCCTCTTCAACATTGGAACCTGCAAAATCCCAGTCAACGAATTCAAAATCCGGCCGATCACTGAAGAAACGCCAGCTCACGAGGCCACTTGAATCGATGAAGTGCTCCACAAAGTTGTTTGGCTCGGTTACTTCCAGCGAATTAAAGGTGGGCGCCGGAAGGTCATTCAGCCCCTCAAAACTTCGTCCCTGAAGCAACTCCGTCAAACTGCGCTCGATAGCTACATGCAGGCTTGGATGAGCACCAAAGGAGGCAAACACACCACCCGTTTTAGGGTTCATTAAGGTTACACAGGCGACTGGGAACTGACCGCCTAGTGATGCATCTTTAACCAGAATGGGAAAGCCCTGCTCCTCTAGCGCTCTTATCCCTTCAACAATGCCAGGCCAGCGCGCTAGCACCTCATCCGGCACATCGGGTAGTGTTAACTCTTGCTCCAGGATTTCACGTTTTACTGCACGCTCAAAAATCTCAGAGAGACACTGAACCTGAGCCTCCTCAAGCGTATTACCGGCACTCATACCGTTGCTTAAGAAGAGATTCTCGATCAGGTTTGATGGGAAGTAGACCGTCTCTCCGTCCGACAGACGCGAAAACGGTAGAGCACAGATCCCCCGCTCTTCGTTCCCCGAATTGGTATCAATCAGATTTGAGCCACAAAGCTCATCATCTGGGTTATAGATCGCCAGAGCGTACTCATCCAAAAGACCCTCAGGCAGGCTGTCATCTTCAGTCAATTCAAACCAGCGCTCGTCAGGGCGATGAACGAACTCAGACTCGGCAATCTCAGCGCCAAAGTACTGATCGTTATAGAAAAAGTTACACGAGAGGCGTTCAAGAAACTCTCCAAGAGCCGAGGCGAGTGCCGCCTCTTTCGTTGCCCCTTTGCCGTTGGTAAAACACATTGGCGAAGCAGCATCGCGGATATGCAGTGACCAGACATGTGGCACGATGTTGCGCCATGAAGCGACCTCGATCTTCATTCCGAGGCTCGCCAAAATCTCAGTCATTTTAGCGATGGTCTGTTCGAGTGGCGCATCCTTGCCTTCGATATAAGTCTCACCCTCGCCTGCGACATTGAGCAACGCTTGCGCATCATCGTCTAGGCTTTCAACCAGTTCAATTTGGAAGTCAGGCCCCTCTTGCACCACCTTTTTAACCGTGCAACGCTCAATCGAGCGAATAATCCCAGTGCGATCTTTGTCGCTGATATCTTCGGGTAGTTCGACGTTGATCTTAAAGGTCTGTTTGTAGCGATTCTCTGGATCGACGATATTATTTTGCGACAATCGAATATTGTCAGTGGAGATGCCTCGCGCCTCACAGTAGACCTTGACGAAATAGCCGGCACAGAGTGCCGATGAAGCGAGAAAGTAATCGAACGGTCCGGGTGCAGAGCCATCACCTTTGTATCGTACCGGCTGGTCTGCAATGACAGTGAAATCATCAAACTTAGCTTCAAGGCGTAAGTTATCCAGGTAATTTACTTTAATTTCCATTCTGTTTTCTATAAACGGTTAGGGTCATTTAACACCTTTACGGCGCGTTGATACGCCAACTCAATTGCAGCGACCGAGAGCGGCTTGTTCAAACAAGCATCGGCACCCGCCTCCACAAGGCGTTGGGCTTCCCGCCCAACAGCTGCTGCTGTTACCCCAAGAATAACGCGGCTGAACCCTAGCTCGCGCAGATGCCGGCAGAGCTCGTAACCGTCCATCTTGGGCATGTAAATATCTGTAAGCACCAGATCGATGCCGACGCCAGCCTGGATCAGTTCCAGTGCTTCACGACCATTGGACGCTGGGCTAACGATGACCCCGGCCTTCTCCAATACAGCACGGGTAAGCATTCGCAATGGCTCATTGTCCTCGACTAGAAGGATACGTAATCCCTCCATCCCTTTCGTGGAAAGATCCATCCGTTCAAGCGCCACCTGGTTACCTAAAACCGGCTCAAGATGCACATGGAATCCAGCGCCACCCAGATGGCTATCAAAGTACTCAATGCGCCCACCCTGAGCTTCGATCAATGTTCGGACGATGCTCAATCCCAAACCAAGCCCCTCCGAACTGGGGGGGTGTGGCGATAAAAAGCTTGGAATAGATGCTCAACCTCAACACCATGCACACCACACCCATTATCCTCAACGCGCAAGTCCAATATCAGCTTTCCATTGCTCTGCCGCGCATCCAGAAAGACTCTAACGGCGGTTGCACGACTGCGCATCGCAACGTTCTTGAGTAGTACTGTGACAGCCTGACGTAAAGGTTTAGGGCTCATTTCACAAACCATACGCGCTTCGCGATCGATGAGCAGTGCCAGCAAGTAGAAGCAGAACCGGAACAGATATCAGCACTCGAAGAGTTAGGTGTGAGGGGCGACGCAAAGATAGGATTAGGGTACCGCATACCAAGCAAACTAAGATCAGCAGAGGGAGCTGACCTTGCTCCTGGCGAAGCAGTTCTGAAAACTGAAAAAACAAACCCAACTGATTGAACGCCAAGAAAAGGCTATATCCAGCCCCCGATACGAAACTAGACAACGCCACACGACGAAGAATGCTGTGCTCTTTCGACTGCAATTCAATATTTTGCACGCGTCTTGCCTATATTTCGCTCAACTCTTATTGGACAGAAGTTTATCACCGATTCACTTGAAGCCCTAGATTAAGGGCCGGCAAACTACAGACAGGCACAATTGCTCGAAGAGTTATCGTTTTGCGTTGCAAATTGCGACGCAAAATAAGATAGACGAAAGGCAAAATAGCCCTAGATAGACCGATAAACGAGAGGAAATTGAGCTGCAGACAAGCTGCTTTTAGCCTGAGACCTCATAAAGGAAGCCGCGCATTTGTGATAGCCTGGCGATCCTGACTTTCTCACTCTGACTGCACTTCGCTGCGTACATCTCGCGATCGGCTAGTGCCAGTAACGCTTCTGGTTCATCGGGCAGATTTGCATCGAGAATTAGGACACCAATGGAGGCGTTAACTTGAAACTCTTGCAACTCAAAGCTCTCCACTACGCGTTCCACTGCCTCATGTAGCCGTTGGCAGATAACCTCTTCGGATTCCGGATGAGTGTTATCGACTAACAGCGCAAACTCATCACCGCCGATTCGAGCTAAGGTATCAGAGGGGCGAGTTTCATCAAGCATCGCTGATGCCAGAGCTTTAAGCAGAGCATCACCCTCGTGATGACCCCGTGTATCGTTGACTGCTTTAAACTTATCGATATCGATAAAGGCCAGCAACGGCGTTAACGCCTCGCGCTCCTTGTGCGCCAGTACCTGCCTGAAACGGTCGATAAAGAGATAACGATTCGCTAACCCGGTGAGCGTATCGTGCGTTGCAAGGTTGAAGGTAGACTCTAGCTTCTCTTCAACAATCTCTTTTTGCCGGTGCGCCCAGATCGCCCAGGCGAGCAGCAGCGACAGCAGCAGTGCGCCAGTTATAACGATCCAGCCATGTTGTTTCCAGTCGAATTCAACCGGATCGATCGGGAAAATAAACTGATCTAATTCAAGCACTGCGTCAGACGGAATCACACCGATACTGGCAAGATAAGATTTGATAGACATCCAGCGCTCGGTATTCATATAACCGATGGGGACTAAGTCCTTGGACATGTGAGAGTGCATCGACAGCGCTTCATAGCGTAAATGTGAAAGTGACTTCTCGGGTGCGAAGCCCGAGACGATCTCTATGGCTTCGCTGGGATACTGCAACGCATATTCCCACCCCCGCAGACTAGCTTGAGTGAAAGCACGTACGTCTGCCGGCCGCTCTTGTGCTAATTGATCGGTAGTGAATAGCACGTCGGCGTAGAAGCGGATGCCGTAGTCGGCCGGATCGATAAGATTGTACTCTTCACCCAGCTCTTGCAGTGAATAAGGCTCGTTAGTTGCGTAGCCGTTAAAAGCGTCAGTTTCACCATTAATCAGTGAATCAATGTTAAAGCTGGTATCGATACGCTCGACCTGCTCAAGCAAGTTAAGTTGATTGAGCATCGCCACCAACTCAAAGCTGGCATTATTCGGTAACAGCATCACCCGCTTTTCTCGCAGCTGTTCAGCACGTTCGATACCCGAACTTTTTAGCGCAATAAACCGCGCCGGTGAGGTTTGGAAAATCGCTGCCAACGCTTTAACCGGTGCTCCCTTCACGCGTTCTGCCACAAGGTTACTGGATGAAACACCAAAATCAGCCCGTCCCTCAAGCACTTCAGTTAGGCTATTCCTGCCGGGACCTCCCGGACGAATCTCTACGGCAAGACCGGCCTCTCTGTAATAGCCTAACTCCTGAGCGACATAATATCCGGCAAACTGAAACTGCGGTTTCCATTTGAGCTGCAGGACCAAGTGGTTGTCGGCCCCAGCGAACTGCGCTTGCAGAAGAGTGAGAAAAATCAGAAGCTTCAGACGCATAGTTAGATTCCAATCAATACCCTAGAAGCATAGTTGAGAAACGCCAACTGTCTTTCTTATGAGACTATTTGCTGATCTGTATCAGTAAACTAAGCGCAGTAGATCAACTGCTCTGTTTCGCACATCCTCCAAGGCTCCAGCCAGGTCAGGGAAGAAACGTCCGACCCGGAAAATAATGGACTGAAATTGTCCTATATCAATTAACATCTCGAGCGATTCGACTAGCCTCTCCATAGACAATTGTGCACTGCAATATTTCTGTAGGAGGGGCAGCCTCAATGATCTCTGATTCAGTTGTGGAACTATCGCGCTGGCAATTTGCCATTACCGCTATGTACCACTTTCTCTTCGTTCCACTGACGCTTGGGCTCTCGTTCATGCTGGCGATCATGGAGTCGGTCTATGTGATGACCGGCAAACAGGTCTACCGCGATATGACGAAGTTCTGGGGCAAACTCTTTGGTATCAACTTTGCCCTCGGTGTCACCACCGGTCTGACGATGGAGTTCCAGTTCGGCACCAACTGGGCCTACTACTCGCACTACGTCGGTGATGTCTTCGGCGCACCGCTGGCGATTGAGGGTCTTGTGGCTTTCTTCCTCGAGTCCACCATGATCGGCCTCTTCTTCTTTGGCTGGGATCGTCTGAGCAAAGTGC
Source organism: Oceanospirillaceae bacterium (assembly GCA_038137135.1). Lineage (GTDB taxonomy): Bacteria > Pseudomonadota > Gammaproteobacteria > Pseudomonadales > Balneatricaceae > Marinobacterium_E. Next base: position 909 of record JAYQBD010000038.1, on the reverse strand, counting down.
AGCACCTGGGCGTTACCTGGGCTGTTGCTATAGGCTCTAACTTCTCTGCACTGTGGATTCTGATTGCCAACGGCTGGATGCAGAACCCAGTGGGCGCCTACTTCAACTATGAAACCATGCGTATGGAGATGGAGAGCTTCGCTGATGTGATCCTTAACCCTGTAGCGCAGGTTAAGTTTGTTCACACAGTCTCTGCAGGGTACGTTACCGGCGCCATCTTCGTGCTAGCAGTCAGCTCCTACTTTATGTTGCGCGGTCGCGATATCTGCTTTGCACGACGCTCCTTTGCTATCGCGTCCGCCTTCGGCCTGGCCTCAGCGCTGTCGGTTATCGTACTGGGCGATGAGTCGGGCTACGAAGTGGGTGAAGTACAGAAGGTAAAACTGGCCGCTATTGAGGCCGAATGGGAAACTCACCCTGCACCAGCAGCCTTTACTCTGGTTGGCCTACCGAACGAAGAGACGCAGCATACCGACTACGCCATCAAGATTCCCGGCGCACTCGGCCTGATTGCTACTCGCTCGCTGGATGAAGAGGTGATCGGTATCGCTGATCTGGTTGAGCGCGCTGAGGCCCGTATTCGCAACGGTATCAAAGCTTATGCCTTGCTGACCAAGCTGCGCGGCGATGAGGATACCCCTGAGAACCGCATGCTGTTTGAGCGCGTCGTACAGGACTTGGGTTATGGTCTGCTGCTTAAGCGCTACACCCCAGATGTGGTTGATGCAACTGAAGAGCAGATCAAGCAGGCTGCCAAAGATACCATTCCAACTGTTGCGCCAATGTTCTGGACCTTCCGTGTAATGGTTGGGGCCGGCTTTACCATGCTGCTGCTGTTTGTACTGGCGTTCTGGTTCACCACCAAGCGCGTAGAGCACAAAACCCGCTGGTTGCAGTACTTTGCTCTGT
>JAYQBD010000037.1:0-18345 GCA_038137135.1 Oceanospirillaceae bacterium | reverse complement strand
GGCGACGGTGGCAGAGTCGATTGAGGCGTTAGGGTAGATCAGGCAACCTGCGACGTCGCTCTCGGACTTCACAAGCCGTGGAGAACTGCCTTCCTGCGAACCCCGGCAGTGTGCTCCTGCACTGCCGGGATACAGTACATCCATGTACATAAAAAAGGGCGATCATATTGATCGCCCTGAAGTGCCCCTTACGGGGAGAACAACACTGGTAAGGACAGTGCAGGTTGCTTGTGTCATAACACTTTGCGGTCTGCACTGTTAACCTAATCTCGCTGTATGACCGAGGACTTAATGTCATTGGTTATAACGATAGAACAGATAATACGTATGAGAATCTCTTTTGGCAACCACAAACGCAAAAAACCCGCCGAGCTTATCGTCGGGGTATCGGGTGGATTCTTTGCTGGAGTTTCTGTAGGAGAGATGTAGCGCGCGCTATTTCGCGACAAAGAGTAGTGAGCAGGCTCGGGTAACACGCTTTGCGTACAACCCTCCTACACCAAACCCTACCCTGCGCGCTTAAACAGACGGTGGAAATTGTCGGCGGTGCGCTCAGCAACCTCCTCCACTGAGATGCCTTTCAGCTCTGCCACACAAGCTGCGACTTCGGCTACATAACCCGGCTGATTGGGTTTGCCGCGGTAAGGGATGGGCGCAAGATAGGGGGAATCAGTTTCGATCAACAGGCTCTCCATAGGCACCGCTTTTACCACCTCGCGCAGATCCGCTGCATTCTTAAAAGTGATAATCCCGGAGAAGGAGACCATGAAACCCATCTCAATAGAGCGCATCGCCATCTCGTGGGTCTCGGTGAAGCAGTGCATCACACCGGCACTGTTTGGATCTGAGTGCTCTGCCATCACCCGTAGTGTCTCCTCGCGCGCATCTCGCGTATGGATGATCACGGGTAGATCCAACTCGCTGCCGAGCTTGAGATGGTTGGCGAAACTCTCAACCTGCTGCTCTTTAGTATCAGCCGTGTAGTAGAAGTCGAGACCGGTCTCCCCTAGAGCCACTACGCGATCATTTGACGCTACCGCCTGACGTACAAAGGCCTCATCCCACGGGCTCTCAACTACATGACAGGGGTGCACACCGACTGAAGCGTAGACATCCTTCTGATCGGCTATCGCCTCTAGCATCCCAGGGTAGAGATTGAGATCTATACCAACACAGAGCATCTTGTGTACGCCGCGCCCGCGCGCGTCATCGAGAATATTGCTCAGGGAGTTGTCATGTTTAGAGAGGTCGAGTCTGTCTAGATGACAGTGAGAATCGATATACATAGGAACGCAATGAGACCTGTATTAAGCGCTTCAATAAAGCGCTCTTAAAGTGTATTGGTACGACGACCGGAGGCCAAAGCCCCGGCTAGGTAGGTCTCAATTTTACCAACAAGGGCCGCATCATCGCTAGAGAGCTGAATACCGATCCCAGGGGTTTTGCCTCCCTGCGCCCCTTTCGGAGTCACCCAAACCACTTTGCCGGCCACTGGAATTTTGTCGGGCTCTTCCATCAGAGTTAGCAACATAAACACCTCCTCACCGAGCTGGTAGGAGCGTGTTGTAGGAATAAACAGACCGCCGCTACCGATGAACGGCATGTAGGCGCGGTACAAGTCTTCCTTATTGCTAACGGTCAGCGACAAGATGCCGTGACTGATCCTTGGCATAATGGCCATAGTTCTAGTCCGTCTGAGTCAAACTCTTCCAGTCCATAAACAGCTTCTCTAACAGCAACTGCTTATTGGGGTTCTGATGATACATCAGGGCTGCACGCTCCTGATGTATCTGATCGTTAAGTTTAAAGATAGCATCTGATTGGCAGCGTTTCGCTAAAGCGGTGACTAATTTTGCCATATCCAAGTTTGTTCTCGGACCCTCAGCTCCTGCAAGCTGCAGATGAATCACATCACTCATCAGTGTTCCCCACCAATTGAGCATCAATGCGACGTCCTCTTTCTGCAGTTGCTCGGCGAGCGTTAATGGGCTCTGGCGATTGCGAATCAGGTCCGCCAGCCCAGTCAAGAATTTGGCCCTAAGGTCTTTGACACCACTAAGCTTCCAGTCACGTGCCAACAGAGGCGCACCCTGAGCTAAGGCTAGAAACTTACCGGCCTCATCTTCACTAATCTGCGCCTCAGCAGCGAGCCAACTCGTTGCTTCAGCGGGTTGAGGTGCAGGGAAGTCGATACGCTGACAGCGACTACGAATAGTCGGCATTACTTTACCCAACTGATCAACCACCAACATAATCAGTGTTGCATCGCCCGGCTCCTCAAGCGTCTTGAGGATCGCGTTTGCAGCCGCAACGTTCATCTCTTCGGCGGGGTGGACAATCAATATCCTGTACCCGCCCTGCTGAGCTGTGCCATGTAGCTTGTCGATCATCTCGCGCACAGGATCGACCTTAATCACCTTGCCCTCCTCCTCGGGAGAGAGGCGCAACAGGTCTGGATGACTGCCACCTTTGATCAGCTCACAGGATTTACAACGACCGCAGGCGGCGCCATCCGAGGGTGCGTGACACAGCAGCCCAGCACCAATGGCCTCAGCGAACTGGACCTTACCTACACCCTTAGCGCCAGCAAAGAGCATCGCATGCGGCAAACGCCCTTCAGCCTGCTGTTTCACTAGTCGTTGCCAGAGTGGCCGATGCCAAGGAAGAACGGCGTTCATCGGCCAACTCCCAACGTCTGCAGGGCTACTGCGATCTGCTCCTGCACCTGCTCGAGAGCGGGAGCGGCATCGATTATGACGACACGATTGGGGTCTGCTTGAGCTCTAGCCAAGTACGCACTGCGCACCGCCTCAAAAAAACTCATCTGCTCTTGCTCAAACCGATCAAGTTCCGCTCGAGCTCGCGCACGCGCCATACCTACTTCAACAGGAAGGTCGAGCAAGAGAGTCATATCCGCTTTGATGTCGCTGAGAACCAACTGCTCCAGGGCTGCGATGACGTTAAGGTCCATCGCACGGCCACCCCCCTGGTACGCGTATGTAGCATCAATAAATCGGTCACAGAGCACCCAGGCACCGCGCTCAAGCGCAGGCTTTATCAGTTGCTCTAGGTGCTGTGCTCGGGCAGCAAAGACCAGCAGCAACTCAGACAGCTCGCAGATAGGCTCATCGGAGGGGGTCAGTAGCAGTTCGCGGATCTTCTCAGCGACCTCGGTACCACCGGGTTCGCGAGTCACCACTAGATCGACACCCGCAGACTCTAGCTGCTGCTGGATAAATGCTAGGTTAGTCGACTTACCAACACCTTCACCGCCTTCAACGGTGATTAGCTTGCCTCTCATCAATTCGCCTCTGGTGTGGAGCGGTAATCTTTACGCCGCTTTAACTGGTACTCGCGCACGGCACGGTTGTGGGCATCAAGGGTATCAGAAAACTGATGCGAACCATCGCCTTTGGCTACAAAGAAGAGCGCAGTACCCTCTGCAGGATTTAGCGCGGCCTCTATCGCCTCCTCACCCACAGTCGAGATCGGCGTGGGGGGCAGCCCTTTGATGACATACGTGTTGAACTCGGTCTTCTCACGCAGGTTCTTACGGGTCAGGTTACCTGTGTAGCGGTCACCCATACCATAGATAACAGTCGGGTCAGTCTGAAGGCGCATATTCTTGTTGAGTCTGCGGATAAACACCCCCGCGATATCTGGGCGTTCACTACTTAGCCCAGTCTCTTTCTCAATGATTGATGCCAGCGTCAGAGCCTCATATGGGCTTTTCAGAGGCAATTTAGTATCGCGCGCTTGCCAATGTTTATCGAGCGTATCCAGCAGCATTCGATGCGCTCTTAACAGCAGCTCACGGTCGCTCATACCCGTCTCAAACTGGTAGGTTTCAGCCAGAAACAGCCCCTCTGCAGAGGGGAAATCAAGCTCTAGCTCGGCCGCTAACTCTTGCGCACTATTCGCGTTGAGCTCTTTCACCAAAATTTCATCCTGACGCAAGCGCGCCAGCATCTGTGGAATCGTATTTCCCTCAATCAGAGTAAAACGATACTGAATCGCCTCACCTCTATTGATACGCTGCAGCAGATCCATCAAAGTATCTTGCGCCATCACGCGATACTCACCTGCTTTCAGTCCTGTCAGTTCAGGGCGCAGCTTGAACAAACCACGTAACCAGCGAGCGTCTTCAATCCAGCCTCGCTGCTCCAGCGTCTGAGCTAACTGATAGGCTGAGGTACCACGCTCCACTTTTAAAACGCTATCCTCACTCAACTCCAATGGCTGCTGGGGTAGCGCTAGAAGCTGCTGGTAGCCCCAATACGCGACGCCTGCGCCGACTGCTGCTATCAAGGTTAGCGCTAAAAAAAACTTCTTAATCATAGAGAACTCGTGCCAGGTCAGCCTGTAACTGCCCCGTTAATGTTTTGCTACCCACAGCATACTGGTTTTGAGCCAAAGCTTTAACCGGCAATATACCTTCAGCACTGTTACAGAAGAAGAGCTCATCGGCCAAGTTCAACACATCAGGAGTTTCACGCACCTCATGCACTGCAAGCCCCTGTTGCTGAGCGAGACGAATCACTGCCGAGCGCATGGCCCCGCGGATACCGCTTCGATTCAGATCGGGCGTAAACAGTTTGCCTTGCTTGACCCAAAAGAGATTGGAACGGGTACCCCCAACCAGAACACCTGATGTATCAAGCATTACACCTTCACGTATACCCGGATCACGCCATTCGGCGCGCGCTAACACCTGTGCCATCCGATTGAGATGTTTGATTCCCGCTAATCTTGGCTGAATCGCCAAAGGCGTCACACACAAGATCGCCTCTACGCCCTCAACCGGCGGCTCAGAAAAATGACAGGGCTCAATCTGCAGGATACGTGTTGGCTGCAGATCTACAGGCGTAACCAGGCTATTTGAGCCCAGCCCAGCGGTTAGAGTGATACGTAAGCTTAGGTCCGCTTTGGGAATCAGACCGAGGTCACGCTTAACTAACTTCTCTACTGCATTTATGTGGAACCCAAGCGCACTGCAGCCGTGCTGTAACAGCGCCATATGCTCGCGCCAGAGTTGTGTCTTACCAGCCACAACTTTGACCCGCGTGCTAACGCCCTGACCAAAATTTAGTCCACGATCGGATGAGGCCAGAGTTCGTGTGGCGCTACCGTTAATAAGCGTGAGAGGTTGCATCAGGTCTGAAATCAATCAGGCCGAGAGCTCCCCTCGGCCCGACATTGGCTTTAGATGCGGTTGAAAACCAACGTACCGTTGGTGCCGCCAAAGCCGAAGGAGTTAGAGATAGCGGCCTCAAGTTTGGCCTGCTGTGCTTCATGCGCCACGTAGTTGAGGTCACAACCTTCGGAAGGGTTGTCAAGGTTGATCGTTGGTGGAGCAACCTGATCCCGCAGCGCCAGCACGCAGAAGGCCGCCTCAACAGAGCCTGCAGCACCAAGCAGGTGACCAATCATCGACTTAGTCGAACTCATGCGCACCGATTTAGCTGCATCACCCATGACGCGCTTAGCTGCATTAGACTCGGCAATATCACCCGCCGGTGTAGAGGTACCATGAGCATTGATGTAACCGATCTGCTCTACAGCAAGACCCGAGTCTTTGATCGCGTTGCTCATGGAGAGCGCCGCGCCTGCACCATCTTCTGGTGGTGACGTCATGTGGAAGGCGTCATCGCTCATACCAAAGCCACTGAGTTCACAGTAGATGTGCGCGCCACGCGCCTTGGCGTGCTCGTAAGACTCCAACACCATCATGCCAGCACCATCGCCAAGCACGAAACCGTCGCGATCGCGATCCCAAGGTCGGCTAGCCGCTTGCGGGTTGTCGTTGCGAGTAGAGAGAGCACGCGCTGCCGCGAAACCACCCAGGCCCAGAGGCGTGGTGGCCATCTCAGCACCACCCGCCACCATCACATCAGCGTCGCCATACTGGATCATGCGCATTGCATGCCCGATGTTGTGCGTACCCGTAGTGCAGGCAGTGGTAATAGCGATATTTGGACCGCGGAAGCCGTATTTGATCGCCAGGTTACCGGCAATCATATTGATAATACTGCCAGGCACAAAGAATGGAGAGATACGGCGAGGACCTGAGTTGTTTAGCGTGTCGTGAGTCGCCTCAATCATTGGCAAACCACCAATACCTGAACCGATCGCACAGCCGATACGTGGAGCGTTCTCTTCGGTAACCTCTAGTTTGGCATCCTCAACCGCCTGAATCGCAGCGACCATGCCGTACTGAATAAACAGATCCATCTTGCGAGCTTCTTTGGGGTTGAGGTAGGGCTCAAGCTCAAAGTTCTTCACCGATGAAGAGAAACGAGTACCGAAGCTCGATGCATCAAAATGGCTGATATCAGCCGCACCGCTTACGCCGGCAAGAATGTTCTTCCAAGTATCTTCTACGTTATTACCAACAGGAGTCAGCAGACCCAGTCCGGTGACAACGACTCTCTTACGAGTCATTAGCGATCCTCCATCACGCCTTAAACAGAAAAGCCGCAACTACACTAGGCAATTGCGGCTTCAGAACCATACAGGGTGGTTCGATTACTGGTTAGCGTTTACGTAATCGATAGCCAACTGAACAGTAGTGATCTTCTCTGCTTCTTCGTCAGGAATTTCAGTCTCGAATTCCTCTTCCAGAGCCATAACCAGCTCTACAGTGTCCAGAGAGTCAGCGCCAAGATCTTCAACGAAAGAAGCTTCGTTGGTAACTTCTTCTTCTTTTACGCCCAGCTGTTCAGCGATAATTTTCTTAACGCGATCTTCAATATTGCTCATATCGATTCCTATAGTGTTTCTAATCCCATCGCATCCCAGGTGCACTGGGATTGATAAATTTTGCCGTAATTCTTGTCTGCATCCACTGCTCGCAAGCGACAACGTTTTTCAACTGGAGGCAATTATCCTGAAATCGGGGAAAATTACAATCTTTAGATGCTTAATTCTCCCAATCACCTCCAGAGTTTTAGCCCATGTACATGCCGCCGTTTACATGCACAGTTTCACCGGTCACATAACCGCCCGCTTCGCTGCAGAGGAAACCGACAACTGCAGCCACCTCTTCCGGCTGACCTAGCCGTGACAGGGAGATCTGCGACTGCAGCATCTCTTTATGCGCTTCAGGAAGCTCAGCAGTCATATCGGTAGCGATGAAACCTGGCGCCACACAATTAGCAGTCACATTACGGCTACCGATTTCGCGCGCTAACGCACGAGTAAAACCTTCCATGCCTGATTTCGCCGCAGCGTAGTTGGCTTGACCGGCATTACCCATGGAGGCAACCACAGAGCTGACGCTGACGATTCGACCCCAACGCGCTTTTGTCATACCACGCAGAACCGACTTAACCATACGGTAAACTGAGTTGAGGTTGGTATTAATTACACCGTCCCACTCATCGTCTTTCATGCGCATCATCAAGTTATCACGCGTGATGCCGGCATTGTTGACCAGAATAGTCACGGCGCCGAAATCCTCTTGGATCTGTTTCATGCAGCTTTCAACAGACTCGGCATCCGACACGTTGAGCACGTACCCTTTGCCCGGATTACCTGCAGCGGCAAGGTACTCAGAGATCGCTGCAGCGCCGTTTTCACTCGTTGCAGTACCAACAACCGTGGCACCCTGGGCAGCGAGGTTCTCAGCAATCGCTTTACCGATGCCACGTGTTGCGCCGGTTACCAGCGCGATTTTGTTCTCAAGACTCATAGCAATTCCTTACGCATTTAGCAGCTCAAGCGCTTTCGCCAGACCCGCCACATCGCCTATATTGGCGATATTAAGGGCGCGATCAACTTTCTTATTCAGACCCGAGAGGACCTTACCTGGCCCACACTCGATCAAGGTTTCAACACCCGTCGCCTGCATCGCCTGCACAGACTCCGTCCAACGTACCGGGCTATAGAGCTGACGGACTAACAGGTCACGCAACTCGGCAACATCATTGGCGGTCGCCGCATTCACGTTGTGGATCAGACTGATGGCTGGCATGCGCACATCAATGTTCGCTAGCGCCTCGCCAAGTTTTTCAGCAGCAGGCTGCATCAGCGCACAGTGTGAAGGTACAGATACTGGGAGCTCAACGGCACGCTTGGCGCCAGCTTCTTTACAGGCTTCCACACCACGCGCAACCGCGGCTTTCTGTCCGGCGATGACAACCTGACCTGGGCAGTTGAAGTTAACTGCAGAGACGACCTCCCCCTGAGCTGCTGCTTCACAGGCAGCAACCACATCAGCATCGGCCAGACCCAAGATAGCGGCCATCGCACCGCTACCCGCTGGTACTGCTGCCTGCATCAACTGACCGCGCAGCTGTACAAGCTTCACACCATCTGCGAAGTCAATCGCTCCCGCACAAACTAGGGCTGAATATTCACCCAAGCTATGACCAGCAACAGTGGCTGGAGTCTCACCACCCTGCTGTTGCCACAAACGCCACAAGGCTACGCTCGACGTGAGTAGAGCAGGCTGGGTATTTTCAGTTGAGTTCAGATCAGCTTCTGGCCCCTGCTGGACCATAGACCAGAGATCAAAACCCAGAGCTTCTGACGCTTCGGCGAAAGTCTCTTGAATAATGCTGTGTTCAGCAGCTAGGTCGCCGAGCATGCCGAGCTGCTGTGAGCCCTGACCCGGGAAAACCAATGCTAAAGATTGGGACATAACTTCCTCTGCATAGATGGTGCGGTAAATCGCATGGTGAAATCTGCCCGCCAGTTTACATCATCTGGCGCTAGAAATAGAAACGGGGACCGAAGTCCCCGTTTACATAGCCGATTACAGCAGCGAGATTACTCTTCGCCTTTAGCTGCAACAACCTGACGGCCGCGGTAGAAACCGTCAGCGCTTACGTGGTGACGACGGTGAATTTCACCTGTGGCCTGGTCTACCGATAGAGTTGGGTTACCCAGCGCATCGTGTGAACGACGCATGTCGCGACGTGAGCGTGACTTCTTGCTTTTCTGTACTGCCATTGTTAGTTAACTCCTAATCAATCTCTGTTAGCGTTTCTGTTTTAGAGACGCCAACACACTAAAGGGGTTGGGTTTCTCATCCGCCTCGCTCTGTTGCACTTCGTCCTCTCCGTAAGAGAGTTGTACGCTGCAATCCTCGTGGTAAGCCACCGCTGGCAGAGTGAGGATCAACTCCTCTTCAACCAGTGAAGCTAGCACCACATCCTCTTCAACCAGCAGAGGATCATAGTAGCGAGGCAGGTTCTTAGCCTGTTCTTCGTTCAGTACTACCGCCAAACTAAATTCAGCTTCCAGCTCAACCTCAACCGGTTCAAGACAACGCTGACACTGCTGTCTTACCCGTGCTTTGGCCTGACCGGTAACAGTCCGGAGTTTCTGCTCATCGAGTGCGAAGGCTAGCTCAACGCTAACTTCGCCCTCATCATCAACCAGCAGCGATAACAGTTCGGGCATCGATTTAAGCTCGACACTACCCTGCAACTGCACCTCTCGCTCGGCGAGTTTTCGAGGATCAACTCTTTTCGGTAAGGGGCCGTACGACATAAGCGCGCAATTCTAGGGATGTCGAGTGCCGGTGTAAAGTGAAAGCTGGCTTTTTTACTGCTAATCTGGCGCTAGTTTAGCATTTTGTAGCGAATTAACGGACAGAGGGATGCCTAGCTAACCTCAATTCGAGATTGATACGCCTGAAACAGCCTATTCACATATCAATACCCTTTTTTGAGTCATCATGAAAAATCACACACCAGAGATAATCCTCGCCTCAGGCTCCGCCTACCGTAGAGAGCTGCTATCGCGGCTAGTGAAATTCTTTGATGTATCCTCACCTAATATTGACGAATCGATTTTAAGAAACGAAAACCCTCATGACTATGTATCTCGCTTAGCCCGCGAGAAAGCACAAGCAGTAGCTGATTCCGGACCTAGCGGACTCATCATCGGTAGTGATCAAACTGCAGTGACAGATACCGGCATTCTGGGCAAACCCGGTGGATTTGATCGAGCAGTTGAGCAACTGACTCAATGTAGCGGTAAAGAGGTAAGGTTTCTGACAGGTCTAGCGTTGCTCGATACAGAATCGGGACGCACTGAGGTCGAGGTAGACGAGGTAACCGTGCGGTTTCGTCAACTGACACCCCTTGAGATTGAGAACTATCTACTAGCAGAGCAGCCCTACGATTGTGCGGGCAGCTTCAAATGCGAAGGCTTGGGTATCTCTCTGTTTGAGTCTATCGAATCTAGCGATCCAAACTCATTGATAGGCCTACCTCTTATTCGACTGAATAAGATGCTAATTCGATTTGGGTACAATCCACTGCTACATCAAGACTCATAGTACCCCTGTCCCTACAGCTTGAACTCACTGGGTAGAGCGAGTGTGAAGCCCCTAGTTCGGTTGCGACAGCCGCGGATACTGATGAAATCGAGTTTTAATCACTGAATTGGCGAAGTAAACGACAACCCAAACTGATTAATAACGGCAGTTGCGACGCCGAGTCCGAAACGTTCTGCTAGTTGCTCGATTGGGCTCGCCTTGCGTGAGTAGTCAATCAACTTTTCGATATCGAGCTTGTCGCGTGCTAGCGCTGAGGAGCTTGAGAGACCATCGATAAGGCCGAGCTCCACGGCTTGTTCGCCGGTCCAGATAAGGCCTGAGAAGATGCGTGGATCATCTTTGAGTCGATCACCACGACCCTGTTTGACCTGATCAATAAACTGCTGATGCGTTGTCGCCAGCACCGTTTGCCAGAACTCTTTTTGGTCCTGTTGCAGCGGCTGGAAGGGATCTAGCAGCGCCTTGCTCTCGCCAGAGGAGAGCGCACGGCGCTCTATGCCAAGTTTCTCCATCAGGCCGACAAAGCCAAAACCTGAGGAGATAACACCAATGGAGCCGACCAGAGAGGCTTTATCAGCGTAGATCTCGTCAGCTGCAGCAGCGATATAGTAGGCACCTGAGGCGCCCATATCGGTAATGACAGCATAGGCGGGCTTGTCAGGATAGAGCGTACGCAGGCGTTTTATCTCGTCGTAGACATAGCCTGATTGGACCGGCGAGCCGCCAGGGCTGTTGATGCGCAGTATGACTGCTTTGGAGTTTTCCGCCTCAAAGGCGCGTCGCAACGACCAGATTAGGCTATCGGCGTTCGCTTCGGCACTGGAGGCGATAGCCCCTTTGACCTCAACAATGCCGACATGGTCGGGCTCGGTGAAACTATCTGTGGTGAAGTTCTGTTGCCACAGCAGATAGCCGGCGATGCCGAAGAGGTAGAGAAAGGTAAGCGACTTAAAAAAGATACCCCAGCGGCGCGAAGCGCGCTGCTCTTTCATGACCGAGTTAGCCCACTTGTGCAGTAGTCGCTCCTCGTCGCTCTGTGTTGTATCAAGGCTTGCCTGAGCGCGTTCTGCTCTTGCTAGCTGATTAGACGGGCCCCAAGGGTCCTGATTCATACCTCTATCCTCTGTCGATCCTGAATCCAATCTATAAAGTCTACGAAACTATCAACCCTATGGGTCGGTTGAGCCTGCTCTAAACGACTCAACTCATGAGCACCATAGGTTACTGCTAGCGCATCCATACCGGCGTTCGTTGCCATATTTAAATCATAGTCGGTATCGCCGATCATGAGCGCCGAATCGACTGAAACCTTGGTATGAGCCAAAATTTCCTCAAGCATCCTTGGATGGGGCTTAGAACGCGTTTCGTCAGCACAGCGGGTAACTTCGAACAGATGCCCAAGTCCTGTCTCCTGCATCACTCTGTCGAGCCCGCGGCGGCTCTTACCTGTCGCAACAGCCAATCTGAAGCCGCGAGCGCGTAAGTGCTCTAACCCCTCTGCAACCGCATGAAATAGCGCTGTCGGAGTTTCGTCTAGCTCAAGATAGTGCCGACTGTAGGCCTGCGCCAGAGCATCCACTTGTGTGCTATTCAGTTCAGGCATTACCTGCTCAATCGCCTCTTTAAGACCCAATCCAATGATATTGCGTACATCCTCATCAGGAGGAATACGCAGACCTAGCTCGCGAGCACCGCCTTTAAAACTGGAGATAATGCGACCGGTTGAGTCGATAAGTGTTCCATCCCAATCGAAAATCAGTAGTTGATAGGACAACTGCCCTCTCCCTTTCTTAGTATGTGCTATAACTGTGGCATGTATAGATGGACACCCACTCTTGCGCTTAACGCTAAAGCCGTAGGCCAAGCCACAATTCTTGCGACCCTACTGCTTGCTGGAGCAGCTCAGGCCGAGATCGTTAAACGCACTCTGCCCGACGGTCGGGTTGAGTATACCAATGTCCCCTCCAAATCGGGCAAGACCAAGGGCGACACCATCTATAAGTACCGCAATAAACTGGGAATTCTCTCGTTTAGTGATCGCAAACCAACTGGCAATTTAGACTTCGAGGTGATGCGTTTTGACTGCTTCGCTTGCCGCGCTCAGCCGGGCGTAAATTGGCAAACAACGCCTCTTAACTTGCAGAGCTATCGTGACCAGACTCGCACTTTGGCGCGCGTCACCGGCGTCGATGAAGCACTTATCCGCGCGGTAATTCATGCAGAATCTGCATTTAACGCCGGTGCAATCTCATCCAAAGGCGCTACCGGGCTAATGCAATTGATGCCGGCTACTGCAGCGGACCTGGGGGTAGATGATCGTTTAGATCCGAGCAAGAACATCGCCGGCGGTAGTCGCTACCTGGAGCAGCTGCTCGCGCTCTACGATGGGGATGAGAGACTGGCTACCGCGGCTTACAATGCCGGCCCCGGTGCCGTAGCGCGCTACTCGGGGATTCCTCCTTACACTGAAACTCAGAACTATGTCAGCCGAGTTCAGATTCTGCGGGGCCGCTATGCACGGGCGCTCGACTGAGCCATGCCTGTCGCCAGACGTTCATTAACAAAGCGCTGCACTATATCTGATTGATGCTCGGGAATAGAGCTCCAGCGCAGTCCCATTGCACATCGACTCTGCCGTTCGCGTCGCTGATAGACCACTCGACAGAAGGTGTGAATCGGACAGCCATCTAAACCAAAGTGCAGGTTGAACTCCATGGGCGCGCCACTGGCGACAGACTTCAAACCCATCAACTTCTCATCCCCGACTATCTGACAGCCAGAGATCGACAGATCGACAATCTGGACATTGATGCTGTCACCAAAGAGCATGTGCACCTCAGCTGCGATATCACAATTGACTCGAGGGGCGATACGACGGTCAGACTGCATTTGCATCTCCAAACTTGGAAAGATACTCACATTATAGGCGCTGCCTAGAAGTATAGGTGGCAAACTGCAGGCAATAAAAAACCGCAATCCGAATTAAGGGGGAGATTTCGGATTGCGGCTAGCGTAGTTACCGCTAATTTTTTGGAGGCTTCAAGCTGGCAGAAAAACTAAACAACCCTTTACAGTTCAACCTTTTACAGTTGGGTCTGCAACCTAGTGCACACCGGTGTGGTAATGCTGCTCAGTTGAATGCTTGCTTGTAAACTATAGACCATCTACGTGGCCTTAAAGTTCCGAAGAAATCAAAAAAAATTTAAAACCAACCTAGTTCTGGTCCTAAGCTGTTGAATTGATTCATATAAAAAAATTTAAAATTTTCTTATCAGCAAGCGATCTTGAATGTTAAAGCTTTATCCAACCTTAATCAATCAGTTTCTAACGGCTTGGGCGATACCAACACACCGTTGTTATCGGCATAACAGTACTCGCCCGGGACAAAGTCGACGCCGCCGAAACGCACTGGCACATTCAACTCACCCACCCCCTTCTTATCGGTTTTCAGCGGATGGGCACCCAGCGCCTGAACGCCAATATCGAGATCTGCGATCGCATTCACATCACGAATACAGCCGTAGATGATAATACCGGCCCAGCCGTTCTTCGAGGCCTTCTCCGCCAGCATATCCCCTAGCATGGCGCGACGCATGGACCCGCCACCATCAACCACTAAGACACGTCCATCCCCTGGCTGTGCAACTTGCTCACGCACCAGAGAATTATCCTCGAACGCTTTAATTGTGACGATTTGACCGAAGAAACGCTCGCGTCCGCCAAAATTACCCAGCATAGGCTCCAAAATACGGACCTCGTCTGGGTAGCGGTCGCAAAGTTCAGGTAGCAGGTCTTCCATCGATTCGATCCTTCAGTTAGCGCATCAACTCAAGCAGCGCTTGAGCAGGGTGTTTTAGCTGTTTCTGATCCAGGCGTTTCACCTGAGACCGACAGGAGTAGCCGGTTGCCAACAACTCATCATCTACAGCGGCGGAATTTACGATCGGCTGCCAACTCTGCGAGTAGATCTCTTTCGATGCAGCCTGGTTAGCCGACTCATGACCAAAGGTTCCGGCCATCCCACAGCATCCCGTTGCCACAACGCTAAGATCCAGACCGAGGTCAGCGAAGATGGTCTGCCACTGCTTAACGGACGGCGCTGCATTGGTCTTCTCTGTACAGTGCGACATCAAACGGTAGTTCGCGCGGCCCACGAGTTTGATTTCCGACAGGGCGTCACGCTGCTGCGATAGCCACTCCTGTAACAGTTGCACCTTGGGCAGTTCGCCAGAGACAACCTGCGCATACTCCTGACGGTAGGTCAGGGTCATAGACGGATCGACACCAATAAGCGTAACACCCTGAGCTTCAAACTGACGCAGCATCTCTACGTTTTGCTGAGCCACTTTGGTGAATCGCTTCATAAATCCGTGCACGTGCAACGGCTTACCGTTCGGCGCGAACGGCGCCAACTGTACGTTAAATCCTAGTCGTTTGAGGAGGTCTGCAATATCGAGTACCAGTTGCGTCTCGAAGTAGCTGGTGAAAGCGTCCTGCACGATCACCACCGTCTTCGCTCGCTGCTCTTCACTGAGTGCGCTCAGCGTCGCGGCTGAGGCTACTGGAACACCACGCGCATCCATCTCTTGCTTCAGACCGAGCTTGCAGATGGTTGGCGAATCGACCAGACCGGCAAAACGTGCAGTCAGGCCTTTCACAACGGAGTTAGTCATCGCCCAGTTATACGGCGCAGGGAACTTCGCCAGTGTCGGCATCATAAATTCAAGACTCGCCACCATATAATCCTTCACTGGACGCAGATAACGGGTGTAGTAGAGCTCTAAGAAGCGGGCGCGAAAGTCGGGTACATTGACCTTGATCGGACACTGGCCCACGCAGGACTTACAGGCCAAACAGCCCTGCATCGCCTCATGCACCTCATTGGAGAAGTCGTACTGGCCGCGTTCACGCTTGAGTGTGTTCAACGCACGTTTGGGCCAACTCAGCAGCGGAGACTCATTTCGCATCGCCTGAGCATAGCCGTCAGCCTCAACGCCGTGCTGCGATAGCAGACGTAGCCACTCACGCACTAGCGACGAACGCCCTTTGGGCGAGTGAATACGCTCGCGTGTACCCTTCCACGACGGGCACATCGCGTCATTCGGATCGTAGTTATAGCAGGCGCCATTACCGTTGCAGTTCATTGCGGTGTCGTACGCTTCGCGAGTCACCGCCGGAATCTGACGGTCATGCTGACCACGCGTTGGCACCTCATCAATTTTAAGCAGCGCAGCACCGTCAATCGCCGGCGAACAGATCTTCCCTGGGTTCATCTGGTTGCGCGGATCGAAGCCCGCCTTTACGCGCTGAAGAACGGGATAGAGGGGACCAAAAAACTCTGGAGCATACTCTGAACGCACACCCTTACCATGCTCGCCCCATAGCAACCCTTTATATTTCTGCGTTAACGCGACAACTTCATCGGTCACTTCGCGAATCAGCTTCTCCTGCTCTGGGTCTTTCATATCAATGGCCGGACGAACGTGCAGTACACCGGCATCAACGTGCCCGAACATGCCGTATGTCAGACCACGGCTATCGAGTGCCGCACGAAACTCCATAATGAAGTCAGCCAGATTTTCTGGAGGAACAGCGGTATCTTCCACAAATGCGATGGGGCGTTTCGGGCCTTGCGCATTACCCAGCAGACCAACTGCACGCTTGCGCATACCCCAAATCTTATTGATCTCGACGGCACCACGCGCAACGGTGTAGCCAAAGCTTTTGCCTGGCTGTCCTGCTACCGCATCGAGGTGTGCCGTTAAACGGTTCAGTTTTTCATCGATCTCAGCTTCGGAGTCACCGGTGTACTCCACCAGGTTGATACCTTGAATCGCTGGCTCACCTTCATTCGCCGGGAAGTAGCTAGAGACCGTATCCCAGGTGATATCACCCATCGCTAGGTTGAGCACCTTAGAGTCGATCGTTTCGATCGACGTAGCATCCCAACCCATCAGGTCGTTGGCATCGCGCAGTGAAGATTCAAAACTATCGTACTTGATATTGACCAGCACAGAGACTTTCGGAATTGGCAGCACATTCAGCTTCGCTTCCGCGATAAAGGCGAGCGAGCCCTCGGCACCGCAAAGTACTGAGTTGAGGTTAAAGCGCCCTGATTCATCGCGTATGTGCGCTAGGTCGTAACCGGTCAAACAGCGATTGAGTTTCGGGAAACAGGCGTCAATCTCATCACCATGCTGCTGTTGAATCTCATCCAGCAGACGGTGCATTTCGCCGATACGATCCTCACGTGCGCTGTATTGCGTCAGTTCTTCATCAGAGATCGGACCCGATTCCCAGGTTTCACCGCCAAGCCAAACAGACTTGAGCGCCAGCACATGATCTCGAGTTTTTCCGTAGAGCACCGAACCCTGGCCACTGGCATCGGTGTTGATCATGCCACCGATGGTTGCGCGGTTCGAAGTCGATAGCTCAGGTGCAAAGAAGAGTCCGTAGGGTTTGAGCGCCGCATTGAGCTGATCTTTAACCACACCTGTCTGGACGCGCACCCAACGCTCTTCTGCGTTGATCTCCAAAATCTGATTCATGTGTTTAGAGATATCAACAACCAGACCGTCGGTGAGCGACTGGCCATTGGTGCCGGTACCGCCACCACGAGCGCTCAGTACAATCTCAGCAAACTCTGGCAGATCAGCCAGGCGCGCTACAAGCTGCAGATCTTCAATACTGCGCGGGTAGATAACACCTTGAGGGAGCACCTGATAGATCGAGTTATCGGTAGCCAGCACAACGCGATTGGCATAGTCAGGATTGAGATCGCCGGCAAAACCCTCAGCTTTAAGGCGCTCGATAAAACGTAAATAGCGCTGCTGGGTGGCGTTAATCTTGTCTAGGCGTGGAATCATTAAACAACCTCATCCTTGGGGATATTACTCGACCAGGTGCAGACCTTTGTCGTCCTGATCGATCTTCTCTTTTTTCAACAACTGGCCGATCGCCATCTTGAACGCTTTCTTGCTACAGCCGTAGCGCTCATTGATTGCGTCTGGTGCACTCTTATCGTTGAGCGCTACAAAACCGCGATTCTCACGCAAATCTTCAAGAATCTGATACGCCAGACCATCTACGCGACCATAACCGGGCGCTTGCAGCATCAGGCCGATACGCCCATCTGCGCGCACCTGCTTGATATAACCGGGGGTGCGGTAACCCAGTTTCAGATGCTGGGTCAGATCCTGACGGTGAATTAACCCCTCATACCGATGATCTACGATACAGAGCATTCCCAGATCAGTCATACGCCACGGCATCAACTCTACCAGGTCGCCCACGTTGAGATCAGTCGGGTTCTGCTCTAGATAGCGATCTGTTTTAGTCGTCGCCGCTATACGGCCCGAGTTATCCACGTACAGGTAGACATTGACCCAGAGTCCGGGCCGAACGGGCTGACGCTGCTCGGCGTAAGGCAGAAAAAGGTCCTTTGCCAGTCCCCAGTCCAAAAAGGCACCGATATCGTTGACCTCTTTAACTTTCAGACGAGCGAACTCACCCACTTGCGCCAACGGGTGCTGCAATGTTGCGATCTCTTGATCTTCCGAATCGAGATAGACAAACACACGCAGGCGATCACCAATATTGGCGTCCTGAGGCACTTCATTATTGGGTAGCAGAATACCGGTGCCGTCACCGGCATCGAGATAGAGCCCATAGGGGCTTGCGCGCAATACTTTTAGGAGATTACGTTTACCGAGTTCAAACACTGGAAGGTCCGGTTAAATTAACTGGTGCGTATTCTACTACAACAGCGCAGCTAACAGAAAAGCGATAAGCGCAATTGCATAAAACACCTCCTCAATGCGTTTTGCGATCGGATTCTCATCACTTTTCCCGACACGACCAACTAGATAGCCAAGTGCGGCAACAACAACGGCAACGCCAAGATAGGGGCTCATAGCAGTGGACTCTTAAAATTGCGGCAGCTTACCAAAAAGGCACGTTGGTTAAACGTGCCTCTTGGTGCAGCGGATCAGCGGATCACCGAATCAGCGGATCACCGAATCAAACTTCTTCGTTTGCCAAGTAGAACCAGGTATCCA
>JAYQBD010000036.1:17014-19007 GCA_038137135.1 Oceanospirillaceae bacterium | reverse complement strand
AGAGAGACAACCGCAGCCGTTACACCGCCTAAAAGATCGCCTCGGGCATTGCTGAGATTAAGTCGATTCAGTGCAAGCATGTTAAAACCTCAGCCCTATACCGGTTTATCCTCAGCTCTCTTTACGCGAATGATATTGCCGTTAACCAGCGTGTTATTGAGATTTTTCATCGCCGCTTTGGCTTCGCCTACCTTAGGCATTTCGACAAAACCGAACCCTTTTGACCCACCGGTTACAGAGTCCATAACCAAGTTGCAGTACTGCACGCTGCCGTAACTTTCGAATAGTTCCAATAAGTCAGCTTCAGTTGTTGAGCGAGCGAGGTTGCGAATAAGGAGTTTCATCGGATTTCCATGACTGTTCTTCGATGGAGCAAGTATAAGGGATTTGATTTTGATTCGCTCCTAACTGAGTGCAGAACATGCTATTTTTCAATCTACTAGCGCCAGTTTTCCAGACGAGAGATTTTAATGCCGGCACCGACTGACAGTGGCTTTATCGCGATTCACGGCAACCGCCTTGAGGATCTGCGCCAATCACTGATCACCTTTCTGCGCACGGCTCCGCTAGACCCTTTTGACGAGGATGTGGTGCTGGTGCAGAGCAACGGTATCGCGCAATGGTTGAAACAATCGATCGCAACCAATCCAGGCAGTGATGCGTCTGTAGGCGGTTTAGGTATCGCCGCTGATCTCAAATTTCAGTTGCCCGCCGAATTTATCTGGAGCGTATATCGCTCAGTACTCTCAGAAAGTGAAGTTCCAAAGAGCTCTCCGTATGACAAACGCCCACTGAGCTGGCGCCTGTATGGTCTACTGCCAACCTTGATTGATCAACCTGTTTACGGGCCGCTTAAACGCTTTATTGAAGGCGAAGAACCGTTAATAAGAACCTATCAGCTTGCAGAGAAACTGGCCGACCTCTATGACCAGTATCAGGTCTATCGTGCCGACTGGTTGGCGCATTGGGAGGGGGGAGCCGACTCGATCCTAAGCAGCAGCGGATTTGAAACCGCATTAAGTGACGATGACACTTGGCAGTCCGCTTTGTGGCGCGCTATCTATGCAGATATACATACGCAGCGCAATCAAGAAGCGAATACCAGTCGCTCGCGCGTTCACACGCATTTCGTTGAGCAGGCAAAAAGGCTAAGCGCGATTCCGGTCGGTGCCAAGCTACCCAAACGCGTGTTTGTATTTGGCGTCTCGTCTCTACCCTGGCAGACACTCGAGGCGCTCGCACTGCTGAGCCGTTTCTCTCAAGTTATCTTCTGTGTGCTGAACCCGAGCCGGTACCACTGGGCTGAGATCATCAGTGACCGCGAGCTGCTGACAGCCGAAAGGCGCCGCGGCAAAGAGAAAGATGGATTTGAGCCCGGTTGCCAGTTAGAAGCGCTGCACGGCCACGCCAACCCACTGCTGGCTGGATGGGGCAAGCAGGGGCGTGATTTTCTGCGCATGCTCGATGAGTTTGATGACACCCAAGCACGTGCGGCAGCCTACCGGCTATACCGTAACGAGATCGACCTCTTCTTCCCACATAGCGAGACCGACGCTCCTTCTCTGCTGCACCAAATACAGGACGATATTTTCCACCTTAGTGATCTTGAAGAGGTCAAGAAGGAGCAACGCCAACTCGATCTCGGCAGCGATCACTCTGTGGCGTTTCATCTCGCTCACAGCCCACTGCGCGAGGTTGAGATTCTACATGACCAGCTGCTCGCGGCTTTCAACGCAGATCCACAACTACAACCACGCGACGTCATGGTGATGGTGCCGGACATCAATGTCTATGCCCCGTTCATCAAAGCCGTCTTCAGCCAGTATCCAAGAGAGTCAGCACAGCATATTCCTTTCAACATTGCTGACCTTGGGCAACGCGGTCAAAGCCCGCTGCTCAGCGCGCTAGAGATATTACTGTCGCTGCCGCAGGCTCGCTGCAGTGTCAGTGAAGTGATGAGTCTGTTGGAGGCGCCCGCCTTGCGCAATCGCTT
>JAYQBD010000036.1:13870-16914 GCA_038137135.1 Oceanospirillaceae bacterium | reverse complement strand
CTCTTCTTGGAGGCGCTACTATCTGCTCGCGAAAAGCTCTACATAAGCTGGGTCGCCCGTAGCATACTAGATGACTCCGAACGCCCAGCCTCGGTGCTAGTTGAGCAGTTACAGGACTACATCAATCTGCTCTGGAGCAGCCCAGTTGCAGACAAAAGCAGCTCGCAACTACTAAGCACGATCCACCCGCTGCAACCGTTCAGCCCTCGGTACTACGCATCAGAGAACCGAGCGGAATCACTCGATACAGTGCTAAAACAGCGCCAACTCTTCACCTACAATACGAGTTGGAGAGACGCGCTTGACAGATCTAGCTGCGGATCCAGAGATAGTGAACACCCACTATCTTATATTCAGCCTGATGAGCCGCTCAGTTTTAAAGCGATCGCTAACTTCCTGAAGAACCCAATCGCTTACTTCTATAATCAGCGGTTGAATATCTGGTTCACTGATCTGCAGGAAATCGATACGGACAACGAGCTGTTCACCTTCAGCCATCTGCAGAAGGCCATTTTCGAGTCGCAACTGATTCAAAAAGTTGTGCAGAAAAGTGCCGACACCCCAGCCTTTGAACGCAGCTTGCAACAGCAGCTGGAACGCTGGGCGGGCAGTGGTGCGATCGGTGTCGATAGCATCGAGAGGCAACTATCAAAGGTGATCAGCTCCAACATGCCCAATCTTTTTGAACGCTATTGCGAACTGCTGACGCACTGGTCAATGAGCGCTCCTGATCAACTCTTTGTTCTGGAGTACTGCAACGAGCAGGGCACTATCGAGGTTGCCGATCAGATAACAGAACTGAGAACAAACACAGAGGGTGAACGCGCGCGTATCCATATTTCGGGTTCTAAACTGCTGGATAGTCAGAACAAAAAGCGCGTTCGATATGAGAAGCTTCTTAACGACTGGGTTGTTCACCTAGCAGGGCAACTCGATGGAGTAGGGTTCCGAAGCTTTATCCTCAGCAAGGAGGAGGATTGCTGCATCGAACTGCCTCAACTAACTGCCGAAAAGGCGCGCCCACTGTTCGACGCGATCATGGCGGGCTGGATCAGAGGTATGACTCAACCGCTACCCGTTCTGCCAGAAGTGGCTTACGAAATGCTCGAAGCTGCAGTTAAACTCGATGCAGAGAAGGTGCGCGATAAGGCTGCTGCCAAGTATGAGACACAGCTCAAAGATTATGATCGCGGCTACCTTGCACGCGCTTACCCAAATTTTGAGTCACTATATGATTCTGAGAATTTTACTCTCTACACGGGCCAGATCTATGAGCCGCTCCGTCTGATACATCTGAGTGCTCGCGGCGAGGTGGAAGCATGAGCCAACGCCACACACTCGAGCCATTAAAACTACCTCTGGTTGGCAGCCACCTGATTGAGGCGAGCGCGGGTACCGGGAAAACCTTTACCATCGCCCTGCTCTACGTCCGCCTTGTGCTGGGCCAACCTAAGCTATCGAACGCTGAATTGGCCGCCGGTCTGCTGCCACAGAATCTGCTGGTGGTGACTTTTACCGAAGCGGCTACTAAGGAGCTGCGCGAGCGTATTCGCAAACGATTAACTCAGGCGGCTGAGGTGTTTGCCGGCGACGTCGAGCGCAACTCAGATAACGAGATACTTTTCATGCTGCGTGAGCAGTTCGATGAGTCCGAGCACAAAACACATCAGGCTAAGCTGCTATTGGCGGCCGAGTGGATGGATGAAGCGGCAATATCCACCATCCATGGTTGGTGTTACCAGATGCTGCAGGAGCACGCCTTTGACAGCGGCAATCTGTTTAGTCAGACGCTGGTCACCAGCATCAAAGAGCTGCAACTTGCGGCACTTCGTGACTATTACAGGACCGAGGTCTATCCACTCATTGGGGCATGTGCCGATCGCTATCTAGGCCTCTACCCAGACCCTGAAATCCTGTTCAAAAAGGTCAAAGGTCTGGGAGGTGGCATAGATAGTGATAATCACTCTCTAGGTGAACTCCTCAATAATTTTGAGCAGGCGTTCGAGGCTGAACTGGCACGACTCAAGGCTCTACCCTGGTCTGAATGGTACGACGAGATCCCCGATCTGCTGCAGAGCTTCAATAAGGTCAACAAGCTAAACGGCACCAGTAAAAACTCGATGGTTAAAGCTTGGGACAAAATAGTTGATTGGGCTCATAGCGATGAGCCCTTCCCGGACGGCTTTGCTACTAGTAAAGGTTTCCAAAATCAGCGCCCCGAACGACTGCGCGAGATGATGGCTGAGCCTCCGGCCCAGGTCGACCACCCCGCTTTTGTGGCGATCGATCAGCTTTACCAGTTGCAAGCCAAACTAAACAACCTAACTGAGCCGCTGCTAAAGCACGCTTCCGACTGGCTCAACAAGCGAGTCAGCGCGCAGATGCGCAAGCGAGCAGAGCTCGGCTTTAACGATCTTCTGGACAACCTTCATGCCGCGCTGCATGGACCTCGTGGAGAACACTTAGCAGGTCAAATTCGGCAGCAGTTCCCAGCCGGTCTGATAGATGAGTTTCAGGATACTGACCAGATACAGTATGAGATTTTTGATCGTATCTATAGTGTTGCGGATAACGATCAGAACTCCTGCTTCGTAATGATCGGCGATCCAAAACAGGCCATCTACGGCTTCCGTGGTGCCGATATCTTCACCTATCTGAATGCACGCAACAGTGTCGCCGACCGCGTCCATACGTTGGGTCGGAATTTCCGTTCGCACCGGCAGGTAGTCGACGCGGTGAACCGACTCTTCTTGCATGCAGACAAAACATCGGAGGGAGCTTTCCTGTTTGGTTCGGGCGAAGAGTCTGACCTTCCTTTCGAGAAGATGGCTGCTAATGGTACTAAAAAGAATTTTTACGTTAACCGCCAGCCCCAGAAAGCACTGACACTCTGGGCATTTGATCCTCCCGAGGGTAAGAAAAAGGGCGAATTCAAAACACTCGGGACCATAGAAACGCGCAAACTTCTCGGAGCCGTCTGTGCTAGTCAGATTGTTGAACTGTTGAGCAACCGCAAAGCCGGTTTCGCCGCAGCTTTGGATGAC
>JAYQBD010000036.1:12476-13770 GCA_038137135.1 Oceanospirillaceae bacterium | reverse complement strand
GCTTCAGTTGCACTGACCCACGCTGAACTTGAGGCCATTAACTCGGATGAGCTTGAGCTCGGCCGAGTGCTAGAGCAGTTCGAAGAGTACCAACGACAGTGGCAGCGCAATGGCATCTACGCCACGCTGCGACGCTACCTCAACGACTATCAGGTGCCGGCAAAGCTGCTGGCTAATCAAAACGAGCGCGCGCTGACCGATATTCTGCATTTGGGTGAGCTGCTGCAGAGTGAAAGCATGCAGCTGGATGGTGAACATGCGCTAATTCGCCAATATGAGGCGATGCTGCTCAGTGCCGATGAGGAGAGTGAGCACCTCAATATGCGCTTGGAGAGCGATGCCAACCTGGTACAGGTGGTCACGGTGCACAAATCCAAAGGTCTTGAGTATCCACTGGTGTTCCTGCCTTTCGGCACCAGCCTGCGTAGCGAGAAAAAGAGCAAGGATCACGTGCGCTATCACGACAGCGAGAACCGCTGGGTTACCCGTTTTAACCCAACAGAAGCGGAGTTGGAAGCCGCCGATCGCGAGCGCCTCGCTGAGGATATGCGCAAGCTCTATGTCGCCCTAACGCGTGCCAAGTACGCGATGTGGGTTGGAGCAGCTGCAACTGAGAACTGGCACATCAGCGCACTAGGCTATGCGCTGGGTATGTCGGAATCTCCCGGGTCCGAGATATCGCCGGCACTGCAGCAACTGGCGGATGATGACCTAATTAAACTCATCTGCGAGCCCGAAGCAGATCAACAGATCTACAACGACTCAGATGAGATGCAGTTGGGCAGCGCGCTAGCGGCTCAACAGAAGTTAGAGCAGAACTGGTGGATCGCCAGTTACTCGCGCATTCAGTACGAGGCAAAGAGCCTTGGTGATATCGATGACCCAAGTGCCGAGAAACGTGCCGACGAGCATGAGCCTCCTGTAGAACAGAGCCCAACCCTAACTAAACTCGAGGGTTTCCACGCCTTTGTTAAAGGTGCGGGACCCGGTGACTTCCTGCACTCAATCCTCGAGTGGTGCTGCGAACAAGGCTTCAACCGCATAGACGAAAAGCTGTTGCAGGCTGAAGTACAACGCCGTTGCGAATCGAAGAACAGTCCGGACTACGATCCTAAACTTGTGACTGAATGGATACAGGCAATTATCTCTCGACCTTTCACGCTTCCAAACGGCGACTCTTGCTCTCTGAACGGGCTGGAATCTGCCAAAGCTGAGATGGAGTTTTGGTTTGAGGTGAATGATTTGAAAGTGGTCGAGCTGGACCAATTGATCAATCGACTTGCCCCAACAACCT
>JAYQBD010000036.1:0-12376 GCA_038137135.1 Oceanospirillaceae bacterium | reverse complement strand
GATTTGAAAGTGGTCGAGCTGGACCAATTGATCAATCGACTTGCCCCAACAACCTTCCCTCGCCCTGCCGCCAAAGAGCTAGAGTTCAACGGCATGCTCAAGGGATTTATCGATCTCACCTTTGAGCACCAAGGTCGCTATCACGTGCTGGACTACAAATCGACTTTCCTCGGTGCCGATGACAGCGCCTACAGCCAGGAGAAGATGCTGCTCAAAACCCTAGAGAAGCGCTACGACCTGCAGTACATGATCTACACCCTAGCACTGCATCGCTACCTGCGTAGTCGTCTGCCAGATTACGACTATGATCAACATGTCGGCGGCGCGCTCGTGATGTATCTGCGCGGGATTAATAGCCAAACATCAGGGGTCTTGGTCGATCGTCCACCCAAAGCGCTGATTGAGCAGATGGACCGACTGTTTGCAGGAGCCGCATTATGAGTCGCAATATGCTTAGCGTTCTGCAGCACTGGTTAGACGCGGGATGGATTCGTGCAGTGGATCTGCAGTTTGCCAAACAGCTTGTAAAGTTGACTCCAATTAGCGATCAGAAGAGTGCCGATAGCGCTCTACTGCTCCTAGCACTCTTGAGTCATCAAGTTGGTCGTGGGCACGTCTGTATCGACCTAGCTGGCCTGCTGAGCGAACCCAATTCACAGCTTGCGATACCGCCACCTGAAAAGCGTTATCCACAGTCTAAACTCGCTGCAAAAGAGGCTGCAGAAGCAAATTTGCCCGCGAGCCTGCTAAGCGAACTTAACCCTGATGCGGCTGAACAACTTCTGCTGCACACTGAACTGGCCAGTGATGGCACAAAGGTCACACCGCTCGTCATTGATTCGCAGCGTCTCTACATGCGCCGTTACTGGCTGTACGAGCAGCAGGTCACGACAGCGATTCAGAGCAGACTTACCCAACGTGAGGGGCTGAACGATAAGGCTTCAGAACGCTCGCAAGCAATGCAGCAGACCCTGAATCATCTGTTCAATGCGACCGATGCCGTTGACTATCAGCGCGCTGCCTGTGCGCTAGCCGCGCGCAGCCGTTTTGGTTTGATCACCGGAGGCCCCGGCACTGGTAAAACCACGACCGTGATCAAACTCCTAGCGCTACTCCAGGCCCAAGCAAAAACGGATTCAGCACGCACAGAGCAAGCCTATCGTATCGAACTCGCAGCACCCACTGGAAAGGCTGCAGCGCGCCTCAACGAGTCGATTCGTTCAGCGGTAGATGCTATCGAACCCCAACTCCAAGCCTGCGGCCTAACTAAAGCAGACCTACCGTCAAGAGTGCGCACCTTGCACCGCCTGTTGGGTTCACAACGCTTCAGCCGCGAGTTCCGCCACAACAGCGATAATCCACTGCCGATCGATGTACTGGTAATCGACGAAGCCTCAATGGTTGATCTGAGCATGCTGTCGGCGGTTGTAGGTGCGTTACCAACCGATGCACAACTCATTCTACTGGGTGACCAAGACCAGCTCGCATCCGTTGAAGCGGGTTCAATATTGGGCGAGCTATGTTCTCGTTCAAGAGACGGACACTATCTCCCCACGACTGTTGATTGGCTCAGGCAAGTTGCTGGTATCAAACTACCCGCAACACTCACCGATGAGCAGGGTCAGGCACTCGACCAATCCGTTGCAATGCTGCGTCACAGCTATCGCTTCGATGCAGCTTCAGGTATCGGCCAATTGGCTACGGCAATCAATACCGACCAGTCACTTAATGAGATCCTAAACGCATCCATCGCGGGGGATTACGCCGACATACACTTTGTGAGTCCCGAAAAAACTGAGGCGACCGAGCGCTCTGAGGCCCTGCTGCGGCTAACCGAGCAACAGGCCTGCCTGAACACGGCGCCTAGTAATTCTGCAAAGGTGAGTTACGCCGGTTATCTGAAACGCTTGTCCGAGCTGCGACTGACAGCTGAGACTACCTACGAAGCTCGCAATGTAGCGGCTGCCGAACTGCTCCAAGCCTATAGTCGCTTCCAACTGCTTACCCCGGTACGTCAGGGTGACTTCGGCGTAACCGAGCTAAACAAACGTATCGAACAGAAGCTTCACGCCTTGAAGCTGATCGACAACAGCAACGAGTGGTACCACGGGCGGCCGATTATGATCAGCGCCAATGACTACAACGTCGGTTTAATGAATGGTGATGTCGGAATCTGCTTGGTGATCGATGATCGTCCTTTTGTCGCCTTTATGCCGAGCGAAGCGAACGAACAGATGCGCTGGATACCTCCCAGCCGTCTTCCGGCTCACGAAACAGTCTTTGCGATGACAGTCCACAAATCCCAAGGATCGGAGTTTGAGCACTGCGCCCTACTTCTACCACCGCAAGACAGCCCGGTACTAACACGCGAGTTGGTATACACCGCCATCACCCGCGCCCGCAGTTTCTTCACGCTGATTTCCGAACGTCCTGAGAGCCTATTAACAATCGCCCAACGACGCACGGAGCGCGCTAGCGGCTTGGGTGCAGCCCTATTCGGCGCAATAGAAACTAGCGAAGAAATATCGCCTGTAGGAGCGAGCGAAGCACGCAATGGCGATCAGACCGATGCCCCAAAACCTAATCCAGACGAGCAGTTAGATCTCTTCTAAACGGCGTAGCGCGCTAACACTTCGCGGTTAACCTCAACGCCGATCCCCGGAGCATCTGGAATCTGCACCCGGCCAGCTTGCATCTGAATGCCATCAAAGATCAGCTCGCGACGAAACGGGTGTGACGAACGGTCAAACTCCAACATCGGCTCAACAGGATTAAGCGTCAGCGGTAGAGAGGGTAACGCAGCGATGAACTGTAAGGATGCCGCCAGGCCGACACCTGAACCCCAAACATGAGGAGTCATCGGTGTATGAGCAGCTTGTGCCAGCGCAGCGATCTTCTTCAGTTCCGTGAAACCACCTGAAGAGCAGAGGTCAGGCTGAATTAGATCCAGCGCTCGCGCCTCGAGCCAAGGCGCATAACCCTGCTTACCAAAGAGCTGCTCGCCTGCGGCAATAAGTGATGAGGTTAACCCTTTGAGCTCTCGGTATCCTTTGAGATCTTCGGGTGCTAACAGCTCCTCGTAGAAGTAGAGATTGGCGTCACGAGTCGCTTCAATCAGCTTGCGTGCGCTGCCCACCGAGTAGGCCGCATTGGCATCGGCCATGATTCGAACGTCTGGCCCTACGGCATCCCGTATCGCATTCACAAGAGCGATATCTTCATCGACTCCGAAGCCAATTTTGAGCTTAAAGGCGTTGAAACCTGCTTCAACGTAGCTCTGAGCTTCAACGATCGAATCTTCAGGATAGTTTGCGCCCTCAACCCTGTAGAAACCTGTCGCATAGGGCTGCACATCGCTACGAAAAGCGCCACCTATCAGCTTGTGAATCGGCTTGTTTAGCGAACGGCCAATCAGGTCCCAGAGGGCGATATCGACGCCACTAATCGCGTTGACGGCGGCCCCGCCTTGGCCATAAGGCTGAGTGGTGTTGTACATCCGCTCCCAAAGAAGCTCTACATCCAAAGGATCAGCGCCCAAAAGGATCGGACGAAACACATGTTCGATAAAGGCAGCGGCTATTTGCGGCGGCTGCAGGCCGTGGCAGAGTGACTCCCCCCAACCCGTCAGGCCATCATCTGATACCAGTTCGACGATGACTGAGCTGCGCTGATGCACCCACCCTTGGGAGAAGTAGAAGGGCGTCTCCAATGGCACAGATATCGGATGAACCCTGACCTCTGCAATTCTCATACGCGCCTCTCTTGATTGTATGCGTTGCTAAAAACCGGTGTAGCGCCCCGGCTTGTGATTGACCGTTATGACGAAGTTCAACACCACAGCGCCCGCGACCGAAACGACGAGTAGCCAAAGCGGGATCAACCAGAGCCCCGCTACAACGATGCTCACATCCAGCGCCATCTGTGTTTTACCTACAGCTATACCGTAGCGGTCTTGGATATAGAGCGCCAGCACATTGAAGCCACCGAGGCTCGCTTTGTGTCGAAACACAATCAGCAGACCGATACCTACCAATAAACCACCGCCAACTGACGCGAAAACTGGGTCAATCGCTTCTATTTGTAGCCAAAGAGGGATAAGTTCCGTCATTGAGGATACTAGGAAAACAGCAAACAGCGTTTTCAGAGTGAAGCGCCACCCCATCCGTTTTACAGCTAGTATGTAGAACGGCAGATTCACACAGAAAAGCGTCAGACCAAAATTTATACCCGTCGAGTAGTGAAGCAGTATCGCCAGCCCCGTTGTACCACCCGTCAGCAAGCCCGCTGTTTTCAGAAATAGTACGCCCACCGCCACCGCCAAAGCACCGGTAAAGATCGCTTGGAGGTCCTCAAACAGCGAGTGTTTCTTCGGTTCACTCATCTGCGTTGCGCCAGCATCTGTTTGATCTCAGCGAGCTCCGCTTTGAGGTCGGCGATGGTTGGCTCATTCGCTGCCTCGGCCTCCTCGCGCATGATGCGTTCATGCTCCTCGTTCATCACGTTCACGACGATACCGATCACCATATTGAGGAAAGCGAAGGCGGTGAGGAAAATAAACGACAGGTAGTAGATCCAGCTAAGCGGGTAGACCGTCATGGTCTCGTACATAACGTCAGTCCAGTCCTCAAAGGTCATCACGCGGAACAGCGTTAGCATGGAGACAGCTACATCGCCCCAGAGCGTCGGGTTAATGGCGTGGAACAGCGTCGCACCAACCGCCGCATAGACGTAAAAGATGATAAACATCAGCAAAATAACGTAACCCAACTGCGGCAGCGCTTTCACCAGAGAATTCAACAGCATCCGCAGCTCGGGGATGATAGACACCATTCGCAGCACTCGGAACACACGAACAAGGCGAGCTACAAGTGCAGTATCGGCCTGGCTGATCGGAACCAGACTGATCGTTACCACAAGTGTATCGAACACATTCCAGGGATCGTGAAAGAAGCGCTTCTTGTTCTCGTGGGCGATGAACCGCACGCTGATCTCTAGAAGGAAGAAGATCGTTACAGCGATATCCAACCAGTAGACGATCTGCTCTCCGAGCGGGCTTAACTGGAAGGTTTTCGCGCCAACTAGTAGTGCTGAGCCGATGATGACTGAGATAACACTGAGCTCAAAAATTTTGTTTGAGCGAATACGCTCAAATGCATTCAGCGCCTGATTGGAACTGCTCATAAATAACACCAGAAATAGTTAGAAATTGACGCGTAGATTAGTGAATCTGAGGTTGGAGAACAACTACTGTAGGAGGGCTGTAGCGCGCAGCGCTATTGCCCGACACTTATACCGAGATAGAGCCGCGAAATAGAGCTTCGCTCTACATCGCTCGTACTACGGCTAAGCGCAGTGCCTCTCACGATCATTTCTTAAACAGCGACTGGCGCAGGGCCGGGCGCGACTTGTCCTTTTGATACTCAGTCGGAGCAGGCTTAGCGGCCCTCTGCTGTTTATTCGCAGCACGCTGACGCTTGCTGGGGTTGCGCTTCTTCTCTGAGAGGTAGCCACCCTCCACCAATTTCCCGTCTTCAAGTGTCGGCACCGGCTGTAACTGCAGCGGTTTACCAATCAGCTCCGATATCGCCTTGAGGAAACGGCGCTCGTCCCCACCCACCAGCGAAATTGCATGCCCTTTAAGGCCTGCGCGCCCTGTACGACCAATACGATGCACGTAGGCTTCAGGCTGGTTCGGTAGATCAAAGTTCACCACCTGAGGCAGCGCTTCAATATGCAGACCGCGAGCGGCAACGTCAGTGGCAACCAATACGCGAATTTCACCATTGGTAAATTGCTGCAGAGCAGCTAGTCGCTCGCGCTGCTTACGATCACCATGAATGGCGGCAGCGCTGATACCCTCGGCAAGCAGCGATTCGGTAAGCGCATCGGCACCCGCTTTTGTACGCGTAAATACCAATGTCTGTTGCCAGTTGCCCGCCTGAATCAGGAAGGCGAGCACATCAGCTTTATCGCCCCGCTCCACTGCATAAACACTCTGCTTCACCTGCTTACTAGCCGAATTACGTGCGGCGATGGCGATGCGCTTAGGCTCCGTCAGAATGCGTTCGGCTAGTACTTCAACGGAGTCATTCAATGTGGCCGAGAACAGCAGGGTTTGGCGTTGTTCGGGGATCAGGGCGAGCAGTTTGCGAATATCGTCGATAAAGCCGAGATCGAGCATACGATCGGCCTCATCAAACACCAACATCTCAACCTCTGCGAGCGAGATCACCTCATGGCGAATCAGATCTAACAGGCGACCCGGAGTCGCGACCAAAATATCGGCGCCGCGTTTAAGTTTGCGAGTCTGATTGTCTAAACGCACACCGCCGTAGATCGCGACCACACGCATCTTCAACGCACGACCGAACTCTAGGGTGTCATCCGCCACCTGCACGGAGAGCTCTCGCGTGGGTACCAATACCAGGCCGCGAATCTGACGATACTCGCCTTCGACATGATGCGTACTAAGACGCTGAATCATCGGCAGCGCAAAGCTGGCGGTTTTACCGGTACCCGTTTGCGCTTCTGCGATCAGGTCATGACCTTTCAGAACCTGTGGAATCGCCTTCTGCTGCACTGGGGTCGGCTCGGCATAGTCGAGCACGCTCAGCGTCTCAAGCAGCTCAGTGCGAAGTCCAAGATCAGAAAAGCCTGCCATGCCGTACCTTTACCTGTGAATGTGAAGCGCCCATTTTACAGTAGGAGCGAGCGAAGAAGGCGATTTTTGTAATCCGCCGGATGTCGGGTAATACAGCTGCGCTGTACAACCCTCCTAGAATGGCTCCTTGTACGAAGAATCTGCGGGTCGGGTCGCGTCGTTCGGCTGCACCTCACAACCCTCCTACAACAGCTCTCTGTAGGAGGAACCTGCGCGCAGCGCACGGTCGCGACCCAACACAGTGTATGATATGCGAAATCTTTGAAGAGTCTTATCAATGTCCCAAACCTCTCGAGCTGACGCCCGCGCGACCAAAGGCAAAATCAGCGCTCTGCGTCCGGTTCTCAAATTCATCACGCCCTACCGTTGGCGTTTATTTGGTGCGGCGCTTGCACTGATGTTCACAGCAGGGGTAACACTGTCGATTGGTCAGGGGATCCGTCTGCTGATTGATGGAGGCTTTGCCTCGGACTCGGCGGCGGCACTAGCCGATTCAGTTGAGTTCTTTATGATCCTGATTGTGCTGCTGGCTGTGGGTACCTTTACGCGCTACTACCTGGTCTCGTGGATCGGTGAGCGGGTCACCGCGGATATGCGCAAGGCGGTGTTTAACCACATTATCTCGCTGCACCCAGGCTTCTTTGAATCCACTTCAAGTGGCGAGATTCAGTCTCGCATCACCACCGATACCACTCTGATTCAAACCGTAGTGGGATCATCGGTCTCAGTCGCGCTGCGCAACGTGCTGATGTTCCTCGGCGGTATCATCTGGCTGTTTATCACCAATGTGAAGTTTACGCTAATACTGCTAGGTACGGTGCCCCTAGTGGTCATACCTATCCTGATATTCGGACGCAAAGTACGCCAGCTCTCGCGCAGCACTCAAGACAAAATTGCTGACGTAGGCAGCTATGTAAATGAGTCGCTCTCCAATATAAAAACGGTGCACGCGTTTAATCACCAGACTGAGGACCGACAACGCTTTGGCGCGCATGTCGAAGATGCTTTCGATATATCGGTCATACGTATCAAGCAGCGCGCCTGGCTAACCGTCGCGGTTATCATTTTGGTCTTTGGCGGTATCTCGGTGCTGCTCTGGATCGGCGGTCAGGATGTGCAGTCCGGTACAATCACCGGTGGCGAACTGGCAGCGTTCCTCTTCTATGCCATCATGGTAGCGACTGCCATGGCCTCCATTAGTGAGGTGATGGGGGATCTACAGCGTGCGGCCGGAGCGACTGAACGACTAATCGAACTGCTAAACGTCACCAACCTAATCACTCCCCCCACAAGCATCAAAACGCTACCCAATAGCGCACAGGCGGATATCAGTATTGAGGCGATCAGCTTTAGCTATCCTACTCGCCCCGATCACTTAGCGATCAGTCAGCTATCTCTGCATATTGGGCGCGGCGAGACCCTGGCTTTGGTCGGCGCTTCAGGGGCAGGTAAATCGACAATGATCGATCTGTTGCTACGTTTCTACGACGTACAGCAAGGGCGAATCGCTTTTGACGGCGTCGATATTCGTGATATCGACCCACTCGAGCTGCGTGAGCACATCGGTCTAGTGCCACAAATGCCCACGCTCTTCAGCGGCACCGTCCTCGATAATATACGCTACGGCACGCCTGAGGCCTCAGAGGCTAAAGTCATTGAAGCGGCCAAAGCAGCCTATGCGCATGAGTTTATTGAACGCCTGCCAAATGGGTACGAGTCGCAAGTCGGTGAAGCCGGTGTCCGTCTCTCGGGCGGACAGCGTCAACGTCTAGCCATCGCACGAGCGATACTCAAGAATCCCCAGTTGCTGCTACTCGATGAGGCAACCAGCGCCCTCGATGCTGAATCTGAACATATGGTGCAAAAGGCCCTCGATAGCCTCACCAAAGAGCGCACCACACTGGTCATTGCGCACCGCCTCGCAACCGTGGTGAATGCGGATCGAATTGCCGTGCTAGATCAGGGCAAGTTGGTGGCTACCGGAACTCATTCTGAGTTGATCGAGAGCAACTCACTCTACAAACGCTGGGCTGAGCTGCAGTTCGGGAAGTAAGAACCTCGTGTAGGAGGTATTTTCGCGCAGCGAAAGAGGCGACCCATAAAGTCGCGTCATTTGGCTTCGCCAAATAACCCTCCTACAGAAGTTCTATCTAACCCAGCTCCGCAAGGCGGCGGGTTTGGCGTTTCACCAAGCGGTCTATATCGGCAATATCTTGCGCCGAAAGTTTAGGCCCCGGTTTACGAATCGTAGCGCTGGCAATCACACCGCGCTCAGCTAGGAGGTGCTTGCGCACGGCTAAGCCAATACCGGGCTGTTGTTCATAGCGTGAGAGCGGCAGGTAAGCATCAAATAGGTCGTGCGCGCG
Source organism: Oceanospirillaceae bacterium (assembly GCA_038137135.1). GTDB lineage: Bacteria > Pseudomonadota > Gammaproteobacteria > Pseudomonadales > Balneatricaceae > Marinobacterium_E. The sequence continues at coordinate 3,349 of JAYQBD010000036.1, read as the reverse complement.
CTCAATATCACCTCTCGCATGAGCAGCGACAACATCGACCATCATCTCTGGGTAAGCAAAGCCGGTCATAGCGCCATCGGCGCCACGCGATAGCTCCTCGGGTAGGAACAGACCGCCACCGTTACCTGTCAGTATCGATATACGTCGCGCCTCTCCCTTTTCACTCGCTGCACGGTACGCAGAGATCTTCGCCAAGCCCGGAACATCTTCATGCTTGAGCATCACACAGGTGGGTGAGTTCTCGACAATACGAAGTATGACTGCAGCGGACATCTTAACGCCCGTTGAGACAGGATGATCTTGCAACACCCAAGGCACATCGGGGCCCAGAGTTTCGGTAACCATATCGAAGTAGCCAATGATCTGATCATCTGTTCGCATAGTCGACGGGGGCGCAACCATAACGCCAGACGCACCAAGGTCCATCACACTTTGGGTCAGCTCTTTCATTGGCGCAAAACCCGCAGCAGACGCCCCCACCACTACAGGAACTCGACCATCAACACGCTTGAGTACCTGCTGAACAAACAGGCGGGACTCTTGCGCTGTGAGTTTGGTCGCCTCACCCATGATGCCCAAAACAGTCAGGCCTGTAACACCAGACTCCAAACAGAAATCGACCATTCGATCAGTACTGTCCAAATCTAGAGCGCCCGAGTCCGTAAACGGCGTAACAGTGATGAGGTAGACGCCCTTTGCCGTCGCATCCAATGTATTCACATCAAGCTCCTATTGTTCATGAATCATCTGAATGTATCGGTTCAGACCCCTTGTTCCAAGTCTTGGTGATAGAAAATAGATAGTGCTCCTACAGGCGCATTTCTCTTAGTAGGCGGTCGATTTCGAAGACGTGCTCATCCGTCTCGCCTTGCTCGCGCAATGCCTCGGCAAGCAGTTGAACATATTCAGCGTTGGGGCCGCTGGGGCCGACGCTGTGAAAGATCTGTTTCGCGATCTCTTCAGCGGGGGCCGGCCCAACAAAGGCGGGGTTATCGGGCTGACCGATGTAGACAACGCCGCGGTGTGAATCGCCATTGGTGAACTCCAGCGTCTGAATTGAGCGAAGATAACCGTTCTTTTCGCGATGGTCTAGGTGATCGAAGACATCAAGCGAGACGCGGTACGCGATGCCGAAGCAGCGTTCGGCAGGTGCCTCGATAAGCGTTAGGACACGCCCTGGCTTCTCAGGTGTACCGCGGTGGTCGTGGCTGCCCTGCCAGAATCGGCGCTGCCAGCCGGTGATGTAGGCTGGGGCTGATTCGGCGTAGGGGAAGTCGACCTTGTAGATTAGCGAGCCGTAGCCGAAGAGCCAGATCTGATCCAGCGCTTCTATGTCGCTGCGATCGGCGTTGACTTCGCGGGTGTCGTGGCTCGGCATGGTCTTTACCTTCGCTGTAGGAACGCAGTTTTACTGCGCGATTTGTCGATCTGAGAGGCAGCATAATCGCGCAGTAAACTGCGCTCCTACGCGGCGATTTGCTTGCCCTGAAGAATGCGCTCCTTCGGGGCGAATCAGCTGTTCTTCTCTAGTTTCAGATAGTTCTCTATACCTTTTATCTGATCTTCGGCGTGATGGTTCACATAGAGCACAGTTGTTTCGCCCGCTTCACAGATCTTCTCGATCAGCGCCAGCACCAGTTGACGGTTCATATCATCAAGGCCGAGGCAGGGTTCATCAAGGATCAACAGAGGCGGATGCTTAACCATGGCACGCGCAATCAACAGCAGACGTTGATCGCCGTACGAGAGTTTGTTGAAGGAGTCATCTGCACGTTCAGTCATACCGAGCAGCGCTAGCCACTGATCGGCGATCTCCTTCTGCGCATCGGTCGACTTGGTGTACATACCGATGCTGTCGTAGAAGCCAGAGATGATTACGTTCTTACAGCTGACACTAACGCGGTACTCCCACTGCAGCGCACTGGAGACAAAGCCGATGAACTGTTTGATCTGCCAGATCGATTCACCGTTGCCGCGCTGGAAACCAAATACGAAGATATCGTTGACGTAACACTGAGGATGATCACCGGTAATCAACGACAGCACGCCAGTTTTACCGCTACCGTTCGGGCCACTCAGCTGCCAGTGTTTACCACGCTCGATCGTCCAGTTGAGCTTATCCACAATGACCGTATCACCATATTTGATGGTGGCATCAGTCAGGCGTACCAGCGGCTGAGCCGAGTCGAGCTGTGGCAGAGAGTGTGCAGGATCAGTTGGTGGAACAGCCAGATCCGTGGTTTTCAGGTGCAGCAGTTGGTAAAGGTCGGCGTAAGCGGCCTCGTCACTGCGATCCACTGTAAACGACAATGTACCCGCATCGCCCGGACGCTTCTCGGTATAGGCGATATGGGTCACGAAATCTGGCATCTCATCGAAACGGTTCAACACCAATACCATAGGGGTGGTATCGATGATCGACGCTAGGTGCTCCTGCAGCATCGCTAAGGTATCGGCATCCAGTCCATCAAAGGGCTCGTCCAGTACCAGCAGATCCGGCTTATTGGAGAGTTCACGAATCAGCATTAGCTTGCGCGTCTCACCGGTTGAAAGCTTCCGGAAAGCGCGATCCAGCAAGTGTGACAGTCCAAACTTCTCAACTAGCTGCTGCGCCAACTCGGCATCAGCAACATAGTCAAAGATCATCTCACTGACATGAGTCCCCTCTGAGATAACGTCCATGATATCCGCATCATCTTTTTTCAACTCCCGCGCAATCAGCTCTTTCTGTACCTCAAACGAGACGAGACCAATGCGCGCAGGAAGGCCCTCCAACGAGCCAGATTTAATATCACCCGCCCCGGCAAGCACTGCCGCTAAAGCTGATTTACCAGAGCCGTTAGTGCCGGTGATAACCCAGTGCTGGTCAGGCTCGAGCGTCCAGTTGATATCGAGCAGATCGAAGCGCTCTTCAAAGTTAACGTGCAGGTTGTCTAAACGTATTGCAGATGCCATTACCGATACCTACGCAATCAGAAATTCAAAAAAGATGACTAGCTTCTCAAAAAGAGAAAAGCCGAGTGCTCCTCGCGAGGCACCCGGCTTTTAGAAGATCTAATTCCTATCAGAAATTAAACGATCTTCTTCATGTCAGACATGTAACCACGCAGTTTAGTACCGATCTTCTCAACTGGGTGAGAGCGCAGTGCAGTGTTAACTTCGATCAGTCGAGCGTTATCAACACCGTTATCTTCAGCGTTCAGACCGCGACCGATAACGTCAGACTTGATACCTTTCATGAAATCGCCCAGCAGTGGAACACATGCGTGGTTGTACAGGTAACAACCGTACTCTGCAGTATCAGAGATAGTTGCGTTCATTTCGTACAGTTTCTTACGTGCGATAGTGT
>JAYQBD010000035.1:8563-19088 GCA_038137135.1 Oceanospirillaceae bacterium | reverse complement strand
ACGTTATCGCGGCTAAAGCGGTCTGCTTCAAAGAGGCGATGGAGCCAGAGTGGAAGGCGTACCAGGCACAGGTTGTTAAAAATGCTCAGGCGATGGCTGAGGTGTTCCTGTCACGCGGCTTCGACGTTGTTTCAGGCGGTACAGATGACCACCTGTTCCTGCTCAGCCTGATCGGTAAAGAGTACAGCGGCAAGGATGCAGATGCGGCGCTAGGTCGTGCCAACATCACTGTTAACAAAAACTCTGTACCGAATGACCCACGCTCACCGTTCGTGACTTCAGGTCTGCGTATCGGTACGCCTGCAGTCACTCGTCGTGGTTTCAAAGAGGCAGAAGTTAAGGATCTGACTAACTGGATCTGTGATGTACTAGAAAACATCGACGACGAAGCTGTAATCGCTCGCGTAAAAGAGCAGGTTAAGGCGATCTGCGCGCAGTACCCTGTTTATAAGTAAGTACAAGTAAGACCTGAATCTGAGGTGGTTTGAGACTTAGCTCTCAACCCCTTAGAATACAGAGGGCAGCCGGTATTAGACCTGCTGCCCTTTTATTGTCATGGGTGACCGGTTTACCCAAAGGACACAGGTGCCGTGCGACGCAGGAGCAAGCGTGCGGCTATACGCTCTTTAGCCACCCGACACGAGGCATGTAATGCATTGTCCATTTTGCAGCGCATCAGATACCAAGGTGATTGACTCGCGATTGATCGCTGAGGGTCAGCAGGTACGCCGTCGTCGCGAGTGTGTCTCCTGTCATGAGCGGTTCACCACCTTCGAAGAAGCCGAGTTGTTGATGCCACGTGTTGTGAAGAATGACGGCACGCGTCAGCCCTTCGATGAAGCTAAATTGCGCGGCGGTATTACTCGCGCACTCGAGAAGCGCCCAGTCAGCGTTGAAGATATTGAGGCCTGTATCAACCGTGTTAAGCAGCGCCTGCGTGCAACCGGTGAGCGTGAGATCCCCTCAGTAATTGTCGGTGAAGCCACCATGGCTGAACTGCGCAAACTTGATCAGGTAGCCTATGTCCGGTTTGCCTCGGTCTACCGCGACTTCCAAGATATTCACGAGTTCCGCCTCGAGATTGAGCGCTTGTCTGAGGATGATGTGCCAGTCGAGTCTACAGTTGCCGCAAAACCTGCTCGACGCCGTAAACCAAAACCAGAAAAAGGGCCTGAGAGCCCAGACCTGTTTGCGGAAGAGCAGTAATGACCAATTTCTCAATTGAAGATCGCCAGTTTATGGCGCGGGCCATTCAGCTTGGCTGGAAGGGGCTCTACACCACTCACCCAAATCCACGCGTTGGCTGCGTGCTGGTGCGTGACGGCAAGATCATTGGTGAGGGTTACCACATCCGCGCCGGAGAGGGGCATGCTGAGGTGAACGCGCTTAAGCAGGCCGGCGATGCGCGCGGTGCAACGGCCTACGTTACACTAGAGCCCTGTAGCCACTTTGGCCGCACACCACCCTGTGCTCAAGGTTTGATCGACGCCGGTATCAGCCGAGTAGTGGCCGCGATGGTTGATCCCAATCCGGAGGTTGCTGGGCGCGGTCTGCAGATGCTGCGCGATGCTGGCATCGAAGCGGATAGTGGATTGTTAGAGGACCAGGCACGGGAGCTGAATCCCGGCTTCTTATCGCGGATGGAGCGTGGACGCCCATTTATACGTCTGAAGTTGGCGATGAGCGCTGACGGTCGAACGGCCATGGCTAGCGGCGAATCTAAGTGGATAACCGGCGCTCAGGCGCGGGCGAATGTACAACAGCTGCGAGCACGTAGCTCGGCGGTGCTTACTGGCGTAGGTTCCATTCTGCATGATGACTCGGCTTTGACTGTTCGCCTTGAGGAGTTGAGTGAGACGGTTCGCGCGCAGGTTGAACAACCCAAACCGCTTCGTGTGGTGTTGGATTCAAAACTACAGACACCGGCTCAAGCGCGCATTCGCAGTTCCGATGCTCCGACTCTGATCTGCCACGCACAAGCGCAGAACCCAACAAACAGTGAGACGCTAAGCTACCTGCAGGTGCCAACGGGTGCAAATGGCTTGGACCTTCATTGGCTAGTCGAGCAGCTGGCTAGCGAGTACAACGTCAACGAACTACTGGTTGAGACCGGGGCAAAGTTGGCCGGAGCCTTCGTTAAGGCGGGGCTGATTGATGAGCTCTGGGTTTACATGGCGCCCAAGCTGATGGGTAGCAGTGCTAGGCCGTTACTCGACTTACCGCTAGATGTTATGAGTGACTCAATTGAGTTAAAATTAAGAGATATCCGCCAGTTCGGCGAAGATGTCCGCTTTATTTGGCAGCCAAACTGATGTTTACCGGAATTATTGAAGCTGTTGGCAAAATTGAGTCCGTTGCTCCTGTTGGCGGTGATCTGCGACTGCGTGTTGAGGTCGGCGCGCTGGATATGGGCGATGTTGCACTAGGTGACAGTATCGCGACTAACGGCGTCTGTCTGACTGTGGTCGACTGGGATTCATCAAGTTTTACAGCCGATGTCTCGCAGGAGACGCTGGCCTACAGCCGTTTAGCCGACTTAGCAGTTGGCGAAGCAGTGAACCTGGAGAAGGCGCTGCTGCCGACCACGCGCCTTGGCGGTCACCTCGTTTCCGGCCATGTCGACGGCGTTGGTGAGATCTATTCGCTAGAGCAGGATGCGCGCTCAATCCGAATTGGCGTGGCTGCGCCGAAAAGCCTTCACCGCTTTATCGCAGCTAAAGGGTCAATCACCGTTGATGGCGTAAGTCTTACAGTGAATGCGCTGAGCGCTCAGGGTTTTGAGTTAAATATTGTGCCGCATACGGCTGAGGGCACGATCATTCAGATGTACCAGATCGGACAGCAGGTACACCTGGAAGTGGATATGATCGCCCGTTATCTAGAGCGCTTGCTGAGCGCGGGTGCGGACGAGTATCAGAGTGAGAGCGGTGTAGAGCACCCCGGTTCGGGCGTCTCTATGGAACTGTTGGCGAGTGCGGGTTTTCTGCGCCGCTAAGCTTGGAGAAAGCATGCAACTGAACACCACTGAAGAGCTGGTAGAGGATATTCGCCAGGGCAAGATGGTCATCCTGATGGATGATGAGGATCGCGAGAATGAGGGCGATCTGGTCATCGCGGCTGAGATGGTTCGTCCTGAAGATATCAATTTCATGGCCAAACATGCTCGCGGTCTGATCTGTCTGACGCTGAGTCGCCAGCACTGTGAGCAGTTGCGTCTGCCACTGATGGTGCAAGCGAATGGTGCGGCCTACTCTACCAACTTCACCGTCTCAATTGAGGCAGCTGAAGGAGTGACAACCGGTATCTCCGCGGCGGACCGTGCACTCACAGTGCGCACAGCCGTTAAGCCCGATGCCAAGCCGAACGATATCGTACAGCCCGGTCATATCTTTCCGTTGATGGCACAGCCGGGTGGCGTATTGAGCCGGGCAGGTCATACCGAGGCGGGTGTTGATCTGGCACGCATGGCCGGTATGACAACTTCAGCCAGTGTGATCGTTGAGATTATGAATGATGACGGCACCATGGCACGTCGTCCTGAGCTTGAAGCCTTTGCCAAAGAGCATAGTTTGAAGATTGGCACCATCGCCGATCTTATCCACTACCGTACTACCAACGAGACTACCGTCGTTGCAACCGATGAGGGTGAGATGGACACCGACTATGGTAGTTTCAACTACCGCATCTATCGTGACGACATTCAGGGCTGCAATCACCTGGCGATGTATCAGGGTGAGCTCGATGCTGACACACCCACTATTGTGCGAGTTCATAACCGCACGGAGGTGCTTCGTGATGTGGTTGGTGTTGCCTCTGAAGATCCAAAGTGGACGCTGCGTCATGCGCTAGAGCGTATTGCACAAGAGGGCCAGGGCGTTGCATTGCTGCTCGACTCGGCGGGAAAAGTTGATCTGGGCGACGCGGTTCGTGCGCTGGATAACACCAAGCCGTCTAAAGTTAATGTCAGTGCCTCAGGCGCCTACCTGCAGGTGGGTACCGGATCTCAAATATTGCGTGATCTGGGTATAGGCAAAATGCGCCTGCTCAGCTCACCGATGAAGTTTAATGCGATTTCAGGTTTCGATCTGGAGATCGTCGAATACATTCCTTTTGAAGAGTAAAAGAAGATGAGCCTAACTGTAGTTGAGGGCAACTTTGTTGCCGCAGAGGGTAAGTACACACTGGTTGTTGGTCGTTTCAACGAGTTTGTTGTCGAGAGCCTTGTTGAAGGTGCGGTTGATACCCTGAAACGTCACGGTGTAAGCGAAGAGAACATCCGCATTGTGCGCGTACCGGGTGCGTTTGAAGTACCTCTGGCGGTACAGCGTGTTGCGCAGCAGAAGCGTGATGACGCCATTATTGCGCTGGGTGCCGTGATTCGTGGTGGTACACCGCACTTTGAATTTGTCTCTAACGAGAGCTCGAAAGGTGTTGCGCAGGTATCCCTAGAGTACGGAGTTCCTGTTGCTAACGGCATTCTGACCGTGAATAGCATCGAACAGGCGATTGAGCGTTCGGGCACTAAGATGGGTAATAAGGGTGCTGAAGCAGCGCTGTCGGCGATCGAGATGGTTAGCCTGCTGCGTCAGCTAGAGGTGTAAGATGAGCGACGAAAAAGCGCCTAAGAAGCGCGTCTCCAATACGGAGAAGCGCCGCAACGCGCGTAGCTACACGCTACAGGCGCTGTACCAGTGGCAACTTGCTGGCCAAGCTGCCAACGAGATCGAAGCGCAGTTCCGTGTTGATAACGATATGTCAGACACCGACGTGCCTCTTTTCTCTGAGTTGCTACACGGTGTTATCAGCAAGCGAACCGAGCTCGATAGCCAGTTCTCTGCTTACCTAGATCGCGCGTTGGATGATCTCGATCCGGTCGAACTCGCTGTATTGCGTATTGGTAGCTTCGAGCTAATTCACCGAATTGAGGTGCCCTATAAAGTGGCCATCAACGAGAGTGTTGAGCTGGCTAAGATTTTCGGTGCGACCGAAAGCCACAAATACGTCAACGGTGTACTGGATAAGCTGGCGCAGAAAGTGCGCACCTTGGAAATTAAGGCTGCTCGTCAGAAGTAATGCCCAGCGAGTTTGAGCTAATCGATCGTCACTTTGCATCAGTCGCTGCGCAGGCGGCTGATGTCGTATTGGGATTAGGTGACGATTGCGCGTTGGTGCAGCCGCCAGCATCCGATGAGCTGCTAGCAAACTCTACCGACACCCTCGTTGAGGGGGTTCATTTTCTTCCCGATATCGCTGCTGAGGATCTTGCTTGGCGCCTGGTTAGCGCGTCAGTCAGCGATCTTGCGGCAATGGGTGCACGCCCCCTCTGGTTCAGTCTGGCGATTACCCTGCCCGACGGTAATGACGCTTGGTTGGCAGCATTCAGCCGTGGTTTAAAGGCGGCACTTAAAGCCTACTCAATTACTCTGATTGGTGGTGATACAACGTCCGGAGCAACACGCGTGCTGACCGCGCATGTACAGGGGGCTGTGAAACCAGAGCAGGCGCTTAAGCGCAGCGGTGCGCAGGTGGGCGATCTGATCTTTGTCAGCGGTACGCTGGGTGATAGCCGTGCTGGACTTGAGCTGCTATCACATGCCGTTGATTCGGCGGACTATGAATTTTTGACGCAGCGTTTTTTGCGCCCGACTGCTCGCGTTGAGCTTGGTCGCGGTCTGACTCAGCTGGCGAGCGCGGCAATAGATATATCTGACGGTCTCTTGGCTGATCTTTCACATATTTTGAAGGCCTCAGGTGTTGGTGCTCTGGTGCATTTGGAACAATTACCGTTGTCAGATTCTCTAGCGGCACTCTACTCTGAGGAACAGTCGCAAGAGTGGGCAGCCACGGGCGGTGAGGACTTTGAGCTCTGCTTTACGGCGCCTGCTGGTCGCAGGGATGAGATCCAATTACTGGCCAAAGAACTCGGCTTAGAGCTCACTTGCATCGGCGAGATTCGCTCGGGGAATGGACTGCAGGTACTGTCACAGGGAGAACCTTGGGCTGTGTCAGGTGCTAAAGGCTTTGACCATTTTGGAGAGGAAGAATCCCTATGAAACATGCACCTGCCAGTGTGTGGCGTAACCCAATTCATTTTCTCGCATTCGGATTGGGCAGCGGTGCTGTGCCTAAAGCGCCTGGAACCTTTGGCACACTCGCGGCAATCCCAATCTGGTACCTTTTTGCAGATCTTAGCGTGGATTATTACCTGCTACTGCTGGTTTTGAGCTTTGCGCTAGGGTGTTGGCTCTGCGGCAAAACCTCGGAAGATCTGGGGGTGCATGACCACGGCGGGATTGTTTGGGATGAGTTTGTTGGATTGTGGATTACCTACCTTGCACTGCCACAGGGCTGGGGTTGGGTGCTGATCGGATTCGTACTGTTTCGAGTGTTCGATATCCTCAAACCCTGGCCAATCGGCTGGGCTGACAAGCGTGTATCCGGCGGTTTGGGTATCATGTTGGATGATGTACTGGCCGGTATGATGGCGTTAGGTTGTGTGCAGGGGCTACACTATCTAATGCTGATCTAATAGATCTGAGTCGACAACACGGGCGTAAACCTTCAATACACGCTCGTTTAGAGCGGCGATTAAAGGGCAACATCGGGTTGCCAAAGATGAGGTTTTAACAGTGAGTATCAACTTTGTAGCGGAATCGAAGTTACCCACCCCTTGGGGTGTGTTTCGCATGGTTGGTTTCGAAGACACCGACAACGGTAAAGAGCATGTGGCGCTGGTTTTCGGTGAAGTAGCGGGTGACACGCCGGTATTGGCACGCCTTCATTCTGAGTGTCTGACGGGTGACGCGCTTTTTAGTTTGCGCTGCGATTGCGGCTTTCAGTTGCAAGAGGCGCTCAAGCGTATAGCTGAAGAGGGTAGCGGCGTACTGCTTTACCTTCGTCAGGAGGGCCGTGGCATCGGTCTGCTGAACAAGATTCGTGCCTACAATTTGCAGGATGGCGGTTGCGATACCGTCGAAGCGAACGAGAAGCTCGGTTTTGCTGCTGACATGCGCGATTACTCAATGTGCCTACCGATGCTTCAGCATTTGGGCATTGAACGGGTAAATCTGATGACGAATAACCCTCGCAAGGTCGCAGCGCTTACGCGTTTCGATGTTGAGGTATCCGAGCGCGTACCACTTCAGGTCGGAAAGAACCGCTACAACGAGCACTATCTTGAGACCAAGATGGGTAAGCTGGGTCATATGATGACTGAAGTACACTTCAAGGCGGCTGAAGAGTCGACTGGCCACTGATCACAAGGCGTAACTTTTGCGCGACGCAAAGCCCAGTTGAGCGATCACTGGGCTTTTTTGTTGTTGCCGTTAAGATTCTCTCAATGCGACTTTGATGCTCTCAACCAACGAGTCAGCATCCAGTCCAGCCATCTCAAGTTGTTCGGTGCGACTGCCATGAGCGAGCCACTCGTCAGGAACACCCAAACAAAGAACGTTCGCCTTGCTTTTCAGTTGAGCCACAAAACCAGATACCTGAGCGCCTATACCGCTGATGATTGCATGGTCTTCGATACAGACCAGCAGCTCATGTTCTGTCGCTAGTTGCTCAACTAGTTCTCGATCTAAAGGCTTAGCAAAACGCATATCAGCCAAACTGGCATCGAGGGTCTTAGCGGTTTCAGTTGCCTGCTCAAGCAGAGCCCCAAAATTGAGTATTGCGACGCGCTCGCCCTGACGGACTAAGCGGCCTCTGCCTAACTCATAGGTGGCTGTATCAGTTGATTCAACGGCAGCCCCTCCCCGCGGATAACGTACTGCGGCCGGTCCGCGATGGTTTAAACCAAACTCTAAAGCGCGCTGTTGCTCTTGGGCTGTTGCAGGCGTCATCACTACCATATTGGGTAGAGGGAGTAGCATCGATAGATCAAACAGACCGCCGTGACTGGCGCCGTCTTCACCGACCAAACCTGCGCGGTCGATAGCTATCAGTACATCTAGATTCTGTAGAGCAATGTCATGCACCACTTGGTCGTAGGCGCGCTGCAGGAAGGTTGAGTAGATGGCTAGCACCGGTTTCATCCCGCTGCAGGCGAAGCCAGCTGCTAGAGTAGCAGCATGCTGTTCGGCAATCGCCACATCGAAGTAGCGTTTAGGGAACAACTCTGAAAACTTGATCAGATCCGAGCCTTCACGCATCGCTGGTGTAATCGCGACGATACGATCATTGAGTTGTGCCTGCCCAACTAACCAATCACCAAAGTAGTTACTGAAACTTTTCTGCGATGGTGGCTGATCTTTAGGGGCGATCTTGGCGATAGCGTGGTATCGCACAGGATCTCGTTCGGCGGGATCAAAGCCACGTCCTTTTTGAGTACGCAGATGCAGGAACTGAGGTCCTGGGGTGTTGAGGCACTCCTCTATCGCTAACAGCACTCCCTTCAGATCGTGGCCGTCAATGGGGCCGCGATATCTGAAGTTTAGAGACTCAAACAGTGTCACTGCACTGGAGTCCTGTTTTAGCTGGTCACCCGCGAGATAGGTCGCTAGCCCACCCGTGTTGGGTGAGATCGACATCGCATTGTCGTTTAAGATGACCAACAGATTGGCACGCTCATGGGCGGCATGATTCAGGGCCTCAAACGCCATGCCTGCGGTCAATGCGCCGTCGCCAATCACAGCAACGCAGTGCTGCTCTTTGCCCTGCAGCCGTGCTGCGAGAGCCATACCGAGTGCTGCGCTGATTGATGTGCTTGAGTGGCCGGTACCAAAACTATCGAAGGGGCTCTCATCGCGACTGGGGAAGGCGGCAAGCCCGTCTTTCTGGCGCATACTGAGCATGGCATCGCGCCTGCCGGTCAAAATCTTGTGCGGGTAACTTTGATGACCCACATCCCAAATGAGTTGATCCTGCGGCAGTTTGAGCACTCTTAATAGTGCGATCGTAAGCTCAACCACACCTAAACCCGCGCCTAGGTGTCCGCCGGTCTGCCCTACGGTATAGAGCATAAAACTGCGTACTTCAGCAGCAAGTTGCTCAAGCTCACTAAAATTCAGAGGCCCGAGGTCAGCCGGTGAATTAATCCGGTCTAGAAGCGGGGTCAGTGGGCGTTGATCAGGGAGCTGTGAGGCCATTAGTGGTCACGTTCAATTACATACTGCGCCAGAGCAACCAAAGCCTGACTGCGAGAGCCAAAGGGCTCAAGAGCGGTTACGGCCTGTTGCTGCAGGTCGATCAACCAAGCGCGACACTGCTCTGCACCGACCAGTGCAGGATAAGTTGGTTTATTGCGTGCTTGGTCTGAGCCTTGGGGCTTGCCAAGGGTTGCCGTATCGCCTTCGATATCAAGAAGGTCATCCTTGATCTGGAAGGCGAGACCTAGTGCAGTTCCATATTGGCGCAGCGCGGCCATCTCGGCGTCGGTTGCCTCGGCGCTGAGAGCTCCGAGCTCCAGAGAGACATTGATCAGAGCGCCAGTTTTAGCGCTGTGCATCGCTTTGAGCTGGTCCAAAGTGAGTTGCTTACCCACTGAGTTCAGGTCGAAGGCCTGACCGTCCACCATACCCAGATCACCCGCTGCACGCGCTAACGCTTGAACCATCTGCAGTTGTATTTGAGCAGTACCGATGTTGTCGGGTTGGCTCAACAGCTCGAAGGACCAAGTGAGCAGAGCATCGCCGGCGAGAATGGCCGTCGCTTCATCAAAAGCGATATGGCAGGTAGGTTTTCCGCGGCGCAGCTCGTCATCATCCATTGCCGGAAGGTCGTCATGAACTAGCGAGTAGCTATGTATCGCTTCAATCGCACAAGCGGCCGAGTCGGCTTGGTCGAGCGAGCCACGGCAGAACCTTGCAGCGAGGTAGACCAGTGCCGGGCGCATACGTTTTCCGCCATTGAGAAGGCTATAACGCATCGCCTCCTGCAGGCGAGGCTCTAAGCCAGTACGTTCGCTGAGACGACGCTCTAGTTGAGACTCAACGCGTGCGCGGTAGCTAGGTAAGAGTTCTGTGAGCATTAGCTGTCGCCGGAGACTCCTTCGCGGTTGAGCGGCCGCTCTTCGATCGCGCCGCGGTTCTCTACCAGAACTTTTACCTTCTGCTCAGCCTGATCGAGTATGGCCTGGCAATCACGTGTCAGGCCTATACCCTCCTCGAAGGCTTTCAGTGCGTCTTCGATTGGCATATCGCCCTGTTCCATCTGTGAGACAAGCGCTTCTAGGCGCTTGAGCGAGGTCTCAAAGTCGGGCGTTTGTTCAGTATCAGCCATAGTCAAACCACTCATTCTTTAGGTTGCTGAACTTATTGATCTAGCTCAGAAAATTGTCTTCAGAACTGTAAATCGATGCCGATACAGAAGAAGTGGGCAAAGAGGCCTGAAGTTTTCAACTATTATACATTTACCGACAACGAATTCGGCAGGGATTTGTTGCTGCTGTTTTAGGTAGCTCGCGAACGTGCACAGGGTCATCGCGAGAGCTAATGGAGTTTTCTTTGGATATAGCAACGCTAGTTGGTCTATTAGGCGGCCTCGGCATCGTCATCATGGCGATGGTGCTGGGGGGCGATGTGGG
>JAYQBD010000035.1:0-8463 GCA_038137135.1 Oceanospirillaceae bacterium | reverse complement strand
GTGGGTCCCGCTATGGGGATGATCGGTACGCTGGTGGGACTGGTGCAGATGCTCTCAAATATGTCCGACCCGAAAGCGATAGGACCCGCGATGGCGGTAGCACTTCTGACCACCCTCTACGGTGCGATGTTGGCGACGGTTATTGCGCTGCCAATTGCCGACAAACTCAATAATCGCGCGTCTGAAGAGGCCCTCAATCGCGCCCTGATTATAGACGGCCTGCTCGCAATTCAGGCAGGGCAGAACCCGCGTGTGATTGAGCAGATGTTGCGTAACTATCTGCCAGAGAAGAAGCGTGCAAGCGCGGAGTAGCTCCATGAGCGACGAGGACTGCAACTGCCCTAAATGCCCCCCTCCCGGATTGCCGGCGTGGATGGCAACCTTCTCCGATTTGATGGCACTGTTGATGTGCTTCTTTGTGTTGTTGCTCTCTTTCTCTGAGATGGATGTCCTTAAGTTCAAGCAGCTAGCCGGTTCGATGCGTGAAGCTTTTGGTGTGCAAGCGCAGATTAAGTCACCCGATATTCCAAAAGGGACATCGATTATCGCCCAAGAATTTAGTCCGGGCCGTCCTGAACCCACACCGATTAATGAAGTACGCCAGTTCACGGTAAATAATGACATGAACACGCTGGATGTTCGTACCAATGAAGGTCAAAGCCTCAAGGAGATGACTCAGCAAGGTTTAGAGGAGGCCCTCAGAGAGCAGCGGCGTGAAGCCGAGATGGAGGCGGTACAGTTTGCTCAGGCGCTAGCCAAAGAGATTGGCGAGGGGGCTATAGAGATAGAGACTGAGGGCTCCAAGATTATCATTCGTGTTAAAGAGCGCGGTTCGTTCGACTCCGGATCCTCGCAACTGAAGTTTGAGTACATTCCCGTGATCGAGAAAATCCGCGATCTGCTGCTAGGAATTAGTGGCAGTATTTCGGTCGAGGGACATTCAGACAATATCCCGTACTCCGGAACAGCATTCGAATCCAACTGGGATCTCTCTGCCGCGCGGGCTTTAGCGGTCGCCCATGAACTCTTTGCCGACACCCGCGTTGATCCGGGACGGTTCACGGTGTCAGGAAAAGCTGATACCAAACCCCTGGTGCCCAATATATCGCCGGAGAACCGTTCGACTAATCGACGTGTAGAGATAGTGATTCAGAAGGGTGAGGACCAGGAGTCGCTGGAGCGCGTGCAGGCAACAGAGCCAGGTGAGGCTCCTGTAGGTCTGTCGCCGGACGAAATTTTCTGATTCTGCTGTTTGTAAAGCACAAAAAAACCGGCAGCATAATGCGGCCGGTTTTTTGCGATTGGAAGCTCTTACTTAGAGTTATCCAGAATGTACTGGATTGCTGCAGTCAGCTCGCCATCAGTACAGTCCATACAGGTGCCCATTGGAGGCATCGCACCCTTACCTTTTTTAGCGGACGCAAGTACTGCTTCCATGCCGGGCTTCATACGCTCAGCCCAAGCTGCTGCGTCACCTGTTTTGGGTGCGCCAGCTATACCGCTCATGTGGCACGCCAGACATTTGGTGTTGTATACGGTCGCGCCATCGCGCTCAGCCATAGCGGCTGCCGGCATCAACATAGCTGCAGCAGCCAAGCCCATCAGAGCTTTTTTCATTATTCGTATCCTCGATGTAGTTATGAGTGCTTGGTCAGCAAAGATGCCAAGCCGACCAATATTCGTAGTTTAGGCATAACTATTACGGGGAGTCCAGCCTTACAGTTCAGAGTGGCGTACACCCTTAGCCGTACCTGCTGAAGAGAGTCGCATTGCATAGCGGGCTTGCGAAGAGAGGGTTACAGGATCATCTGAACGGCCCAGATTGCGTTCGAGCAGGCGGATCAGTTCACTGTGAATGCTGGGATCGGTATGGGCCAGTTCAAGTATTGTTGCGGCATTGGCCCCTTGCGCGTGGAGGGCTTTAATCTTTGTCATCTTCATTTCCTCTGGTTGTACCCAGTAGTTAACTGGGAAATGATGACAGAAGTGTGACAGCAGAAGGAATTTAAAAGCGAATCGCGCTTTCGCAGAGTAGACGATTTAGCCGCTGGACGTTACGCGCCATATCTCGCGCCAAATTTAGCGTTAGGATGCCGAAGTCCTGTGGATGATTTGCTTGGAGCTGTGCGTAAAGATCACAACTCACCTCGAGAACAATGCTCGGTTCAGTCGCCTCGACGCGACCACCGTGGGGTTGCAGTGAGATCATCGCAACGTACCCGATCTCCTCGCCAAAGCCGATGCTGCGGGTGTGCAGTTCGGTTTCCCCCTGAATTCTGATGAAGCGCAGTTCGCCACTGCAAACCACAAAGAAACGGTTGGCGACATCGCCAGAGTGGTAGAGTTGATCACCGGGATTGAGTTGCCAGATCTGGCCGTGATCGAGGAGGTAGTTGATACCGTCGGCGGACATCGCGCCGAAAAGTGAGCCTTGCTGAAGTTGTTCAGCAACAATAAGAACTGATGATCCCTCTCGGGCTAGCGCATTCATTGTCGACTCATATTGGGTGTAACACTTTACGTTTTACACCCACTTCTCTGAAAATTCCAGCAAATTAACGGAAGTTCGATTCATACTGCCGTTACGTTAGCTGTTTTTGATCAGATCTGCTGCTGCAGTTAGGCCCAGCTTATAAGTGGTGAGTCCGAAGCCGGAGATCTGGCCATTTACAACATGGGAGAAGACCGACTTGTGGCGCCATTCTTCACGGGCATGTACGTTGGACATGTGACACTCTACGATAGGTCCTTTATCTTTAAAGATGGCAAAAGCATCGGCAAGGCCATAGCTGTAGTGTGTCCAGGCTCCAGCGTTGGCTACGATCGCATCGATATCACCAAGAAACGCTTGATGAATTTTGCGGGCAAACTCACCCTCGATATCGGTCTGGTAGCACTCCAGTTCACAACCTAGTTCTTTTGCCCATTCTGTCGCGGCGGTTTCGATGTCCTGCAAAGTAAAGGTGCCGTAGTGTTTTGGGTCACGTTTACCAAACATCGCGTGGTTGATGCCGTGCATCAGAAGAATTTTGGCCATTTGGGGCTCCAAGGATCTAAGTTTGTAACTGCGCCTAGTCTGAAACATTAGCCGGCACAGCGCCAGTCTTTTGCAGCGATTGACAGCGTCGGGAGTGGGGCGTAGCGTTGGCGCTTTCACGCCTGATTTGAGTACAGTTTATGAGTGCTGCAGCACGCCCCGTTCTACTTCTGACACTCTGTTATGTCGCCTTCATCTTTCTCGGTCTCCCAGATGCCTTGCTGAGTATCGCTTGGCCCACCATGAGCCGTGAGTTTGGTTGGTCGATTGAGTCGCTTGGTACGCTGTTGATAGGGGGAACGCTCGGTTACACCAGTTCGTCGTTTATGGCTGGCTCTGCGATGGATCGCTTTGGCATCGCTGGGTTGCTGATAGGTAGCGCTATTCTCACCTCGATTAGCTTAATGCTGTTTGTGGTAACGCCCTACGGTTGGACTCTGCCCCTCTGTGCTTTCGTTGCCGGCTTGGGTGGTGGCGGTATCGATGCAGGCCTCAATGCCTATGTTGATGAGCACTACTCCGAGCGGATAATGCAGTGGCTACATGCAAGTTTCGGAATCGGTGTTACGGTAGGCCCATTGATTATGACGGCTTCGCTTGTTCACCTTGGGCTCTGGCGTCCCGGCTACATCTTTGTGTTGATTCTTGTGCTGTTAATGCTGGTTGCATTTGTTTACTTCCGCGGCCTCTGGGAACCCCCTCAACATAAAAAGCCAGAGCATGAGCGCACTGTGGGCCCGACTCTGGGCGCGACACTGAAACAGCCCGGTACCTGGTTTGGTACGCTCTCTTTCTTCTTCTATGTCGGCGCAGAGATGGGGGCCGGGCTCTGGGCATTTACATTGCTTACTGAAGGTAGGGGTGTTGATACTGTTCAAGCCGGTTTTTGGGTCAGCATCTACTGGGGGTCATTTACCGTTGGGCGGGTGGTTGCAGGTGTATTTGCCGGGCGTTTCAGTGCTAAGCAGCTGACATTTGCAGGTGTTGTGCTGAGTTTGGTCGGCGCTGTACTTTTCGCTCTGGGCATCCCCGGACCGGGTGGCGCTTACGCCCTCGCTATTCTTGGTTTTGCTTACGCACCGATCTTCCCGGCCCTGATCAGTACCACTGATCGTAGGGTTGAGAAGAAATATGTTAGCCGCGTTGTTGGGATGCAGGTGGCATTTGCTGGATTGGGTATGCTGGTGCTGCCACCCTTGGCAGGCGTTATCGCTGCCCAGACAAGCTTCGAATCTATTCCGCTGTTTATTTTAGCACTGACATTGATGCTGGCTGTTGTGGCGCTGCTGGCACTGCGTCTCAAGGTCGCTAGTCCGACAACACCTGATGCAGCTGGCCAGCCGTGATAAAATGGCCGAAGGTAAATTGTTGAGACAAGCTATGTACGAAATTCCACAGGTGGACCTGCGTGGGCAGGTCTCCGAAACCGAATGGCAGGCGCGAATTGATTTGGCTGCTGCCTACCGGTTGATCGTGTTGATGGGTTGGGATGACCTGATATACACCCATGTATCAGCTCGTATTCCTGGGACCGAGCATCTGCTGATCAATCCATTTGGGCTAGGATTTGATGAAGTCACAGCCTCAAACTTGGTCAAGATTGATATTGAAGGTAACAAGATCGATCCGGACTTCCCGTTTGAGATTAACCCCGCCGGTTACACGATTCACAGTGCCGTGCATAAAGCTCGCCATGAAGATCAGTGTGCTTTTCACCTGCATCACCCTGATCTTATTGCCGTAGCCAGCCTCAAAGAGGGACTGTTGCCGCTAAGCCAATACTCAGCCTTTGCACTTGCCAGTATCGCTTACCATGAATATGAGGGTTTAGCGGTTAATCCTGAAGAGGAGTTGCGTCTGCAGCAGGACCTCGGTAGTGCTAACTTCTTTATGCTACGCAACCACGGTGCCCTGACAATGGGCCGAACCATCGGTGACGCCTTTATGCATATGTACGACCTGATCCGCGCCTGCGAGGTGCAGGTGAAGATGCAACACCGTACTGACGGCGTCATCACCGTACCTCAGTCGGTCATTGATGGCATTAAAGCTCAGGCTAATGTTGTCCACACCGGAGTTACCGGCGGGCAGAAGTCCTGGCCTGCAATGCTGCGCCGTGTGAAGCAAGCCTACCCCGATTTCGATAATTAATTCTTCGTTCAGACGAGAGCTAAACAGATTATGAAAGTTACCCACGTAGAGATTTTTGATATTCATTGCCCGGATCGTCCACCCTGGAATCCGGTCTTTGTGCGCGTCCACACGGATGAAGGTATACACGGAGTGGGCGAGGCAGGCCTGGCTTATGACTGGGGTCATAGCGCTGCGGCCGCGATGATCAAAGAGATTGCCGAGGCGGTTCTGATAGGCTTTGATCCGTTCAAGACTGAGTTGCTCTGGTCACGCATGCTACGTGAAAGCTTCTGGGGTTTGGGCGGTGGTCCGGTGCTCTACGCCGCGATGAGTGCCATCGATACAGCGCTCTGGGATATCAAAGGCAAGGCGCTGGGTCTGCCGGTTTACCAACTGCTTGGCGGTAAAACCAACGATAACCTGCGCACCTATGCCAGCCAGCTGCAGTTTGACTGGGATAAGGACTGCACCAAGATGCTAACACCAGCCGATTACGCTCGAGCTGCTGCTAAAGCGATGGCAGAAGGCTACGACGCGGTTAAGGTGGACCCGATTGTTTACGATGCCAACGGTGACTCAAGCTTCGATCGCACTAAACTCTTCACGCCAGCACAGATGAAGCTCTTCGGTGACCGTCTACGTGCTATCCGAGCTGAGGTCGGTGACGAGGTCGATATTATCTTCGAATCGCACTCGCTGATGGGTGCGGCATCTGCTATTCAGATGGGACGTGTCATCGAAGAGGTCGGTTGCATGATGTACGAGGAGCCGGTGAACTACCTTAACTCCAAAGTGCATAAGAAGGTAGCGGATGGCGTTAATGTGCCGATCGCGGGTGGCGAGCGACTCTACCACCGTTGGGATGTACGTCAGTACTTTGAAGATCAGTCGATCGATGTGCTGCAGCCAGATGTAGGGCTCTGTGGTGGTTTCACTGAGGCGAAGAAGGTGTGTGACTACGCAGATGTCTACGATATCCGTATTCAGGCACACGTCTGTGGTGGCCCTGTTGCGACAGCGGCTTCATTGCAGCTTGAAGCGGCGATCCCTAATTTCCTGATTCATGAGCACCACACCTATGCAATCAAAGCTTGGAACCGAGAGCTCTGTATTCAGGACTACCAGCCGGTGAATGGCCGTTTCCAAGTGCCAGATCTGCCGGGTATTGGTATCGAACTGAACGATGAGATCTGTAAACGCTCACCTAATGTAACGGTTAAGTAACCGTTTCTAGTCGCTAGTCGAAGCGGTAGATCCGTTTCGCAGTGTCATAGATGAGGCGCTCGACAGGCAGATCTTCTGCTTGCAGCGCCTCAATCATTTGAGTCCAGTAGTCGCTGTAACTCATGCTCAAAGTAATCAGCGGAAAGTTCGATGCCAGCATCACTCGGCTATCGCCAAACAGCTCGCAGAGTTGCCCCGTTAGCTGCGCTGCACTTGCCGGTTTAAAGGCGCGATTAAGCATCTCGAAACCGGATGACTTCACAGATAGATTCGAAAGCTTGGAGAGGTTTCGTAGCCCGGCGAGACTGGCCTCATACGCAGCACTGTCTTGGTCTAGCGGGCAGAACCCTGCATGATTAAGAACAAAATGCAGTTGCGGCAACGCTTCGATAAGACCTTTTACTACCGCGCAATCTCTCGCAATTTGCGTATTGAATTGCAACTCAAAATGCAAATTATCGGCGGCCAGCTGCGCTAGGTTTGGGTGGGTGTTGGGGTGTTGTGTCAGCTCGCTAACGACGTCATCGAAAATATGACGCACACCAACAATGGACTCTCTTTGAATTAACTGCTTCAGGCTCTCGGCAAACTTCGCCGTGGGAAGTGTTATATCAAGGTGTCCTACGCTGCGTAGCGGCAAACTAGCCTCTTGTTCTAGCCAATCGACCTCTCGCCAAGAGGCTTGGTTATCAAATCCCGCCTCAACATGCACGTAACCCGCGAGTCTCAGGCCTGCACCCAGACTGAGATCAGACTCAGAGAAATCTCGGTGGATACGAGATTTGTCCGGCCAGTTTGGTGGGTTCTCCTCACGCAGCCAGGAGTACGCTCCAAGATGCAGGTTAAACAGGTGCAGGTGTGGATCAATTATCTGCATTAAGGTTAGCCGACGGTGTAGCCGCCATCTATCGGGAAGCTACCTCCTGTAACAAAGCCCGCTTCATCACTAGCAAGGTAAGCAACCATAGCAGCGACCTCTTCCGGCTTACCAATTCGGCCGATTGGTTGTAGCGCCGCTTCCTCTGCGTGAACCTCTTCGGGTTTTGCCCCAGAGCGCTCGCAGTAAGCAGCGATGGCTTTTTGGTAAAGCGGTGTATCGATTGTGCCGGGGCAGACTAGATTAGAGCGAATCCCATGCGATGCGTAGTCGAGCGCAGTCGTCTTCGCCAACGAGGCCAAAGCATGTTTGCTGAGGTTATAAGCGCAGGAGTTTGGCTTAGCGATGGAGGATTGGTCGGATCCGATATAGACGATCACCCCTCTGCCAGCAGCTTTCATGTGCGGAATCACTGCCTGAGTCAGCGAAAACGCGCCTTTGACGTTGAGTTCGAACAGATTGATAAAGGCCTCTTCGGAGGTGTTTTCAATGTTCGCAGAGAGGTGTCTGCCAGCGTTTGAGACCATCAGATCGATGGGGCCCTGTTCGGCAACCTGAGCAACCGCATCGAGGACCGATTGATGGTTGCGCATATCGCAGATTAGTGTCTCACCCACTTCGCCTGGCTGAATGTCGAGGTTGAAGACGCGGTAGCCCGCTGCGTCGAAATGGCTAGCGATAGCTAAACCGATGCCGGATGACGCTCCACTTATGATTAGAGTTTGACTCACAGGTATTCCTTAAGATGTAGAGGTTCAGACACCTGGTTGAGGACCATCGTAGCCTTCAACAATTATCAGATCGGCAACGCCGGCATCGGCACGCAGCGATTTGGCGTACTGATACGCTTCGGAGTGATAGCAGGCTTGTGCAGCTTCATAACTTGGGAATTCTATAATCACATGGCGTGAGCGAAAGCTCCCCTCTACGACCTCGTTATCATTCGCTCTTGAGAGAAATTTTGCGCCATAGTGTGCGAAAGGTTCTGCGTTCGCAGCTTGGTAGCGCTTATAACCTTCAGGATCTGTAATATCTACATGGGCAATCCAGTAACCTTTTGTCATACTCAAGCTCTCTGCATATCAAATTATTTGTGTGGAGTGACTGCAGTGTATGCAATTAGGTCGTAGCAGACTAGCGCGGGTTGAATGGAGTTGAAGTTGGATTCAGATGTTTCGGTTGTTGAGTGCAG
>JAYQBD010000034.1:0-19220 GCA_038137135.1 Oceanospirillaceae bacterium | reverse complement strand
GGGACCTACTGATTACAAGTCAGTTGCTCTACCAACTGAGCTATACCGGCTCAGCGACGAAGTGGGGCGTATCTTACTGATCGACCCTAGGCCTTGCAACCCCTTCACATAGATTTTTTTCAAATTTTACACCAGGCCAGCTATCGGTGATTAGCTGCTTGATTTCACTGCTTATTTCGTAACCAATTAGGTACGAAGTATGCACCTCAAAATCACCCGAGGCACGCAGCACTGATTTAACGCGCGCCTTATCAGTAATCTGTGCCGGAAGGCCCGCTAACATCTGCCGCGCGACGCTCTCGTCAGTATAGCTTCCCAATACCAGGGCGCCATCTCGCGTCTCTGGCACCCAGCCAGCGCGGGCCAGATCGTCAAGCACCTGAATGCGCGCTTCAGCATCCGCTGGAAGGGGATATTCAACCCGCACACCATCCTCTACCGGTGGCATCGCCTTATATTCAGAAGCGAAACCACGTTCAGCCAATAGCTCAGCCAGGCGGCTCGCTTCAAACTCGCTCGCCAACGGCTGAAAAACACCACATTCACGCGGCCGAGCTTCGAGAGTTTCACCGGGCTGCAACTCAGACGGCAGGCGCAACACCTTCGGCTTAAAATCGGGCTGAGATTTAGACTCGGTAAAGTGATACTTCTGGGCGTACCAGAAGAAGAGCAGCGAGTTTGCTAAAAGAATGAGCAGAAACACCCAACGCAGCATTAAATATTTTCCCTCTTTGCCAGAACCAGGCCATCCATAACTAGCTCAGGTAACAGTTGGTACTCCAACCCCTCGGGTAAGTATTTCACTAGGTGTTGAGCATCGCCCCCGGTTAACACTAGCTTAGATCGTCCACCGACATCTGCCAACTCTGCAAGTAGATCCGGGAGCTGTTGCGCCACACCACGCAACACCAGCTCAGCACCTGAAGCGACACAACTGGCCGTATCGACCCCACCCTGCAAAGCATCGCCTGCGGCAAGATCAAAGCGTACGCGTGCAGTCTGCCCAAGCAAGGTGCGCTGCTGCATTTGATAGCCAGCTAATATAGTGCCGCCGAGGTAGTGCCCATCAGCAGAGACACGTTCGATATTTATGGCACTGCCGGCATCAACAACGATGAATGCACACTGCAGTTTTTCCCAGGCGGCCAACATAACTAGCCACCTATCAACGCCCATGCGCTCTGGATGAGCGTAGGCGTTAACGACTCCCGCTGCCTGTTTTGTCACACGGGCAAATTCAGGTGCAACACCGAAGTGCAGCGCAAGACGGTTCGCCAACTGATGATTCACCGAATCGCTAGCAACCGAGCTAATCCAAATTTCATCGATTGCTTGGTGCTGTTCTGCTAACCAGGCTTCGAGCTCAGCCAATAAGAGCTGTCCACCGGAGACTCTCAGCGGATTCACCAAGCGCCACTTAAGGAAGCTGTTACCCAGATCAAACTCTAATCGCATCAGTTGGCCCGCATACTTATCTCACCACCCTGAAACAGCTGCTCGCCGTCAGCCGTTTTCAGTCGTAGCGCACCTGTACGATCCACACCGAGACAGAGACCGTCTATACGCGAGTCACCGAGGATCAACTTAACCGGCCTATTCTGAAACGCGTGTGCCGTTTCCCACTCCTGCTGCAACCCGGCAAATCCAGATTGACCAAACTGCTGGAGCATCTCAATCAGATACTTGGCGACCACTGCTAGTAAATCACTGCGAGTTAAACCCTTTGGCAGTCGCCCTGTAAGATCCGACCAAGGCTGATCAATCTGCAATTGCGCTGACTCTGGCATTGCTACATTCAATCCAACACCGATCACCGCACTGCAATCGCCAGAGAGGTCACCACCCACTTCAATCAAAACACCACCGAGCTTGCGACCGTCCAACAAGAGGTCATTTGGCCACTTCAGCTCGACACCCTCTACATGCAGAGCAGCGAGTGCTCGCTTGAGCGCAACACCCACAGCCAGGCTCAATCCCTCTAGCGATGCAACTCCGCCACTGAACGGCCAACTCAAAGAGAAGTAAAGATTTGCACCGAGCGGGCTGGCCCAAGTACGACCTCGGCGACCACGTCCGCCGCTTTGATACTCGGCAACGAAAAGCGAACGCTGATGTCCGGTTGAACTGGCGCGCTGCGCGCTCAGATTGGTTGATTCGCTGATCACAGATAGATCTAGGAGGTCTAAATGATCGAGTACCCCTAGAGCCTCTAACTGGGCTCTTAGGTGCTCCTCATCCAATAGGTCCATACCACCGGTGATGTGGTACCCGCGGCCACGTACTGAGTTAATCTCAACACCGTAAGCCTGCATCTCGCGTACCTGATTCCACACAGTCGTGCGGCTGACGCCTAGCTGCTCGCAGAGTTGCGCACCACTATGAAAGGATCCATCTGCTAGAAGGCGCAACAGCTGTAGGTTCACGTTCAGCCGTCCGCGCGATCGTAGACCACAAAAGCGTAAGGGTAACGATTCGGTTGATCGCCAGCAGGATAAGACTCGCGACCCAACTCACGCCACTGGGTGTAATCAACTTCCGGGAACCAGGCGTCGCCCTCAGGTTCAGCGTCGACCTCAGTCATGTAGAGGCGATCGACACGCGACAGAGACTGCTCATAGATCTGAGCACCACCGATCACAACCGCCTCGTCAGCACCATCAATCAGGGCCTGCGCTTCACCCAACTCAATCGCCTCATCCAGTGACTTAGCCAACTTCACCCCTTCGGCACTCCAGTTGGGATCGCGAGTGATGACTATATTAGTGCGGCCAGGCAGGGGCTTACCGATAGACTCGTAGGTCTTACGCCCCATAATAATCGGCTTACCCAAGGTCACCTGCTTGAAGTAACGCAGGTCCTCTGGCAGATACCAAGGCAGCCGGTTCTCGTTACCGATTACACGATTCTTCCCTTGCGCAACAATCAGTGCCAAACGCATGTGAGCTCCTTAAACCGAGAAGGGGTATTGAATTGCTGGGTGATACTCGTAACCCTCAATCTCAAAGTCATCCATACTGACCCAGGTCTCAAGGTCCTCGAGCGAGCGAATATCAGGATTAATTTTCAATGTCGGTGGCGTCAACGGCTCGCGCTTGAGCTGAACATCGCGCATCAACTCCAGCTGATCCTCGTAGATATGCGCGTTCACAATCTTATGGTACGCCATACCAGGCTCATGCCCGGTAATCTGCGCCACAATCGCCAGCAAGAAGTAGACCTGCACCATATTGAAGTTCAATCCTAGCGGCACATCACAGCTGCGCTGAGTCGAGTTCAGATAGAGCTTACCGCCTAGCAGTGAGAAGTGGTGCGAGTACATGCACGGGCGTAGACACCCCATATGGAAAGCACCCGGGTGATAAAAAGTGAGGATCTCGCCACGATCATCGCGCCCCGCTTTTAGATCATCGATGATTTTCCGTAGCAGATCGACTGAACCGCCATCCGGTTTAGGAAAATTACGTGCAACCTTACCGTAGATAAAGCCACAGTCGTCATCGCCCTTACGATGCGGATTAGCCAACCAGTCGGCGTTATCATTGGCGTTGGCGTCCCAAGTTTTGGTGCCTAGAGCGCGAAAATCGGCCGCATTGTCATAGCCGCGCAGATAACCGATCATCTCAGCGATCGCT
The DNA here is from genome assembly GCA_038137135.1 of Oceanospirillaceae bacterium. Classification (GTDB taxonomy): domain Bacteria; phylum Pseudomonadota; class Gammaproteobacteria; order Pseudomonadales; family Balneatricaceae; genus Marinobacterium_E. The sequence continues at coordinate 15,588 of JAYQBD010000034.1, read as the reverse complement.
GCTTTGTAAAAGCTCTTACGCGTGGTCACTAGTGGGAACTCACCAGCGCCCACATTGTAGGTTAGGTCGGCATTAATAACCGTCAAACAGCGCTTGCCCGTGCGCGCGTTATCAACCCAGACACCCTCGTCAACAATACGCTGACAGAGATCGAGATACTGTCTCATTCGAACATCTTCTCTTAACTAGTTTTATAGCGAGGAGGCTAACAGCTTAGCGATTCAGACTCCACCGCATCAGCTTTTCGCAGTTGGGCGGAAAAGTAAAAAAAGCCCACCCAAAATCATTGGCAGTGAAAGCAACTGCCCCATCGACAGCAGTTCAAACCCAATCAATCCAAGATGCGCATCCGGCTCACGGAAGAACTCCACAAAACTGCGCGCCAAACCGTAACCGAGTAGGAAAAGACCCGCCACGGCACCTGGCTTGCGCGGCTTAACCGAGTAGAACCAGACTAACGCGAACAGCAAGATACCCTCTAACAGAGCTTCATAGAGCTGCGATGGGTGGCGAGCCAGTTGATCAGCTGCGCGAGGGAAAATCACTCCCCAGCTCTGGTCGGTGGCTCGCCCCCAAAGCTCTCCACCAATAAAGTTACCCATGCGCCCTGCGGCCAGACCGAGGGGCACCAAGGGCGCTACAAAATCTCCAATTTCAAACAGCGATTTCTGTTGTTTGCGAGCGAACCAGGCGATCACTGCAATCACTCCCAGTAAACCACCGTGAAAGGACATACCGCCCTCCCAGATCGCAAAGAGCCAGAGCGGATCGGTAAGGAAATAATCGAAGTGGTAGAAGAGCACGTAGCCCGTGCGACCACCGAGAATAACCCCCATAGCGCCGTAAAAGATCAAATCAGAGAGCTGCTGCTCGGTCCAGCCAGAGTTTGCCTGACGAGCTCGGTAACCGCCTAGCAACCAAGCTGAACCAAAGGCAACCAGGTACATGATGCCGTACCAGTGAATCTGCAGCGGCCCAAGCGCCAGCGCGATCGGATCTATCGCATGCGTCCAAACCATGGCCTAGCCACCCATCAGGTTCAGTACAAGAAAACGCACACCGACAATAAAGAGGAAGAGCGCAAATACTTGCTTCAGGCGTTTCTGCGGTAGGGTGTGCGCCAGCTTGGCGCCCACCTTAGCAAACTGTGAGCTAGCCACAGCAATGCCGGCAAATGCGGGCAAATAAATGTAACCCAAACTGTACTCAGGCATGCCTTGCGCGTCCTGTCCGGCCCAGATGTAGACAAGCGCAGAGACTGCAGCGATTGGCAGACCACAGGCCGCCGAGGTACCCACAGCTTGGCGCATCTCTGTACTGCGTATCGTCAAATAGGGCACCGTCAAAGTGCCGCCACCAATACCGAAAATAGATGAGGCGCAACCGATGCAGGATCCCGCGAAACCCAATTCGCCTGTTTGGGGTGCCTCTGAACCTTGCTTGGGCTTCAGATCCAGTGCCATCTGCACCGAGACACTGAGAACGAAGATACCGAGCAGTAGTTGTAGATTGGGGCCACTAAGTGAGTCAGCGATCAACACCCCGATGATCGCACCCAGGCCGATACCGATAGCCAAGGGCTTAAACAGATCCCAGCGAACACTGCCACGAGAATTGTGAGCTCGAACAGAGGAGATTGAGGTGATCACAATAGTCGCCAGCGAGGTTGCGATTGCGGCGTGTGTAACCACCGCCTCTGGCAGCCCTTGCAACGTGAAACTAAAGATCAAAACCGGCACGATCAACAGACCACCACCGATACCGAATAAACCCGCAGCCACACCGGCCACGGCACCTAGAACCAAATATAAAAGGAGCGCTTCGATCACGCTTTCTCTCCAGGAAGATCGGGACGGGTAAGCTGTGTCAGACCACTCTCCTGCAACGCGGCACGCAGCGCAGCATGGATTTCAGCAGTATCCGACATGCGCATCACGCGCCCGAGAAGTGCTAATGAATCTTTGTAACTGATACTGCGAATCGCCAGTTTAACCTTCGGCAGGTTATTGGAGTTCATCGACAGCACGTCATAGCCCATCGCCATCAACAGCAGGGCACCACCGGGGTCAGAGGCCATCTCACCACAGATGGAGACCTGTTTATTCACTCGCTGGGCTTCTTGCGCAATATGCTGCAGTGCATGCAACACAGACGGATGGTAGGAAGCATAGAGCCCAGCCACTCGAGGATTGTTACGGTCAACCGCAAGCAGATACTGCGTCAGGTCATTAGAGCCGACAGAGATAAAATCAATCAACGTTGCAAACCGACCAATCTGATAGACCGCAGCAGGTACCTCAATCATGATACCGACCGGCGGCTTGCGGATATCGAGACCCTCTTCGCACAATTCACGGTAGGCCTGATCAATCTGCCCCAGCGCCGTCTCAACCTCGTGCACGCTGGTCACCATAGGCAGCATGATCCGCAGGTTGTTGAGGCCTTCAGAGGCGCGCAACATAGCACGCACCTGAACCAGGAAAATCTCTGGGTGATCTAGGGTTACACGAATACCACGCCACCCGAGGAAGGGGTTCTCCTCCTCTATCGGGAAGTATGGCAGCGCCTTATCACCACCGATATCCAGCGTGCGCATGGTTACTGTTCGTGGAGCAAACAACTCTAGCTGGCGACGGTAGGTCTCGGTCTGCTCCTGTTCACTAGGGAAGAAGTCACGAATCATGAATGGAATTTCGGTACGGTAGAGGCCAATTCCCTCCGCGCCGCGCTCCAGCGAACGCTCAACATCAGCCGTCAGGCCCGTATTCACCCAGAGCGGCATGCTGTGACCATCGGTTGTCTCAGCCGGTAACTCCTTTAGCTTATCCAAGCCCGCAGCAATCGCTCTCTCCTCTTTGAGGATATCGCCATAGGCGGAGAGCAGATCATCCTTCGGATCGACAAAAACGCGCCCCGAATAACCATCAACAATAACGTGGCGCCCCTCAATACGCGTGTGAGGTAGGTCCACGACACCCATAATGGTTGGGATACCCATAGAGCGCGCCAAAATAGCGGCGTGCGACGTACCCGAACCGCTGATAGAGATCATACCGGCCAACTGCTCTTCCGGGACCAGACCAAACATCGCTGGAGAGAGTTCGTCAGCAACGAGAATGGTGTTAGCGGGGTACTCCTGCTGCTTAGCCGAGGCCCCCTCTTGCAGACAATTCAGGACACGACGCCCCAGATCTCTAATATCCGCGGCGCGCTCGCGCAGATAGGCATCTTCCATCATCGAGAACTCGCGCACATGTGACTGAATCACATCACGCAGCGCGCCCTGAGCCCAGTTACCCAATTTGATCCGCTCACGAATTTCACTAACTAACGCATTATCATCGAGCATGCGCAGGTAGACTTGGAAGAGTGCCTGCTCTTCGGTACGCAACCGAGTCGCCAGAGTCTCGGCGATCTCACTGATCTCTTCACGTACCGCTGCGATCGCTTTATCAAGAATATCGAGTTCAGCGTCGATATCTTCGGCGTCTTTATCCGGTACGCTACCCAGATCGGCCGTTAGTGAAACAACACGCACCTCACCGATAGCAACACCCGGACTACCGACAACACCGGTAAAGTGGCGCGCCGGGCGACCGGATTGATCATCCGAGACATTCTTATCGGGGTTAATTGATCCTGTCGCCTCGGCGTGCGCAATAACGCCCGCCAACTGAGCGGAGATCGTTACCATGAACGCCTCTTCCGACTCATCGAAACGACGCACATCGCGCTGCTGTACAACTAGAACCCCGAATACCGTGCGCTGATGGATGATCGGTACACCGAGGAAAGCGTGGTAACGCTCCTCACCGGTAGACTTCAGATAGAGGAACGCAGGGTGAGTCGATGCATCTTCGAGGTTAATCGGCTCAGATCGGGTACCGACCTGGCCGACAATGCCCTCGGTGGGTGAGAGACTTACCTTACCGATTGCATCTTTATTAAGGCCCTCAGTGGCGCGCAAAACATACCGCTGAGTGTTCGTGTCGAGCAGATAGATTGAGCAGACCTCAGTCTTCATTGTGTCTCGAATGCGTTCGGCACAGAGCTCTAGCGCCGACTCAAAGTCAGGTGCTGAAGCAACCTCCTGTACGATCTGACGCAAACGGGTCAGTACACTCATCCATCAACTCCCTAAGTTGCGGTCTAAACTGTTTCTATCTTCTTTATTGGACTACTTGCCTTTGATCGCACGAACCAGTCGTGGCGACAGCTCGCGCATCGCTTTGCGGTACACCTCGCGCTTGAACGAGACAACCTGACCCAAGGGGTACCAGTAACTGACCCAGCGCCATCCATCAAACTCTGGCGTATCACAGCAGTCGATTTTTACCGCATCGTCCTGACTCAGCATGCGCAGCATAAACCACTTCTGCTTCTGGCCAATACAGAGCGGGTGCTGATGACGTCGAATCATGCGTTTGGGTAAACGGTAACGCAGCCACCCGCGAGTAACGCCTAGAACCTCCACATCGGTGGGTGATAACCCAACCTCCTCTTGCAGCTCTCGGTACATCGCCTCTTCGGCTGACTCGTCTGTCTTGATCCCGCCCTGGGGGAACTGCCAAGCATCTTGGCCGCAACGACGCGCCCAAAGCACCTGACCCGACGAATTGACCAGAATGATACCGACATTCGGTCTGAACCCATCAGAATCGATCACGTAAGTAATCCTTAACTAAAAATTTTTCTTAACTCCATTGTTTCACATATGAGTGTTTCGGTCATCTGGGGAATTGCAGTAATATTGCGCCCCAAACTCGGCACCGGAGACACTATGGCCCTCGCAATATTTGACTTAGATAATACCCTGCTAAATGGCGACAGCGATCACGCTTGGGGCGAGTTTCTCTGCCGTAAAGGTGTGGTGGATGAGGTGGAGTACCGCGAAGCCAATGATCGCTTTTATCAGCTCTACAAAGAGGGAAAACTCGATATTCTTGAGTTCCTCAGCTTTGCCCTCAAGCCTCTGTCGCAACACTCAAACGAGCAACTAGCAGCTTGGCACGCTGAGTTCATGAGCGATGTCGTGGAGCCAATGATGCTACCCAAAGCCGAAGCGCTACTGCGAAAACACCGTGATGCGGGCGATAAGCTGATGATCATTACCGCCACCAACCGATTCGTCACCGGCCCAATCGCTGCACGCCTGAATGTACCCGTCATTATCGCCACCGAACCAGAGCAGATCGATGGTAACTACACTGGGCAAGTGACAGATATCCCCTGCTTCCAAGAGGGCAAAGTTGTTCGTTTAAATCGTTGGTTAAAAGAGAACAGCGAATCACTGGATGGGAGTTATTTCTACTCCGATTCAATTAACGACCTGCCGTTGCTGGAGGGCGTCACCCACCCAGTAGCCGTCAACCCAGATGAGCGCCTAACCGCAATCGCGACCGAAAGAAACTGGCCAATCCTCGACCTCCGCGGATAGAAGGTATCAACATTGTCGTTTCGTGGCGCCGCGCATACCCTCTTTAAGACCCTTATTTGCCATGGATGGCAAATACGGAGCGTCACAAGGATGTGCTTGAGCGTGTCTAAAGAGGGTATGCGGGGTGCCTGTACCTAAATAGCAATTTTGGTGGTTTTCAACTTATCGTTAAGCGCGCGAATAACCGCCGAGCGTGTCACCATGCCGACTAGCTTTCCATCTTCACACACCGGATAGGTTTTGGGACGACTGGTCTGCATCTTCTCAGCTAACGACAGAATCTGCTCATTAGCACCGACAGAGAGAGGATCAGTACGCATGATATCGCCGACTCGAATCAGACTATCGGCATAGTAGCTACCGCTGATCACATACTTTATGCAATCTTGTTCGGAGAGAAATCCGATAAGCACGTGATTCTCGTCCATCACAGGCAGGCCGAGATGGTGCGAACTGGTGATGCGATCAACCGCATCGGAGAGAGATGTCTCTGGACGAAGGGGAACAATTGAAGCGTCCATAACATCGCGAACAAGAATACTTTCCATCGGTACCTCCAGAGTTTTTCGGTTCTTATAAACTCAGTGTGGCACAAGGATGGCGATGTCGCCTCCCAAGACATATAAGAAGGCGACTTCGATCTTTGATCTACAAATACTCAGGCTACTCGCTGGCCAGCAGGCGCATAAAGTAAGCTTTGAGGTACTCGGTTTCAGGAATAGCCGGATGGATTGGATGATCCGCGCCTTGGTAACCCTGAGCAAAAATCTGCCCTTGGCGGTCCAGTTCACGACTGTTCTGGCGCAGCATATCGACCAGACGACTGGTCTCCAGATGCATAGAACAGGAAGCCGACACCAGCACTCCACCCTTATTCAGCAGACGCATCGCGAAGTTATTGATACGCGCGTAAGCACGCTCACCATTGCGAATATCCTTTTTGCGCATGATGAATGCCGGCGGATCTACCACAATCAGATCGAAACGCTCCTTCTCGGCCACCAACGCCTTACAAATATCGAACGCATCACCCTGCAGTGGACGCAGTTTCGCTTCAGCGCCGTTCAGCCGTGCATTCTCTACAGCCACTTCGAGTGCACCAGCGGAGGCGTCAACACAGCTCACCTCTTCAGCACCGGCGGCCAGCGCCTGGATACCCCAGCCACCGACGTAGCTGAATAGGTCGAGAACCCGCTTGCCTTTAACCAGTTGCTGCATGCGAGCGCGGTTTTCGCGGTGATCATAGAACCAGCCGGTCTTCTGGCCGGTCATTAGCGGCGCGAGCAGATCGACTCCATTTTCACGCAGCGGCGCAAGGTCAGGAATATCACCTTGAACCACTTCAACGTAGGTATCGAGACCTTCGGTCGCGCGGAATTTTCCATCGTTACGCAGCAGAATAGCGCAGTGTTTGAACACCTTATTGAGGGCATCAATAATATGGTGTTGAGCGCGCTCCATCCCCGCCGTAGAGATCTGCACCACGAAGATGTCGTAGAAACGGTCGATCACGAGGCCAGGTAGGCCATCTGAGTCACCATAAACTAATCGGTAGCAAGGATCAGGAAAGTTCATCTCACGCAGCGAGAGCGCGATATTGAGGCGGTGAACAATCAACGAGCGATCCAGGGCCTGTTCAGGATCTCGACTATAAACTCGACCACAAATAAGCGTGTTTGGGTTTACGTACGCAGCCGCTCGTGGACGCCCCTGAGAGTCGACAACCTGCACCTCTTCGCCGGGTTCAAAATCCTTTAGCGGCGTCGCTTTTGTATCGACCTCATTGCTGTAGATCCACACATGTCCAGCTCGCAGACGCTTATCGGCACCGGTGCGAAGCACCAGAGGTTTTGCACTCATTGACTCAATCTCTTAAAAAAACAAATCCCCGAACTGCTAATACCAGCGCGAGACTGGGGCAGATCGGGGGATATTTTGAAACAGGATGTACGACGAGATTACTCCTCTTCGCACTGCTCCTGATACTCTTCAGCGCTCAGAAGGTCATCCAACTCAGCCGCATCGCTCAATTTCAGCTTAAAGAACCAGCCATCACCGTAAGGGTCGTTGTTAACGTTCTCAGGCGCATCTTCCAGCTCTTCGTTAACCTCAATAACCGTACCGCTCAACGGTGCGTAGATATCCGAAGCCGCTTTAACCGACTCAACAACACCCGCATCGTCACCTGCGGATACTTCGGCGCCAACATCCGGTGTCTCAACGAAAACGACATCACCGAGCGACTCCTGCGCATAGTCGGTGATACCAATAGTGACTACGCCATCGCCCTCTTCACGAATCCACTCGTGGCTGCTGACATACTTCAGTTCACTAGGTACGTTGCTCATTATCTATTTACCTTATTCGGGGTTAATCAGGATTTGACGATAGTGTAGCGCGCAATCTTGAGCACGACTAGATTTTCAACGGTCGCTTTAACAGCTCGGGTAGATCTGCGCGCAGACCCATCGCATCTAACATTAGATGTTGTTTAACTGGCGCACATTGATCTACGGCACGCATACCAAGACTGCGCACCAACTCCACAATAGCAGGCTGAGGTGTAAAGAGCGTGCGGAAACCTTGCATCACTGCACTCATGCGCAGATTGGTGAGCATTCGGCGACGCTGATAGCGACGCAACACTCGCAAGCTGCCGAGTCCCTCAGAACCGTCGCGCGCTTCAGAGAGTATTTCGACGAGCGCAGCGACATCCTGAAAGCCAAGGTTTACACCCTGGCCCGCAAGCGGGTGAATGGTGTGCGCAGCATCGCCGACTAAGGCGACACCGGCGCAGACGTACTCCTGCGCGTGGCGTTGACGCAACGGCACTAAGGCTCGGTGATGAACCTCGATAACGCGCCCCGCACGGGAGTCACTGCCCCGTGTAATCGCCTCGCACAGCAAATTATCATCCAGTCCATACAGTGTTTGCGCATGCTCCGGTGACGTCGACCAAACGAGTGACACAAGGTCATTCGCATCAGACTTGAGCGGCAGCAGCGCCAAAGGACCGTCCTCGGTAAAGCGCTGCCAGCAGCAGTGCTGATGCGAACCCTCTAACCGCAGAGTGGCTACGAGTGCATGATGGCCATAATCCCACTCGTGCGTACCCATACCTGCCAAACGGCGCGTCACTGAATTTGCCCCATCCGCACCAACAACCAAAGAGCAGTGGCGCTCAGAGCCATCACTCAGTAGCACTCGCTGACTTGAGCTACTCAACTCGAGCGAGCTAAGCGAAACCCCAAAACTGCAGTGGACATCAGGGTGCTGGGTTGCTCGTTCTAACAGCGCCGCTACAATCAGACGATTTTCAACAATATGCCCCAGACACGGCTCGTGCAATTCCAACGCATCGAAGCTGATCTCGCCTCGGGTTTCGCCGTCCCAGACATGCATCCGAGTGTAGGCTTCAGCGCGAGTCTGAGAGACCCGCTGCCAAACCTCGAGCTTGCGCAGCAGCGCTTCCGAGGCTAGGGTCAGCGCGCTGACTCGAGCACCAGGAAGATTTGTGCAAAGCTGATCAAACTGCTGTTCAAGTGTATCCAGATCGGGCTGCTGCGGCTCGATCAACTCAACGCTGAAACCCTCATCGGCCAGCGCAAGACCCAAGGCTAAACCGGTCATGCCGGCCCCAACAACTAACAGGTCCACAGTGCGATCAGTCATCTGGGTTCAACCTCGCAGCCGGTGTATCCAATCCCATAGCCGCGCGTGCTAGCAAGGTTCGAGCAGGCGGAATTAGGTCAAGCAATTGCAAGCCCAAAGATCGGCCCAGTCGCACAGCCGGATTTCTGCTCATAAAAAGCTTTAACGAACTGTCACCAAATCGAATGGTGCGCTGTTGATCAGCTCGTCGCTGCTCAACAAAGGTTTGCAGTGCAGCCAGATCACCCAGCGCCTGCCCCGCTTTTTTACGGGCAATAACTAGCTCAGCCAGTTGCGCCACGCCCCGAATAGCCAGGTTGAAACCTTGACCAGCAATTGGATGTAAGGAGTGAGCGGCATTGCCCAGCACCACCAACCCGGTTCGCGCCTGCTCTTGAGCGAGTATTAGCTTCAGTGGGTAACTAAAACGCTCACCTACTCGTGTCAGTGCTCCGGCTCTAAAGCCAAAAGCTCCCTGCAACTCCTCAAGGAAGGCTGCGTCATCCAGCGCCATCACCTGATCGATACGCTCTTCAGACACTGTCCAGACAAGCCCCATACGTGCCTGCCCATCCGCAGACTCAATCGGTAGAAGCGCAATAGGCCCCTGTTCGGTGAAGCGCTCATAGGCAACACCCTCATGCGGTCTATCCAGCGCAACGTTGGCAACCAGCGCATGCTGATGGTAGTCCTGCTCGCTGTAGTCGATCCCCATAGCCAGACGTAGCTCCGAGCGCCCACCATCGGCCATAACGACTAACGGAGCCGAGAGCGTCTGAGTCACCCCTTCAGATTCAATTATCACTTCAGAGAGCGGCATTGCTGGAGAGATCGATCGGACAGTCGCTGGGCTAAAGAACTCAATCTGCGGCGAATCGACTTGCTGGATATGGCTCATCAACACCTGCCCCATCCAGTGATTCTCGACCACATAACCGAGCGCCGGAACCTGCTCTCGCTCAGCTTGCATCTGTGTCCGGCCAAATTGCCCTTTCGCCGATACTTCTATCTCTTTGATGGGGGTTAGATGCTCAGCGAGTGCCGACCAGACCCCCATAGTCTCTAGCAGCGTACGAGAGCCCGCAGCCAAAGCTGTACTACGCGCGTCGAAACTGGGCTGATACTCTGGGTTCGCGACCGTAGGCAGTGCGTTCTGTTCAATCAGAGCAATCCGCAGTCCTAGCTGCTCGGCAGCGGGTAGCAGCGCCACAACGAGACTAGCGCCAACCATGCCACCACCGCAGACAATAAGATCAAACTGCTGGAGCTTATCCGGCATTCTGCATCAACGCCTCAATCTCAGAGCGCAGCTTAGGCACCCCAGCGGTCAACACTTTTGAGCCCTGCTCGGTCACTAGCACATCATCTTCAATACGCACGCCGATTCCGCGCCAGCGCTCCTCAACACTGTGATCATCAGGTGCAATATAGATACCCGGCTCGATCGTGGTCACTATACCCGGCGCCAGCTTGCGCCACTCGCCGTCTACACGATAATCACCGACGTCATGCACATCCATGCCGAGCCAGTGACCTATGCGGTGCATGTAGAAGCGACGGAAGGCGCCCGCCTCGATCAACTCATCAAGATCACCTTGCAATAGACCCAACTCGATAAGCCCTTCAGTCAGAATCCGTACTGAAAGCTGATGCAAGGAGTCCCAGCAGGTGCCTGGACGAACTGCCTCAATACAGGCCTCATTTGCCTTGAGCACCAGATCGTAGATCGCCGCCTGCTCGTCGGAGAAGCGACCATTGGCTGGAAATGTTCGAGTAATATCGCTGGCGTAGTTGTCCAATTCACAGCCAGCATCGATCAGCACTAGATCACCGTCGGCGATCGGCTGATCATTTTCAATGTAGTGCAGAATACAGGCGTTAGCGCCGCCCGCCACAATCGGCGTGTAAGCTTGGAACCGAGCCCCCTGAGAACCGCAGTAAGCCTGGATTACACTCTCCAACTGAAATTCATAAATACCGGGTTTACAGGCGATCATTGCCTGACAGTGTGCGGTGGCAGAGATAGTCGCCGCCCGCTGCATCACCTCAATCTCTGCAGCTGATTTGAACAGGCGCATCTCGTGCAACAAGCGGTCCGAGTCTGCCAAGGTTTGTGGTAGCACAGCGCCCGAGCGCACAGAGCGCCCGAGTGTTTCCAGCCAACCTTTGACGCGTGCATCCAGCGCCTTGTCTCGCGCAATCGGATAGAGCAACTGGCTAGCGCCATCAATCATCTTCGGAAGGCGCTCATCAATCTCATCCAGATTGAACGCTTGGTCAGCGCCAAAACGCTCAACACAGCCCTCAGGTCCCGCACGATAACCAGTCCAGATCTCCATATCGGGGTCGCGCGGCGGACAGAAAAGCGTAACCGCCGCCTCTTCCCCTTTAGCCATCACCAGCAGCGCGTCTGGCTCATTAAAACCAGTCAAGTAGTAAAAATTACTCGACTGACGGAAGGGGTACTCTGCATCGTTATTGCGCGTCTTTAACGACTCAGCGGCGATCACCATGATCGAGCCCTCTGGCATCTTCTCTAGTAACTGCTTACGTCGTTCCCGGTAGTTTTGCTGATCCAGTTTCATCGTCTCTCCTCAATGGAGTGTTGGCGCATCATCTGATTTGTTCTCTGCTGGGGCCTGATTACATTCTGTAAAGAGCAGCATAGCCGCCATGCGCACATACTCCTCTACCTCCATCAACAGCCCCTCATCCTCTTCCGCCTCTTCAGACGCATCGATCTGTGCAATCTGTACAAGGTCGCCGATACTCTCCTGAGCTTCGCTACTGAGGGTAGAGGCTTTCTCGGTCACTGCCAGGCCAAAGCCAGCGATAAAGCCCGTAACCCATAGACCGAGCTGCTCGGCACGCTGGCCTAGGCTGTGCTCGTCATCCGGTAGCAGCAACTCCAGCTCAAAGTTGCTGGATTCCAACTGCTCCAACGACTCTTTATAAAGCAGGGTGAGATTAGGCACCGTACTTGGCTGAGAGAGTATCGAGAGATCTATCTGCTCGGCACAAAAAGTCGCCAGTTCCGGCGTTTCAAAGCGACGCCCTGCGGCAATCTGCCCAACAATGAGTCCATGTAATTCAGAGGGTGAGAAAGTCACCGCACCCTCTTCCAGCAGCAGGTTAGCAAGTTGTTCAAAATCGGGGGCTGACGCTTGGGTAACCACAAAATCTCCTGATAGGTACGGTTTACTTAGCAATGTCGACTAGTCTAAACCAGCGCTCGCGTCGCGTCAGCAGAGATTGACGCTCAGATGCGGGCTGATACTATCTACAGATCACTCTTTTGCGGACTATCTGATGACCGAACACTATTTCGCTGCGCTTGAGCAGAAGCTCGACCAACTGATCAAGCGTTTAGGCCAGCTTGAAGAGCAGAACCGAGCACTGCGCAGTAAAAACGCAAAACTCGAAGAGGAGCGCGCACAGCTGGTGCAGAGTAGCGACGCGACTCGGGCGCAGGTGGAGGCAATGTTAACCCGCCTCAAAACTCTGGAGAAAACCAAATGAGCCAGGTTCGTACCGTCAGTGTAAAACTGCTCGATAAAGAGTATGCCATCAGTTGCCCTGATGGCGCCGAGGCTGAGCTGATCGCCTCTGCCGACCTATTGGATAGCAAAATGCGCGAGATCCGCGATCAGGCAAAACTACTGGGGCTAGAGCGCATCGCCGTTATGGCGGGACTTAACCTTGCGCACGAGCTCATGCAGTCAGGCCCGAGCAATGCGGTTGATACTGAAGCTCACCTGAAACGTCTGGCGGAAAAAATTGATTCTGCACTCGAACAAGCTGAGCAGTTTTCATAGCATTATTCCGTGAAAGGGGTTGGAAAGCCGCACCCCGCTGGATATATAATTAGGGCAACCCTGGGATGTTCGACAGTTGTTCAAGTCCCTCGAGCCGATAATCATTTTACCGGACGCAGGCTAGGGGTGTTGTGAGCATGTCCGTACTCGGAAAGCCTGATTCACCTTTACTTGCCTCCACTCTGAACCTTCGGGTTCAGGGCCAAGAACACCACCGGCATTCTGGGGCCACTTTGACTCTCTCATGACACTCTCCACTGACAGCAAATCTGACGACCGCCGCCAACTTCGGATGCGCATCCGCCGGGAGCGTAGAGCGCTCAGCGACCTGCAACAACGTACCGCTAGCCGTAAACTCTGTGCCAATGTGCGCTCTATGCGTGCATTCTGCCGTGCTAAGCGTATCGCAGTCTATCTGGCGAGTGATGGCGAAATTGACCTCCAACCGCTGATCGAACTCTGCTGGAAGCTGGGTAAATCTGTTTACCTTCCAGTCCTCCACCCCGTGCGCCATAACCGACTCTGGTTTACCCCGTACACTGCGCAAACTAAACTCAGCCACAATCGCTACAGAATACTCGAACCGCAACTGAAGCGACCTGGCGCACCCGCTTACGCGTTGGATATGGTGTTAATGCCTCTGGTTGCCTTTGATTCAGAGTGTAATCGCATGGGGATGGGCGGCGGTTATTACGACCGCACCTTCGCCTTTACACTCGCTCGACAGGGGCTGAAAGGTCCCAAATTGGTGGGGATGGCACATGATTTACAGAGGGTAGAGAAGCTAAGCCTTGCAGATTGGGATGTTCCTCTCAAGGCGGTGGTAACAGACCAGGGACGCTACGGTACTGCGTAGCGTTTTAGCTGTTAAAAATATCTTTCATCAGCGCAGCGATCTGAATATCGCTCTGCGCAAAACCTGTCATCACAACACCAACCACTACTGCGATCAGCATCAATAGAATTAGGTCTGGACTTCTTTTCATCGGGTCTTTCCTGTCCGGCTTTGCCGGGTTAGCGAAGGCTCACTATCACCTTCTTGACAGTGTAGACCCCAGTTGTCACAAAAAGTTCATACCTCACAGGAAAAATTTTTATATTTTCAACGAAATAAGCTGTTTTAGTGATTCTCTCAGTGAAAAAACAGCGCTAACTACCCGTTTCGGAATTAGCCATTAAACCAAGAGAGCAGAGTTGGATAGAACTGCGCCCCATATGTCAGCACTAGGGGTAGCACCACCATAGCTACCAGAGTTTGACCGCTCAAAATCGCCGCCATCAGCGGTGCATCGCCTCCCAGCTGCCGTGCAAGGATATAAGCAGCAGAAGCAGCAGGCACAGCACCGAAAACCAACAGTATCTGAGCCACTTCAGGCGCCAGATGGAGTAACGCGGCACTCAAAAGCGCGATAGCGGGCATCAAAATAATGCGAAACACCAAGGTTGTAATCAGAGGCAGGCCAGTTGAGCGCAGTGCACGCAAATCAAGCGCAGCACCGACAGCGAGAAGCCCCAGTGGTAGGGCAATACGTGACAACAGATCGAGCACATCGTAGACCATTACAGGAACGCCGATGCCACTAAAATTTAGGGCTAGACCCGCAAGACAGGCGACAATCAGCGGATTTTGCAGCACATTCAGCAAGACTCGGCCCGGCGAGGGACGCTTGTCACCATAGATAGCGAACATCAGAACACAGAGCGCGTTCAGGGGCGGAATCAGCAGCGCAGCAATGATCGCTGCATAGACCACACCCTGCACCGGCCAAACACCGGCGGCCACAGCGAAGGCGATGTAAGTATTGAAACGCACACTGCCCTGATAGATCGAGGTAAACTGAGCTCCACCAAACCGAATAAGGCTCTGAATCACCAGCAATATGGGCGTTGCAATCGCAAGCAGGATCAGCACCGCCCAAAATAGATCCAAGGCAACTGCGCCATCCAGCTGCGCCTGTGAGAGCCGAGTCAACAGCAGTGCAGGAAAGCAAATAAAGTAGATAAAGCGCTCGGCGGGTGGCCAGAAGCTATCGCCGGGAAAACCTGAGCGTTTGAGCAGATAACCGAGCATCAGTAGCGCGAAAACAGGTCCCAAGGAGGCAATTATGTTCAAACGTGTGCCCTCCGCCGGGACAAAGTGCTAGATTTAAGCCAAAACCTTTTAAAGGACACTTTAGATGACCACAGTCGTTTTAACATTTATGGCCGATGACAAACCCGGCCTCGTTAATCTGCTTTCGAAAACAGTATCAGAACATGAGGGTAACTGGCTCGACTCTAGCCTGTCTCGCCTCGGAGGGAAGTTTACCGGGATTGTCGTAGTACAACTAGCCGAGGATCGCGTTTCAAGCCTGAATGCTGCGCTCGGGGATCTGGCTCAACAGGGTATACACGTTTACTCTGAAGTGAGCGTACAAGGCGAGGACGCTGTACCGCACAACGAGGTTTTGCTCGATTTAGTGGGTCATGACAAGCCCGGTATCGTCAGAGATATCTCAGCAGTTCTTGCCAAGCACCAAGTCAACGTTATCAAGCTGAACACTGAACTGGTACCCGGTTCTATGTCCAGTGAGCTTCTATTCAAAGCCCAAGGCAAAGTGCTAGTGCCGCAAGACGCAGATCTAGACCAACTACAGGATGCGCTCGAAGAGATCGCCTCAGACCTGCTAGTTGATATCAGTTTTC
>JAYQBD010000033.1:14520-19842 GCA_038137135.1 Oceanospirillaceae bacterium | reverse complement strand
TAATCAGCGTACCGCCACCGTCTTGGAAGCTCGAGAGCACTCGCAGGGGTACTTTATATTTTCCCGCAAATTCGACTGAGCGAATCTGCAGTACCTTCGAACCGAGACTTGCCATCTCAAGCATCTCTTCGAAAGTGATCTTATCAAGACGCTGCGCGCTCTCGACAACGCGCGGGTCGGTTGTGTAAACGCCATCAACATCGGTGTAGATCTGACACTCATCCGCTTTTAGCGCAGCTGCAAGTGCTACACCGGTAGTATCCGAACCACCACGACCCAGAGTGGTGATATTCCCCTCTGCGTCCATACCTTGGAAGCCCGCAACTACCACTACGCGACCCGCATCCAGATCCTGGCGCATCAGGTCGGTTTGAATGTCTTCAATTCGTGCTTTGGTATGCGAACTGTCCGTTTTAATCCGCACCTGCGCACCGGTGTATGAGCGCGCATCCAGACCTAGGTTTTTCAGCGCCATACTCAGCAGTGAGATAGTCACCTGCTCGCCGGTCGAAACCAACACGTCATACTCGCGTGGGTCAGGGGTCTCTTGAATCTCTTTCGCCAGACCGATCAATCGGTTGGTCTCACCGCTCATCGCAGAAACAACAACAACGATATCGTGGCCCTGATCGCGGAAGCGCTTGATCTTCTCGGCTACCGCCTGGATACGCTCAACCGTACCAACCGAGGTGCCACCATATTTCTGTACAAATAAAGCCATTCCCTAATATTCCTTCTCAGCTGTTCGGTCGCGTTAGACTGCTGCGCGCACCAGCGCTTCAACACTTGCGATCGCTGCTGGCAGTGCCGCAGGATCTGTACCGCCACCCTGCGCCATATCTGGACGACCACCACCCTTGCCGCCAACTTGGGCTGCAAGATTACGGATCAAATCGCCCGCTTTGACACGATCAGTCAGGTCTTTGGTTACACCAGCAACCAAGCTTACTTTTTCGCCATCCTCTGCACCGAGTACAACCACACCTGAACCCAGCTTATTCTTCAGCTGATCAAGCATATCGCGCAGGGATTTTGCGTCCGCTCCTTCGATCTTAGTTGCAAGCAGTTTAATGCCATCGATCTCAACTACAGAAGAGATCAACTCTCCACTCTGAGCGCTGGCAAGTTTAGCGTTGAGACGCTCGATCTCTTTCTCCAACGAACGATTGCGTTCGTTCAGAGCACGGTATTTATCAACCAACGAGTCACGACCCGATTTCACCATACCGCCGAGTTCACCGAGCAACCACTCACTCTGGCTGAACCACTGCATTGCCGCTTCGCCAGTGACCGCCTCGATACGACGCACGCCGGCAGCGATACCGCTCTCTGAGACAATCTTCATTAAGCCGATATCACCCGTGCGCTTGGCGTGTGTACCACCACAGAGTTCGGTTGAGAAACCATCACCCATACCCAGGACACGAACCATATCGTCGTATTTTTCACCAAAGAGCGCTGCAGCACCTTTAGCCTTTGCGGCTTCGAGCTCCATAATTTCGGTCGTTACCGCTGAGTTCTTACGAATCTCGTCATTCACCATCTTTTCGATAACAGCCAGCTCCTGCGCGGTTACTGCTTCGAAATGGGAGAAGTCAAAACGCAGACGCTCTGGATCACAGAGAGAGCCCTTCTGCTGCACATGATCGCCGAGCGTGCGACGCAGGGCTTCATGCAGCAGGTGGGTTGCAGAGTGGTTAAGTGCCGCTGCCTGACGCTTCTGCTTATCAACTTCGGCTACCAGCGTTGCGCCAACTTCGATAACACCCTCAGTCACCGTACCCTGGTGCAGATGGTTACGACCCTCTTTGGTACAATCCGCCACCGCAAACTGTCCGCGGTCCCAGCTGAGTGAACCCGTGTCACCGACCTGGCCGCCAGACTCGGCATAGAAAGGCGTGCGTTTGAGAACGACGATGCCACTCTGACCGGCACTCAGTTGCTGTACTGATTCACCCTCGCAAAGCAAAGCAGCGACTTCAACGCGGTCCTCTAAATGTTCGTAACCAGAGAACTCGGTCTCGCCATCGAGTTTGATCGCATCGTTGTAATCAACGTTGAAGCTGCCTGATGCACGCGCGCGCTCACGCTGCTCAGCCATCGCAGCCTCAAATCCATCCATATCGATGGTCAACTCCTGCTCACGAGCAACGTCTGCGGTGAGATCTACAGGGAAACCGTAGGTATCATAAAGTTTAAATACTGTTTCGCCGGGAATTACCTTGTCGCTCAAATTCGCGATTGCATCGGTCAGCAGCGCCATACCCTTATCAAGAGTACGAGCGAACTGCTCCTCCTCTTTTAACAGAACGCGCTCAACCTGATCCTGCATTTTCGCCAGTTCAGGGTAGGCTTCACCCATCTCTGCAACCAGCGGAGCAACCAGCTTGTGGAAGAACGGCTCAGTTGCGCCCAACTTGTTACCGTGGCGGATCGCTCGGCGCATAATACGACGCAGAACATAACCGCGACCTTCATTCGATGGCGTAACTCCGTCGGTAATCAAGAATGAACATGAGCGAATATGGTCAGCAATTACACGCAGTGATTTGTTCGACAGGTCGTCAAAGCCAATCGTAGCTGCAGCCGCTTTGAGCAGATTCTGGAACAGGTCGATCTCGTAGTTAGAGTGGACGCCCTGCATAACTGCAGCAATTCGTTCTAGACCCATACCGGTATCAATCGACGGGCGCTCAAGTGGTGTCATCTCGCCATCGGCTGATCGGTTGTACTGCATGAATACAACGTTCCAGATCTCGATGTAACGATCACCATCCTCCTCAGGACTTCCTGGAGGGCCACCCCAGACCTCAGGACCGTGGTCAAAGAAGATCTCAGTACACGGGCCACAAGGGCCAGTGTCACCCATCGCCCAGAAGTTATCTTCATCGAGTTTGGAGAAGCGCTCGGGATCTACACCGATCTCCTCTTTCCAGATTTTCTCAGCTTCACTATCACTGTGGTGAACCGTCACCCACAAACGCTCTTTCGGCAGGCCGAGTGTCTCTGTGAGGAATGTCCAAGCAAAACGGATAGCGTCCTGCTTGAAGTAGTCACCGAAACTGAAGTTACCCAGCATCTCAAAGAAGGTGTGGTGACGCGCCGTGTAACCGACGTTATCGAGGTCATTGTGCTTACCACCTGCGCGAACACAGCGCTGCGAAGTTGTCGCGCGGCTGTAGTTACGCTTATCGGTCCCAAGGAATACATCCTTGAACTGAACCATACCGGCGTTGGTAAACAGAAGGGTGGCGTCGTTCCCTGGAATCAAAGGGCTAGATGCAACAATTTCGTGCCCTTGTGATTTAAAGAAATCGAGGAAGGCGTTGCGAATTTCAGCGCTGCTCATCTGTTTCATAGCGTAAACCGAGTTCCTGCAAGTGGATTCATAAAATGGCGCAATAGTATACACCTCTATGCTTTTCGTTCGAATACCCTAATTGCAGGATTTAGCAGCTAAAACTCCTCTGGATCCTCCAGTTGATAGCGCATCGCATGATTGATCTCATCAAAACCAAAGCCGCGACCCGCCATATGCCGCATTCGCTTTGCTCGCTCTTTCTGATCCTGCGCAACGGTCTCGCCATAGCGCCTGCGGTAGTAATCCAGCGCCACCTGCTTAGGTTCAATATCTGTGGCACCCAGCGCTTCTTCAATCAATTGGTTGGAGACACCTTTCTGGCGCAGTTCAAACTCGATCTTGCGGCGTCCTTGACCCTGTTCAAAGCGCTGGCGCACCTGCGACTCAACGAATCGCTGATCGCTGAGATAGCCATCCGCCTCAAACTGATCCAGCACCTTTGCAGCAACTTCAGGCGGACACTCTCTTTGAGTTAATTTCTGCGCAAGTTGCGCCCTTGGATAGTCACGACGGGCCAATAGATCGAACAGATAGGAGCGTGCTTCGCTCTCTGTCTCGATTGCTCGTGAGGCTTTTGATCGCTTCGGCATCGTCATAAACACAACCTACTAAAACAGCAACTCGATACACGGACTATCACTGACTGCATTTCACTTTCTGTGCTTGCAAAGCAAGCTTTAACGAAACAGGGGGCTCATTGAGCCCCCTGTTTGGATTATTTAGCTTAGAAGTCTAGCTCTGCATTGGACTCTTTCGAGTCTTTATCTGCCGGATCCTCTTTCACTGGAACGGATAACAGCTGCTTACGGATCTCAGTTTCGATCTCGTTGGCAATCTCTGGGTGCTCCTCCAGGAACTTAGCGGCATTCGCTTTACCCTGGCCGATCTTATCGCCTTTGTAGGAGTACCAAGCGCCCGCTTTCTCAACCAGTTTCTGCTGCACGCCCAGGTCAATAACTTCACCCATATGGTAGATACCCTGACCGTACATAATCTGGAATTCAGCCTGCCTGAATGGCGGGGCGACTTTGTTCTTAACGACTTTAACACGAGTCTCGTTACCGACAATCTCATCGCCCTGTTTTACCGCGCCCGTACGACGAATATCAAGACGTACAGAACAGTAGAACTTGAGGGCATTACCGCCCGTAGTCGTTTCCGGGTTGCCGAACATCACACCAATCTTCATGCGGATCTGGTTGATAAATACCAGCAGCGTATTCGACTGCTTAACGGTACCTGTCAGCTTACGCAGCGCTTGGGACATCAAACGCGCCTGCAGGCCCACATGCGAGTCACCCATATCACCTTCAATCTCAGCTTTCGGCGTTAGCGCAGCAACCGAGTCGACGATAATCACATCAACCGCACCAGAGCGGGTCAACATATCGGTGATCTCAAGAGCCTGCTCACCTGTATCCGGCTGAGATACCAGCAGACTGTCGACATCAACACCAAGCTTTTCAGCATAAATCGGATCCAGTGCGTGCTCGGCATCAACGAATGCACAGGTTTTACCCTGACGCTGCGCTTGTGCAATAACCTGCAGCGTCAACGTCGTTTTACCTGAAGACTCAGGGCCGTAGATCTCTACGATACGGCCAAAGGGAAGCCCCCCTATACCGAGCGCGATATCGAGGCCCAGTGAACCGGTAGAGACAGAGGGAATTGCCTCACGTGGCTGCTCGCCCATGCGCATTACGGCGCCCTTACCAAACTGACGCTCAATCTGAGAAAGTGCTGCGTCTAGGGCTTTTTGTCTGTTTTGATCCATAACGGGCCTCACTGAAGAAGTACTGTATTAATAAACAGTATTAAAACAGATCTCTGAGATAATGCAAGCTACCGTAATGGAATGAGTGCTAATTTGTTTTCAACAACCCTTGCAGTGCTTCAGCAACCGCTTGTTTACGAACAGATTTACGATCGCCGTCAAACAGAAATTTTTTTGCCGAAGTTTT
>JAYQBD010000033.1:11253-14420 GCA_038137135.1 Oceanospirillaceae bacterium | reverse complement strand
AAAGATGTCACTGTCTGCGCTACCCAGCCGCCGGTGCAGGATTCAGCCGTTGCTAACACCGCACCCTGTGCCGTTAACTGAGCACCTACCTCTTGCGCAATCGCCTCTAAATCCACCTTCAATCCCCTCTCAATTCGCGTAGAATTGCTGACACATTATCCAACAACCGATGAGCCGTCCAAGTTAAGCCGATGACCGACACAAGCAATCTCAGCCAGCATACTCCGATGATGCAACAGTACCTTAAAATTAAGGCGCAGCATCCTAATGAGTTTGTTTTTTATCGCATGGGAGACTTCTACGAACTCTTCTTCGATGATGCTAAACGCGCGGCGCATATCCTTGATATTTCGCTAACCGCGCGCGGAAAGTCCGGCGGCGAGCCCATCCCCATGGCTGGCATTCCGTACCACTCGGCGGATAACTATATTGCCAAGATCGTACGAGCCGGTGAGTCTGTGGCGATCTGCGAGCAGATTGGCGACCCTGCCACCAGCAAAGGCCCGGTAGAGCGTCAGGTTGTTCGTGTAATCACCCCTGGCACACTAACGGATGAAGCTCTGCTAGACGAGCGTCGCGATAATTTACTGGCGGCTATTTTTGCACAGAACAGTCGCTACGGTATGGGTGTCTTGGATATCAGTGCCGGGCGTTTTGTTGTGTGTGAACTCGATTCCGAGAATGCGCTGATCGCAGAGCTAGAGCGCATGAAGCCGGCCGAACTGCTACTACCAGATGAACTAGCCAACGCAGATTGGGTCGACAACCTGAAGCGTACCGGTATTCGTCGCCAGCCCCCTTGGGCCTTCGAGCCACAGACCTGCGAACGCCTACTAAACGAACAGTTCAAAACGCGTGATCTCAGCGGCTTTGGCTGCGAGCAGATGCCGTTAGCCGTTGCCGCTGCAGGCTGCTTGATGCAATACGCCAAAGACACTCAGCGCGGAGCGCTGCCACACGTTACTCGATTGATGGTCGATAAAGCAGCCGAAGCCGTTCATATTGATGCTGCTACACGCAAAAACCTTGAACTGGACACCAACTTAACCGGTGGCAGCGACCATACTCTGATCTCAGTACTGGATCGCACTCAAACACCGATGGCAGGTCGCCTACTGCGCCGCTGGATCCACCAGCCACTGCGCGCCACTGTAGAGCTCATGCAACGCCAGGGCGCGATTGAGTGGCTACGCTCGGACTACCGCTTTGAGGATCTGCAACCCAACCTAAAAGCCATCGGCGATATGGAGCGCATCCTCTCACGCGTAGCGTTGCGGTCTGCTCGACCACGCGACCTTGAACGTCTAAAACACGCACTTGCGCAGCTACCGAGCATCCAGCTCTCTCTGCACGGCGCAGAGAGTGAGCGCATTCAGACCCTTGCAGCGGAGATATCCGAATTTCCGGAGCTAGCATCGTTACTTGAGCGTGCCGTAATCGATGGTCCACCGGTTGTTATCCGTGATGGCGGTGTCATCGCTGAAGGCTACGACAGTGAGCTAGATGAACTGCGTAACCTCAGCGAGAACGCCGGTAATTACCTACTTGAGCTCGAGCAGAGAGAGCGTGAGCGCACGGGTATTTCGACTCTCAAAGTAGGGTACAACCGTGTGCACGGTTACTTCATTGAAGTGACCAAAGCGCAGGCGGTCGATATGCCCATCGACTATCAGCGTCGTCAGACACTGAAGAATGCTGAGCGCTACATCACGCCGGAGCTCAAAGCGTTTGAGGACAAAGCCCTGAGTGCTCGCAGCCGTGCTTTAGCGCGCGAGAAGGCACTCTACGACGAACTCGTTGAGATACTCGCAGCGCAACTTGGGCCACTACAACTTAGCTCACAAGCACTCGCGCAGCTCGATGTTCTGCAGAACCTTGCCGAACGCGCGACTACGCTAGATTACGTACGCCCAACGCTCGTTGATAAGGCGGAGATACTGATCACCGGCGGACGCCATCCGGTTGTGGAACGGGTTCTTGATACCCCCTTTGTAGCCAACGATATTAGCCTCAACAGCGAACAGCGGATGCTGGTGATAACCGGGCCTAACATGGGCGGTAAATCAACCTATATGCGACAGATCGCCCTAATTACCCTGATGGCGCAGATCGGCTCCTGCGTTCCAGCAACCGAAGCCCAGATCGGCCTGACTGATCAGATATTTACCCGCATGGGCAGCTCGGACGACCTAGCGGGCGGCCGCTCAACCTTTATGGTAGAGATGACTGAGACCGCTAACATTCTGCATAACGCCACAGACCGTTCGCTTGTGTTGATGGACGAGGTGGGCCGTGGAACCAGCACCTTTGACGGCCTCTCCCTCGCCTGGGCCGCTGCAGAGCATCTAGCACAAAAGAGCCTGTCACTGACGCTTTTTGCGACCCACTACTTCGAACTGACACAGCTTGCCGAGCAGAATCTAAGCGTAGAAAACGTTCACCTCAGCGCGGTGGAGCACAACGACCACATCGTCTTTATGCACGAAGTAAAACAGGGGCCCGCCAGCCAGAGTTACGGCCTGCAGGTTGCACAACTCGCCGGCGTACCACGCAACGTTATCCAATCTGCGAAAGCGCGCCTAAAGCAACTCGAACAGGACTCGACGGCCAGCCCACATCGCCCGGCTGAACCCACCGCGCCGATGAGCCCGCAAGCCGATCTATTCATCACGCCAGTGCCATCCGAGTCGGATAATCGCCTAGCCCAGATCAACCCAGATGATCTGACCCCACGACAAGCACTTGAACTACTCTATGAGTTGAAGCGTTTAAATAGAGAGTAGTTTTTCTCTTTTTGGAGGGGTAATAGATGACCTACCTGGTAACCGAGAACTGCATCCGCTGCAAACACACCGACTGCGTCGACGTCTGCCCGGTAGACTGCTTCTACGAGGGGCCCAACTTCCTCGTAATCCACCCAGATGAGTGCATCGATTGCGGCCTCTGTGAACCTGAGTGCCCCGTCGACGCTATCTTGCACGAAGATGACCTCACGCCCGAACAGGACAAGTTCTACGCACTCAACCAAGAACTGGCCGAACTCTGGCCCAACATAAACCAGAGCAAACCCGCCCTCCCCGATGCCGACGAGTGGCAGGACGTTCCGGATAAACTCCAATATCTCGAGCGTTAATCGTCATAACGAATTTAGATAGATCACCTGGACC
>JAYQBD010000033.1:6438-11153 GCA_038137135.1 Oceanospirillaceae bacterium | reverse complement strand
GACCCCTTCCCAGTCCCGAATACAATCCACTACATTGCAGTCAAAACTGCAAACGAAAACGCCGGCATAATTGCCGGCGTTTTTCATTGATCCTCAATACCTCTAAAGACTAAACAGATCCTCTGCATTCAGCCCATTCTCTTCCAATATTTCTCGCAAGCGCTTCAACGCCTCAACCTGAATCTGACGCACGCGCTCGCGTGTTAGGCCAATCTCTCGGCCCACCTCTTCCAGCGTTGCCATCTCATGACCACGCAGACCGAAACGACGCGCCAACACATCGGCGTGCTTCTCGGGCAGCATATCAAGCCATTTATTGAGATTGCCGGTTATATTGTCATCTTGTAGACGCTGCTCTGGATCAAGGCCATCTTCATCGGCAATGGTCTCGACCAGCGACTTCTCGTTATCACCGCCCAGTGGGATATCAATTGAACCCACACGCTCATTCAGACCCAGCATCTTCTCGACATCAGCCACCGGCTTGCCAACATGCTCTGCAATCTCTTCTGGGCTCGGCTCATGATCGAGTTTCTGCGCCAACTCACGGGCGGCACGAAGGTAGACGTTAAGTTCTTTAACGACATGAATCGGCAGACGAATGGTACGCGTCTGGTTCATAATCGCGCGCTCGATGGTTTGACGAATCCACCAGGTCGCGTAAGTGGAGAAGCGAAAGCCGCGCTCCGGATCAAACTTCTCTACGGCGCGGATCAAACCGAGGTTACCCTCTTCGATCAGGTCAAGCAGAGAGAGACCACGATTGATATAACGGCGTGAGATCTTTACCACCAGGCGCAGGTTACTCTCGATCATCCGCTGACGTGCAGGCACATCACCTTTTAACGCCAAACGGCCAAAGTAAACCTCCTCCTCGGCTGAGAGCAGAGGTGAGAAACCGATCTCGTTAAGGTACAGCTGGGTGGCATCGAGCGACTTAGCATTAACCAGATCCTGGTGCGCAATGCTGCCACGCCCCCGGCCTGAGTTTAGAAACTCCGGAGAACTGTCCTGAGACTCTTCGCCATCGTTGTCGCTGTCCTCAACATCATCGCTCGAGTCGTCATCGTCAACTAACTCGATGTCCTCATCGTGGCCAGCATTGGTTTTTGAGTTCATCTCTATCAGCCCCAAATATGCATGCGCAAAGTCTGAACACCTGCCTTGGCGAAATCAGATTTGAATTCCTATCGTTTCGGTAGATACCTTAAGGGATCTACCGGGCGTCCATCGCGGCGCACCTCAAAATGCAACATTGGCACGCTTGCTCCCGTATTACCTATTTCGGCCACAAGCTCGCCTTGTTTAACTTTTTGATTCTCGCGAACCAAGATACGGCTGTTGTGCGCATAGGCGCTCAAAAAGTCTTGGTTGTGGCTGATAATGACAAGGTTTCCGTAACCTAGCAAGCCACTACCAGCATATACCACCGTACCTTCAGCTGCGGCAAAAACAGGATCTCCGATCTTTCCAGAGATATCCAGACCCTTGTTTCCGCCCTCCGCAGACGAATACCTAGCAAGAACCTTGCCATCATGCGGCCAACGCCACTTAATGTTCGTTGCTGCAGCAACCTCTCCAGCTGCTGGGGTACTCCTAGGCTCAGAATTTACCACATTTTGAGAATTTTTCTTGGTTTTTGTCGGTACCTTTTGCGGTGCGACCGATTTTTGACCGCTAGGGGCAGGCTCGGTTTTAAGCACCTGACCTACAAAAATACGGTTCTTGTCACGAATATTGTTAGTGCGCTGCAGTTCGCGCGGATCCACACCTAACTTAAACGCGATACCAAAGAGCGTGTCGCCACTTTGAACACGGTACTCGCCCGCCGCCAATCGAGTCGGTTCAGGACGCACGCCCAGCGATTGATCAGACACCGGCGCGTAGCCAGTACTGCACCCGACCAAAAATAGAACGGCAAAAGCGAGAACCGGTCTAAGCATTTAAGCCTTAGCCTCTGAATTGCTCGATCCTCGATTACGATCCAGCGCTAACACCAGCAACGCACCCACTATTGCCAATACCGCGCAGGCAAGCGTTTGGGGATCGACTCCAGTGAGATCAAAAAACGCCTGGGGCGTAATATTCTGCTCAACAAGCGGCACCTTCTCCCCTTTTGAGTTTATCGTGTAGGAGAGGGTGTACTTCCAAGGCCAGACTTTATTCAAAGAGCCCAACAGGAAACCACCCAGCAGGGCCAGTGTTAATGAGTGATAACGGCTGAAGGCCCAACTTAGCACTCGAGTAAAACTGAGAAGGCCAAGGACACAGCCGAACGCGAAGAGCCCCATTGTCACAAGCTGCAACTCTTTAACGGCGGTCAGAATGGTTGAATACATACCTAATAACAGCAGAATAAAGCTGCCGGAGATGCCCGGCAGAATCATCGCACAGATAGCAATCATTCCGCTGATCACCACAAAGATCGGCGTCGCCTCAACAGCCGTTGGCGTCAAACTGGTAATGAGATAAGCGAAAAACGAGCCAGCAAAAAAGGTGAGTGTGCGAATAGACGTCCACTCTCCAACATGACGCGCAACAGACCAGACTGACGCCATAATAAGGCCGAAGAAGAAAGCCCAAAGCAGCACGGGGTGCTGATCCAACAGATAGAGAACGATATGTGCCAAGGTCGCCAAACTAAGACCGATCCCGGCCAGCAGGGTCACCAAAAAATTTCCATTAATGTGCTGCCAGAACGCTTTTAAACCTTGCTTAAAAAGCACCTGCAGGGCTTGCGGATCACACCGGCGGATAGAGTGAATCAACTCCTCGTAGATACCGGTAATAAACGCCACCGTGCCCCCTGACACACCAGGCACAGCATCCGCCGCACCCATTAGAACGCCTTTAAGTAGGAGCCTCACATAGCCCCAAACTGATCGTTGCTGCACACCTTTCTCCGTGCTACTGATGAACAGTTCCTTGTAGTAACGGCACAAAGCGTACCGACTCAACAATCTGTGTATCAAAACCTGTCTGTGATCGACGCTCTATACGCATCAATCGTTGCTCATCCCCACCCACGGGAATCACCATCACACCGCCAATCGCCAGTTGCTGTTTAAGCTCTTCAGGCACAGCCTCAGGCGCTGCAGTTACCATAATCGCATCGAAAGGGCCCTTCATCGGCAGCCCCATGCCACCATCCGTGTGGTAAAGCTCAACGTTATTGAGCTGTAGCAGTGAGAGCCGCTCTGCCGCTCGCTGCTGCAAGGGCAAAATACGCTCGACACTAAACACTTGCTGACACAAAAGCGCCAACACCGCTGTTTGATAACCCGAACCGGTACCGACCTCAAGTACACGGTCACGAGCACCCTGAGCCAACAACAGCTCGGTCATCTTCGCAACGATATAGGGCTGGGAGATGGTTTGGTTGAAGCCTATCGGCAGCGCCGTATCCTCGTAGGCTTTGTGCGACAGCGCCTCATCAATAAACAGATGCCTTGGCGTCTCTGCCATCACTTCGAGCACGGCCTCATCTCGTACGCCCTGTTCGCGTAGTCGGGCGATCAGGCGGTCACGCGTGCGCTTGGAAGTCATGCCAATACCTTGGCGAATTACATCATTCACTGGCACCGGACTCCATCCAACGAGTCAGACTCGCCAAACTACTGTGATTCGTCATATCGATCTGCAACGGGGTAATCGACGCATAACCGTTAGCGACAGCATGAAAGTCGGTTCCTTCACCCGCATCAGCCGCTTTACCAACAGCCGCTATCCAGTAACGCTCTTTACCCCGGGGGTCCAGCACACAGAGTGGCGGCTCGCCGGCAAAACGATGACCCAAACGAGCGACCTGCACACCCTTGAGCTGGTCAAACGGTATATCCGGCACATTTACATTCAGTACGGTACGCGCTGGCACATCCAGACTATCGAGTTGTGTCAGCAATTGAGAGACCACACGCGCAGCCGTTTGATAGTTCCGTGGGTGGAAATCAACCGTGGAGACAGCGATCGCCGGCAAACTTAGATGACGCCCCTCCATTGCAGCGGCGACAGTACCAGAGTAGATGACATCATCTCCCAAATTGGCGCCAGCATTTATCCCCGAAACAACAATATCCGGGACTACACCCTCAGTAAAAGCTCCCGAGACACCTAAATGCACACAATCTGTCGGTGTACCGTTTACTCCCAGAAATCCACTGGAGTGCTTGATCGCTTCTAGAGGCCTATCCAGCGTCAAAGAGTTGCTGGCAGCACTGCGATTACGATCAGGTGCAATGACGGTGCAGTGATGGCCGGCGGCCATCAACTCCTTTGCCAACACCGCTAATCCGGGGGCGTAAACACCATCATCGTTTGATATTAAGATATTCATCAGTTCGAACTTCAATATTGCTTCGGTACGGCGGGTTCTCAGCTAGTCTCTACGACCAATGACACAGTTCCCGTAGTATGCTCGTGGCAAAACTACCGGATGGCAGTGAAAACTCCAGCTCCCATTCTCCTTCAGCAGCCTGATTCAACTCAAGCCCTTGAGGCACCAAGAGTGCAGCGCGCCGCTCTTGCCTCAGGCCCAGCTCTTCCAACTGCTTACAGACGTCTGAGTAAACCGACATCTGCTGCTGCTCAAATTCGCGTGCGCTAGACTGCGAATAGAGCTCTCCACGCCCCCAGAGCGGTGCACTCAACACCTGTTCACGGTGCGCAAACCTCTGTTGCTGCGCTTCGTTATCTGCATCCCACAACTGGCAGCGCTG
>JAYQBD010000033.1:3066-6338 GCA_038137135.1 Oceanospirillaceae bacterium | reverse complement strand
AATGGTGTCACCACCAAACATCGACCAATTCAACAGCTTACGCTTGCCCGGCAGGTGCACACTGAACCACTGCTCGGTAACTGCATGTCGATCCTTCTTGCCGGCATAGGCTACATCGCGCGGACTTACCTGAGCGAAGTTGGCTAGCTGACGTGCGACCCAGTCGGTGTTCTCGCCGGTTTTGCGAATGTAGAGATAGTGATGTTCACCGTCCCCCTCTGGCTCATACCCTAGGTCCTCCTGGACAATGAAATCCGCAGGCTCGACACGTATATGCCCCCGACTCTTTGGCTCACCGAAGAGCCAGGGCAGCGTCATATCCAGAATATCAGTCACGTTTGGGCTCCTGTTCTGGAATCACTTGGAAGAAGGTCTCACCCTCCCCAATCATTCCCATCTCTGACCGAGCGCGCTCTTCGAGTGCTGATAATCCCTTTTTCAAATCTTGAACCTCAGCCTCAAGACGACGGTTACGCTCCAGCAGCTCCTGATTGATGCGCTTCTGTTCGGCTATATCTTCCTTCACCTGCCAAACATCGGGCAGACTGGGCTCACCAAACCAGAGTCGGTACTGCAAAACGAGCAGCAGCAGAATCAAAATGCTCCAAATCCAACGCACGCGTCACTCCATCATCTAGCAAACAAAAAAGGGGCTAACGCCCCTTTTTTAACACATCTCAGACTTACGCCTGACCTTTAATTTCTGAACGACCCTTGTAGGCCGCTGCAGCGCCGAGTTCTTCCTCGATACGGATCAGACGGTTGTACTTAGCAACACGGTCTGAGCGACAGAGCGAACCGGTTTTGATCTGGCCTGCGGCTGTACCCACAGCAAGATCTGCGATGGTGGTATCTTCAGTCTCACCTGAACGGTGCGAGATAACAGCTGTAAATCCAGCATCCTGAGCCATCTTAATCGCGTCCAGAGTTTCAGACAGTGAGCCGATCTGGTTGAACTTGATCAGGATAGAGTTACCAATGCCCTGCTCAATACCGCGGGTCAGAATCTTAGTGTTAGTTACAAACAGGTCGTCACCAACCAACTGCACCTTGTCACCGATCTTCTTCGTCAGACTTGCCCAACCTTCCCAATCAGACTCATCCAGACCATCTTCGATAGAGACGATCGGGTAGTTCTCTGAAAGAGCCGCCAAGTAATCACCGAAGCCTTCAGAGTCGAATACTTTACCTTCACCTGAGAGGTCGTACTTGCCATCTTTGTAGAACTCAGATGCTGCACAGTCCAGCGCGAGAGTTACATTGGTACCGAGCTCGTAGCCCGCATTGGCAACCGCTTCACGGATAACAACAAGTGCCTCTTCATTCGAAGCCAGGTTAGGTGCAAAACCGCCTTCATCACCAACAGCGGTGTTCAAACCACGCGCTTTGAGCACCGCTTTGAGTGCGTGGAAGATCTCCGCACCACAACGCAGGGCCTCGGCAAAGCTCTGGGCACCTACCGGCTGCACCATGAACTCCTGAATATCAACGTTGTTATCAGCGTGCTCACCACCGTTGAGGATGTTCATCATCGGCACAGGCATAGAGTAGCGACCTGGAGTACCGTTGATCTCAGCAATGTGCTGGTAAAGTGGGATGTTTTTCGC
Source organism: Oceanospirillaceae bacterium (assembly GCA_038137135.1). Lineage (GTDB taxonomy): Bacteria > Pseudomonadota > Gammaproteobacteria > Pseudomonadales > Balneatricaceae > Marinobacterium_E. The sequence goes on along the minus strand of JAYQBD010000033.1, from coordinate 4,731 downwards.
TGCCGCCGCTGCTTTAGCTGCTGCTAGTGAAACCGCTAGAATCGCGTTAGCACCGAGATTCGCTTTGTTCTCTGTACCATCCAGCTCAAGCATCTTGTTATCAAGCGCGCGCTGGTCTGTTGCGTCCATACCGATCAGCGCATCACGGATAACACCGTTCACCGCACCCACGGCTTTTAGAACACCCTTGCCGAGGTAACGGCTTTTATCACCGTCACGCAGCTCAAGTGCTTCACGTGAACCTGTTGATGCACCAGATGGAGCACAAGCGGTACCGAAGAAACCCCCTTCGAGTGTAACGTCCGCTTCTACCGTAGGGTTACCACGAGAATCGAGGACTTCGCGCCCTTTGATCTCTACAATTTTTGACATTGAGTAAACTCTCCTAAATTAGCTTTTCGCCTGCTCGGCGATAGCAGCTTCAATGAAACCTTTAAAGAGGCCGTGACCATCGCGCGGAGTTGAAGTGAACTCCGGATGGAACTGACAGGCAACAAACCAAGGGTGATCTTTCACTTCGACCACTTCGACAAGTTCGCCATCAGTCGAGCGTCCCGAGATAACTAGACCTGCGGCCTCGAGTTGCTCAATGTAGTTATTATTTACTTCGTAACGGTGACGGTGACGTTCGTTGACCTCTGTCTTACCGTACGCCTCGGCTACTTTCGAGCCCGGCTTGAGGTGAGAGATCTGTGCGCCTAGACGCATAGTACCGCCTAGATCAGATGCATCATCACGAACTTCAACTTCACCCGTATGATCAATCCACTCAGTAATCAGGCCGATAACCGGATGTTTGGTGCCTTGATCAAACTCTGTTGAGGTTGCCCCCTCAAGCCCAGCCACATGACGGGCGAACTCAATCACAGCAACCTGCATACCTAGGCAGATACCCAGATATGGAACCTTGTTCTCACGCGCAAAACGAACCGCGGAGATCTTACCCTCAACACCGCGCTCACCAAATCCACCTGGGACTAGAATAGCGCTGTAACCTTTGAGGATATCGACACCTTCACGTTCAACACGCTCGCTGTCGATGTAATCAATCTTAACTTTTTTACGCAGTGCAATGCCGGCATGAGAGATCGCTTCGATCAGCGATTTGTATGCATCCAGCAGCTCCATATATTTACCCACCATGGCGATCTGCACTTCACCCTCTGGATTAAGGAAGGCGTCAGCCACGGACTCCCACTCGGAGAGATCTGCTTTGGGGCAATCTAGTCGGAAACGGTCGACAACGATCTCATCCAGACCCTGAGCTTCAAGCATCGCTGGAATCTTGTAGATGGTGTTTGCATCGGGCAGCGAGATAACCGCGCGCTCTTCAACGTTGGTGAACATCGATAGTTTACGCGCTGAAGACTCTGGCATCAGTGTCTCCGAGCGACAAACCAAGATATCGGGCTGAATACCGATCGAGCGCAGCTCCTTGACCGAGTGCTGTGCCGGTTTAGTCTTCGTCTCACCCGCTGTCGAGATGTAAGGCACCAGTACCAGGTGCATGAACAGCGCACGATTCGAGCCGAGCTCAACCTTCAACTGTCGTACCGCCTCGAGGAACGGCAGGGATTCAATATCACCCACGGTGCCACCGATCTCACAGAGCGCGATATCAGCATCACCTGCGCCCTCAATCACTCGACGTTTGATCTCATCAGT
>JAYQBD010000033.1:0-2966 GCA_038137135.1 Oceanospirillaceae bacterium | reverse complement strand
TCGCGACTCTTGCCTCGAAGCAGCTCGGGATTCACTGCAAGTGGGTTTTGAAACGCTCCGCCTGCATCCAGCTCAGCCAACTCTGCGTTCAACTGCGCGGCATCGGCACAACTCTGTGCGGTGGTCGCTAATTTCTCGCTCCAGTCCGGCCAGCGCTGGCTAAGCTGCGCAGCTAAAATCGCGCGAATCCAGTTACGCAGGTAAGTGGTTTGCATATTAGAGGGGTCATCAATCCACTTGAGACCTGATTCTGCAGCCACGGCTTCAAGTTGCGTGCGGGTGTGAGTAAGCAACGGCCGCACAAGCGTACCTTTTGCCAACGGACGCGAAGGAGCCATCGCCGATAGCCCTTGAACCCCCGCGCCACGGAACAGCCGCATCAAAAAGGTCTCTGCTTGGTCATTTTGGTGGTGTCCAAGCAGAAGGAGATCACCCTGCCCGAGATACTGTTCAAACACAGCGTAGCGCGCATCGCGAGCATCCTCTTCAGAGGCGGAATCGGGGCTTACCGCAACCGCATGAAACTCAACATTCAACTGCGCAGCTACAGAGCGGCAATGTTCGACCCAATCGGCGGAGTCGACCTGCAGATTGTGATTAATGTGTAGCGCATGAAGCCGCGAGCTGGGATGAGTATCAGGGACAATTTGGCTCGCGAGCCAAAGAAGTGCGGTAGAGTCTAATCCACCGCTAAAACCGACCCAGATTGTGCCGGCCTTAGGGTGTTGCAACAGAAGCTGTCGCAGTGCTTCTTGCGTCTCTGCGACAGCTGTAGCGATCATTCGCGACCGATTGCTCCGTAGGAGATTACACGCTCGTAGCGACGTTCCAGAAGGTCATCAGTTTCTAGCGGTTTAAGCGTATCCAATACCTCTTTGATCTGCTGCTTTAGGTTTGCAGCCATCAGAGCAGGATCACGGTGCGCACCACCGAGCGGTTCAGACACGATACGATCAACCAGACCCAGTTCATACAGACGCTCGGACGTAATACCCATCGCCTTAGCAGCATCTGAAGCACGTTCCGCACTCTTCCACAGGATTGATGCACAACCCTCTGGAGAAATAACCGAGTAAGTAGAGTACTGTAGCATCAGCAGTTCATCACAGACGCCAATGGCCAGCGCTCCACCAGATCCCCCCTCACCGATAACGGTCGCGATGATCGGGGTTTTAAGTTGAGACATCTTAGCTAGGTTGAAAGCGATCGCTTCAGACTGACCACGCTCTTCGGCATCGATACCAGGGTAGGCCCCGGGTGTATCGATGAAGGTCAATACTGGCATATTGAAACGCTCAGCCATCTCCATAACGCGCAGCGCCTTGCGGTAACCTTCAGGACGCGGCATACCGAAGTTACGACGAACTTTCTCTTTCACTTCGCGACCTTTCTGATGGCCGATGATTGCAACCGGCTGCCCATCCAAGCGCGCAATACCACACACAATCGCTTGGTCATCAGCAAAATGACGATCACCGTGAATCTCTTCGAACTCGTCAAAAATCATACGGACGTAATCGAGGGTGTATGGACGCTGAGGATGACGCGCCAATTGCGAGATCTGCCATGCAGTGAGATCAGAGAAGATCGACTGCGTCAGGGTTTTGCTTTTCTCCTGCAGACGAGAAACCTCTTCTGACAGGTTTAGATCAGCGTTATCTTCGCCGACGTGGCGGAGTTCGTTGATCTTGGATTCGAGATCAGCAATCGGCTGTTCGAACTCTAGGTAATTCGGATTCATACTAGCTACTTCTGTTTGAGCTATGGGTAATGGGGCAAGATTCTACCGTTTGAGCGCCTCAGAAACCAGAGGATGAGACCCTTTAACTCGCGTACTCAAGCGAGACGGCCGGATTTCCAAACTGCTCTTTGAGCGCCAATATCAGCTCATCTTTAGGGTTTACAGCCCACTGCTCGCTTAACTTCAAGCGCCCCCGCGCCGCGTCACAACTATAAACCAACTCAATCGAGACACCCTGCTGTATCGGCCTGTACTGCGCTAGCGTCTCGGAGAGGCGCTTCAGATCACGCGGTTTGAGCTGTTCATCCTTGCAGCTAATAACCAGTTTTTCAGCATAGCGAGTGCGCGCCTCGGCGACGCTCAAGACAGATTGCCCACGCACCTTCAGACCGCCATTATAGTCATCTTGAGCCACTTCACCTTCAACCACGATCACCTGATCCTTTGTGATCATGCGTCGAGCGTTCTCGTAGGCTTCGCCAAACAAAGTCACATCGATGCGCGCTGAGCGGTCATCCAGCGTGACGAAACAGAGCGTCTCTCCACGCTTGGTTTTCTTCAGCCGCATATCGACGATCAAACCAGCCATCTTCTGGGAGCGGCCTCGCGCAGGCTGTAACTCAACCAGCTTGCGGCTGACAAAGTTACGCAGCTCCTTCTCATACTCATCGATTGGATGCCCAGTAACGTAAAGACCAAGGGTATCTTTCTCCCCACCCAAACGCTCTTTGTCACTCCACTCGCGCGCATTGAGATACTGCTGATAAGGGTTTGCGTGCTCCGGTTCAGGTTCGCCACCAAAGAGGTCGAACATACCTGCATCCTGATTGCGCGCATCCTGATCCGCCGACTGCAACGCAGCTCCAATAGAGACCCAAAGCACTGCTCGATTAGGTCCGAGCTTATCCAGCGCACCCGACTTCACTAACGACTCGAGTACACGTTTATTCAGGCGCTTCGTGCCCACTCGCTTACAGAAGTCAAACAGATCAATAAACGGCCCCTCTTTACGCGCCTCAACGATCCCCTCAACCGGGCCTTCGCCCACACCTTTAACAGCACCGAGACCGTAAACCACCTGATTGCTCGGGCTCACTGTGAACTTAAACTCCGACAGGTTCACATCGGGTAGCAGTACCTCCAGTTTCATCTGACGGCACTCCTCGATGAAGATCACCACCTTGTCGGTGTTCTGCATATCTGAGGACATAACCGCCGCCATAAA
>JAYQBD010000032.1:18709-20178 GCA_038137135.1 Oceanospirillaceae bacterium | reverse complement strand
TTTGGTAACCTGATGCGTGAATGTGGTGTGGTCGATCGTTTGAGTGATACTGCTCAAAACGCGCTGATCAACATTGTTACCATCTTCCTGGGCCTGTCAGTCGGCTCTAAACTGAGCGCAGATAAGTTCCTAGACTTGAACACGCTGGGCATTCTTCTGCTCGGTATTGTTGCCTTTGGTATTGGTACTGCAGCCGGCGTATTGATGGCCAAACTAATGAACAAAATGCAGGGTGGTAATGCTATTAATCCACTCATAGGATCAGCGGGTGTTTCTGCCGTTCCTATGGCTGCACGAGTGTCCAACAAACTGGGCCTTGAAGCCAACCCTCAGAACTTCCTCTTGATGCATGCTATGGGGCCAAACGTCGCCGGCGTTATCGGTTCAGCAGTTGCTGCAGGGGTTATGATCAAGTTCGTGGGCTAAGGCCAGCTATGTCAAAGAGCCGAGCAACTGCTCGGCTTTTTTACGTCTGTTAAAAGAGTATATTAGAGTCGGTGCACTGATATACTCGATTTTACGATTACCTAACTCCGAAAGAGATATTGCAAGGATGCCAGCAGATCAATCTCCCACTCGTTTTCAACCGCTCTATGTTCAAGTAAAAGAGCATCTTTTGACACGCATCGTCGAAGGATACTGGTTACCGGGCAGTTTGCTACCGAGCGAGAATCAGTTAGCTGCTGAGTTGGGAGTCAGTCAGGGAACGGTGCGCAAAGCGCTGGATGAGATGACGGCTGAGAAGGTGGTTGTTCGCCGTCAAGGACGCGGTACTTTTGTTTCGGAACACACCCAAGAGCAGGCGCTGTTTCATTTTTTTCGCCTAGCAGATGCTGAGGGCGTCTCCCCTGCACCCTCCAGCGATGTAATCAGTGTCACTGAGAGAGAAGCAACCCCGGACGAAGTGGCTAAGTTAGAGCTAAAAAGGGGAGAGCAGGTCAGTCTGATCGAGCGTGTGCGTTTGTTGGCCGAACAGCCGGTCGTACTTGAGACCGTGGTGCTCAGTTGCGCAGATTTTCCAAATATTGCCGCTCAACAACCGCTGCCAAATACGCTCTACACGCTGTACCAGAGCAAGTATGGCGTTTCGATTCTGACGGCAAAAGAGAGCATCACCGCTGTCCTTGCTGACGATTACGATAAAACATTTTTGAAGGTGTCAGTAGGTAGTCCACTGCTGCAAATTGAGCGCTTAGCGTTCTCAATTGACGGTCGCCCGGTTGAGCTCAGATACAGCCGCTGTTTGACTGACCAATACAGATATCAGATCGAATTGACGTAAAAAAGGCCGCGATCATGCGGCCTTTTTTGATTCAGGTTTAAGCTCGTTTGAGGAGGGCTTGCCAATCAAAGCTCAACTTCTCCTTAAGAAAAGTAGATACAGCTCTGAACATCTCTGCAAACACAGCACCTGCTGCTTCATTACGGTACGCGCGTGCCAACTGTAAGTAATCTGATTCTGAGTAGTT
>JAYQBD010000032.1:5204-18609 GCA_038137135.1 Oceanospirillaceae bacterium | reverse complement strand
CTGCTTCATTACGGTACGCGCGTGCCAACTGTAAGTAATCTGATTCTGAGTAGTTAGAATCTGAGAAAGTCCGAGTCAAATCAGTGCTTGTAGAAACATTGTCCATAAATTACCTCCGATATTGCGCTGCAGTATGCGGAGGTTACAGGGTAGTGACAAACGATCTTTTTAGACTCAAAAGATGAGAAAAAGTAAGCATCTGATGGAGGTGGCAGCGCTGAGAAGCGTTGGCGCTGGAAGTAGAGGAGAACTCCTCACTTCCTGCCTCTGGTGCTGTTATTAGGTAAACTCTAAGAGCACTTTTGCTGCAGCAACTTCATTGTTCGAAAGACGTTCAAACCAAATCTGCCCATCGCTTACTGGCTCGACCTGATACCAATCAAGTGCACCAAATCGATCCTCAATCATCGCTTGTACAACCTCTTTGAAGTGTTTCATTGTGTAGGTGTAGCTACCAATGAACTTGAGTTCTTGAAGTGTAGTGCGGCGTATATCAAGGCCGTCCTGTGCGCTTCCGAGGCCGATATGAACAAGGGTGCCACCTGGACGTAGACGTTCACTGGCCATCGCTCGCGTCGGCGCTATGCCAACAGCATCAATAACCGCATCGATGGTCGGCAGATCAAGCTGATTAAGCTCGCTTGGGTCGACAGCAGTCAGACCTTGGCGCTGAGCATTTGCACGTCGTCCCGGCTGAGTCTCAACCACCCAGATGTTTTTTATTCCCAGAGCACGTGCCGATAGGGCTGTTCCCAAACCAACCGCTCCTGCTCCGCAGACAATTAGATTGATATCGGACAGCAGCATACCGGTAGAGCGCTCGGCAAGACGAACAGCATGCCAGCCACAAGCGATCGGTTCGCAAAGTGCTGCCTTGCGCATATCAAAACCCTGAGGTAGCTCAATCAGGTTTCTCTTTGGCATTGCAAAATATTCGGCAAATGAGCCGGGTCTTGGTGCCATCGAAATGATCTGCCTGTCAGGGCAGAGATTGTCCTCTCCTCGGAGGCAGGCCGGGCAAACACCGCAGGTTACCAGCGGATTTACAACAACAGCTCGCTCTTCACCGTCTAGCTCGGCAAAACCTGAGACTTCGTGTCCGAGAATCAGTGGCGGCGGCCGCCGTTCATCTTTACCGTGAAAGGCGTGCAGGTCTGAGCCACAGATACCGGCTGATACGACACGAACCAAAACCTCGCCATCAGCTGTGGCAGGTGTATCCATCTCTTTAAATTTGAGGGTACCGTTGCCCTCATAGACTAGCGCTTTCATTTGGCAGTAAAGCCCCCATCTACATACAATATTTGTCCAGTGACGTAGTCACTGGCAGGTGACGAGAGAAACATCAATGGCCCGACTAAATCATCAAGCGAACCGTTTCGTCCAATACAAGTCTGAGCCGCAAGTTGATCGACAAGATCACTGTTTTCGAATACTCGCTGTGTTAGCGCAGTCGGAAAGAATCCCGGACCGATTGCGTTTACGCCAACACCGTCGCGTGACCACTCTTCAGCCATAGCACGGGTTAATTGCGCCACACCACCTTTCGTCGCGCCGTAGGCAATACCGTTTGGAAATGCCCTCTCGCTCTGCAGTGAAGCGATATTTATTACCCGCCCCCAACCACGTTGACGCATACCTTTGGCCAAGCCCTGCGCAAGGATATAAGGTGCGGTAAGGTTCAGGTTGAGTGTCAAGTTCCACTCATCTAAACCGAGATTGTCCGAGTTTTTGCGAGGGTTCACCCCGGCGGCGTTGACGACTATGTCGACCTGCCCGAAAACGTCGACTAGTTGTTGTGGCAGTTTCTCAATACTAGCGATGTCACTTAGGTCTGCAGGTACATGCACCAGCTGCCCGACCTGATCATTTGCCAGGTCTGTTAATGGACCCGGTGTGCGTGACACGGCAATAACCTTGGCTCCAGCATCGAGATAAGCCTGCACGAAGCGCAGACCTATCCCGCTCGAGCCGCCTGTGACGACGGCTACACGGCCACGAACTTGGAAGTTCGCTTTCATTTACTGGCCTACTAGGTCGAAGGTTTCATTCGGGAAGAACTTCTCAAGACGGATATCCGCCGTGCGAGCGTGACCTTCCATGCCTTCCAGTCGCGATATACGTGCCGTTGCAATCGCAACGTCCTTCATTGCGTCCATGTTAGAACGCTGCCAGGTAACCAGCTTCATGTATTTGTGAACTGAGAGTCCACCGGTGTACTTAGCAGCACCTGACGTCGGCAGTACATGGTTAGGGCCCGAAGCCTTGTCGCCGAAGGCTACGGTTGTCTCTACACCGAGGAAGAGTGAACCGTAGCAAGTCAGGCGGTTCAACCACCAGTCCAAATCGTCTGCCTGTACGGTCAGGTGCTCTGGCGCGTATGAGTCTGACACCTGAGCCATCTCTTCGCGATCGGCACAAACAATAACCTCACCGTATGCGTCCCAGGCTTTTGTAGCGTTTTCGCGGTTCAGATCCGGCAGGGTTTCAATCTTCTTCGGAACCCATTCCAGAACCTGCTCACCCAGTTCACGGCTGTCTGTTACCAGCCAAACTGGAGAGTTGTAGCCGTGCTCCGCCTGACCCACTAGGTCAGCAGCAACGAGTTCAGGATCAGCGTTTCCATCAGCAAGAATCAGAGAGTCGGTTGGGCCAGCAAACATATCGATACCGACGCGACCGAACAGGATACGCTTAGCTTCTGCTACAAACTGGTTACCCGGACCAACGAGGATATCTGCTTTCGGCAAGCCGAAAAGACCAAAGGCCATCGCCGCAATACCCTGTACACCGCCAAGAGCAACGATCTTGTCAGCGCCACAAAGGTGAGCGGTGTAAACGATCGCTGGGTGGATACCGCCATCTGGACGTGGAGGAGAGCAGGCTACGATCTCCTTACAGCCAGCAACCTTAGCAGTGGTAACCGTCATCAGAGCAGAAGCAACGTGAGCGTAACGACCACCCGGAGCGTAACAACCTGCTGCTTGTACAGGGATGGCTTTCTGGCCAGCAATCAGGCCTGGGATGATTTCTACTTCGGTGTCGACGATCGTGCTCTTCTGAGCTTCTGCGAACTTTTTCACGTTAGCGTGTGCAAAGGCGATATCGTCTTTCAGTTTCTGTGGCACTTTTGCACAGGCAGCGTCGATCTCTTCCTGTGTCAGGACAACGTTGCCGTCGTAACCGTCAAACTTGTCGCGGTAGCGCAAGCAGGCTTCATCACCGCCTTTCTCAATATCGTTGAGGATCTCTTGCACAAGGGCAGAAACATCGCTCTGGTTCGCGGTTGAGGAGATCTCAGCTTTTTTTAGGTACTCGATAGTCATTTTAGGGGGTCTCTTACTTGTAAATATCAGGTAGCAAAGATGTAGATAGCTCTGGAACGTAAGCAATAAGCAGCGTTACGCCCAACATAAACAGCACGAAGGGGATCGCACGGTATGAAATCTTCAGTATTGACTCGCCAGTTAAACCAGCGACAACGAACAGGTTTAGGCCCAACGGCGGCGTGATAAATCCAACACCTAGAGTGGTGATCATCATTACGCAGAACTGAATCTCGTTCATACCGATCTCCATCGCTAGCGGATGCAGCAGCGGAGCTAGAATCACGATATTCGGTGTGGTCTCCATAACACAGCCTGCAACCACCAAGATGCAGATCATTAGGAAGATAATCATCTCTGGCGATTCGGTCATCGAAGTAACCGCATAGACGAAGCCCTGAGGCACGCCCATGATTGCCAGTGCCTGAGCAAGCGGCAGCGAGAATGCGATGATCGGGATAATGACACCGTTCACTTTCGCTGAACTGATTAGCATGCTTGGGAAGTCGCTCAGCTTAAGAGTGCCAAGAATAAATCCAAGAATGATGGTCACTACAACCGCGATAGCCCCCGCTTCTGTTGGCGTCAGACTGCCGGAAAAGATACCGGTGAAAATAATTACCGGCACAATAAACGCGTACCAGCCGTTTTTGATCGATTTGCCTACATTGGCAAGCCATTCGCGACCCGTTAAGCGATCACTGTTCTCCCAATTGTTGAGGCGGTTCATCACCGTATTGGTTGCCAAAATCGACACCAGAATCAGGACACCCGGAATAACAGCAGCTTGGAACAGCGTGCTGGCAGAAATACCCAGCACCAGGCCTATAATGATGTAGGCGATTGATGGTGGGATAAGAATACCGGTACAGGCACCTGCCGCTACCAATGCGCAGGCATAGGGGCGTGGGTAGCCAGACTCAACCAATCGGCTGATGGTCATGCGTCCAACCGCAGCTGCGCCCGCTGCGTCAGAACCAGAGATCGCTGAGAACATGCCGCAGACCAGTACTGTGGCGGAACCGAAGCCCCCGCGGGTCCAGCAGGTCAACGCCTCTGCAACGTCTAGAAATTTCTTGCTTAGGCCGGTTCGTACAAGAACGTCACCCGTAAGAATGAATAGAGGTACGGCGGTCAGTGCAAAGTGATCTATACCGTCGAAAAGTGACTCACCGACCAACGATAGTGGGAGGTCGCCAGACATTATCAGCATTGTAATTGCTGCAACGCCTATGCTCGCCCAAACGGGCACGCCGATGGCCACGAAGAGTACGAACAGAATCAGAGGTAGGTAGAAGGACCACCCAAGCTCAACTGTCTGCTGCGCAAGCATTAGATAGTTCATTATTTATCTTCCGATTCAAACAGAGTTGCGCCTTCGTAGACCGCTTCGCCCTTGCGTATATCTCTAATGTCGCGCAGCATTGATTGCACGATGCGGATACAGACAAGGCCAAAGCCGACGGGAACTGCGGCAAGGAATAGCGCAAGAGATGTGCGCAGGCCGTGGGTTACACTCTCAAATTTGAATGCAATCCAGACGGACTCAATCGAGTAGTAGAAGGCCAACATAGATACCAGCAACATAATGAAGTCGCTGATCAGGTAGAGGCCTGCTTTGATGCGCGGCGATACAAAGTTGTAGAGCACATCGATGCGAATGTGCGCTCGATCTTTGACCGCGGCTGAGGCACCGATCCACGCGAGGTAGATAAAGCTGTAGCGCACGATCTCTTCACCCCAAACTGACGAGTAGGCAAACAGCTCGCGGCGTATGACCTCGACAGCCATGGTAACAACCAGCATGGTATAGAAAACGAGCAAAGCCCATCGCTCAACGTTCTTATCTAACGCTGACCACATAGTATTCTCCAGAAAGTATAACCGGCCCCCGGATGGGGGCCGGTTTGATTCGACGGCTTATGCGTCGTGTACGTAGTAACGGCTCTGTTGCATAGTGCCTTCAGCGAGCTTGTTGAAGGCATCCATTGAACCGGCGAGTTCAGCTTTGAAGCTATCCCACTCGCTGTTCTGGTAACCGCCAACCGATTCCCACTCAGCGAGCTGTGCAGCGCTCAACTGGTGGAACTCAACGCCAGACTTGCGCAGTTCTGCCATGGCAAACGCACGTGCTGCAGGAACTTTCGCAAGGTTCTGCTGAGTGTTCATCTCACCCGCAAACTCGATGCCTTCCTGAACGTCTTTTGGCAGGCTGTTGAACCACTCAAGGTTTACAGAGAATACCTGAGCGTCTGGCACGGCCTGAGTGAAGGTTACGTGGCTCAGAATATCCTTGAAGCCGAATACGTGCAGAGCGCCTACTGATGGATCTAGCGCGTCCGCAACACCCTGTTTGATTGCAGACGGTGTTTCACCCCATGCAACTGGTGTTGGGTTAGCACCGACCATGCGGTAGTACTGCTGCAGCATTTTTGAACCAGGAACTCGGAATTTCACTCCAGCTAGATCGCTAGGCATGATGACCTTGTTGCCACCTTTGCGTACTGCGACTACGCGTGGATCGATTACAACGTAGTTAAGAACTTTGAAGCCGTTCTTCTCTACGAGTGGGTGCACAGTGTTTTTCCACACGTCTGACTGGGTCAGGTTAGTGAACTTCTGGTTGGCACCACAGAAGTATGGCAGGTTGATAAGGTCGGCAGCCGGAGCAAAAGGCGCAAAGTTCGCCAGAGAGTGCTGTGCACACTGGATTGTGCCGTTCTGTACTTTCTGAGCCAGTGCGCCACCAGCACCAAGCTGACCGCCTGGAGCAAGTTTCACATATACCTTGCCGTTGGTTGCGTTCTGGATGTTCTCTTTAACGTCGAGCTGCATAATTGGGTAGCTGCGGCTAGCGCCGAGTACGTATGCAGTTGCAAGTGTCATAACATGATCAGCGGCTTTTTCGCGATCACGCTCTTCTTTAGCTGTCTGCGCCATTGCCTGTGGAGACAGCAACATGCCGCCTGCACCAGCCACAACAGCTGCAGTGAACCCAGCGGAGCCGGCTAGTTTAAGAAAGTTACGGCGTTCTTCTTGAAAGATTTTATTTTTATCTGACACGATCATTTTCCTCAGGGTGTTATTGGTTGTTGGCCCGTTTCTCGGCGGCCAGCATTGCTGCAACGAACACAAGCGTTGCTGCGAACAACACCAGTGCTTCACCTACATCCGACAGGAAAGCATTTCCCGCGAATGCCCCAAGCAGAACGTTAAAAAAGAAAACAACAAAAAGGGCGGCTGAGATAACAACCAAAGATTTCAAAGATGTCATGCGGCTACCTGTTTTATTGAATTTTTTATTGCCTGCAGAGTTACTTTAGTCTTAACTGTAAACCAAATGCAAGCGCTTACACGAAAAAATGTAACCGCTTACATGAGTTTTTTGCAAGCGGTTGCATTTGATACCCTGTAAGATATTGAATCCAAAGTTGGTTTTTAGCAGATGGCATCCACCGAAGAGAACGAAAAAAATTTAGCTCGCCCCACGGCTCAGGATGTTGCTCGTCTGGCTGAAGTGTCGACGGCGACCGTTTCTCGATTCTTCAGTCAGCCAGGCCGCATACGAAAGCAGACAGCAGAGAGAATCTCGAAGGCCATTGAGGTTCTTGGCTATGTACCCGATCTCAATGCACGAGCGCTAGCCAGCCGCAGAGCCGATGTAATAGGTGCTGTCGTGCCAACGCTGGAAAATGCCATATTTGCCGAGGGCATAGAGGCGATGCAGGCTTGGCTGAATAATCGCAGTATTACTTTGCTGGTCTCCAGCTCAAACTATAATCCGGACCGCGAATATCAGCAGGTTCAACGCCTCATCGCACATGGAGTCGCAGGTCTGCTACTTATCGGCACTGCGAGGCATGATAAAACGCGGCAACTCATCCATGCTCGTAAAGTTCCGTACTGCTTGTCATGGTGTTATCGCAGCAGTAACGAAGAGCCGCAAATCGGTTTTGATAACTACTCTGCGGGGGCAGCAATGGCAGCCGAGATTCTTGCGCGTGGCCATAAGAAGATCGGTATTCTCTCAGGTGTTAGAGACTGGAATGATCGCGCAACCGATCGCGTGCAGGGGGCTCTTGATGCATTTGCCGCCGCTGGCGTTGCGGTAGCAAACGACGCTCTGATAGAGGTGACATACAACCACGAGCTGGCGGCATCTGCGCTCGAGACTCTGTTACAGCGTCACTCTGATTTGACCTGTGTCTTTTGTGCAAACGATGTTGTTGCGGCTGGTGCCCTAAGGCAAGCTCACATCATGGGGCGCAAAGTACCTGAAGATCTATCCATCACTGGTTTCGATGACATTGCGATGGCTCAAGTTCTAACTCCTGCGCTGACAACCGTCAGACTCCGTCACAAGTTGATGGGTGAACTGGCCGGTGAGCGCCTTCTTGAGGCGGTCGAGCTCGGGCATAAAGTTCGTCCAGAAAACATCCCTTATTCTATCGTTATTCGTGATTCGCTGGGCGACTGTCCAAACACTTAACACTTGTTTAAGAACATTTCACTGTACCCCCAAGAGCTTCCTGCGAATACTAAGTGCGAAGTTTACCTAGCGCCGTGCGCGCTATTGCGAGGGGAGTGATTAAATTGCTGCACCAACTCTATATTCACGGCAAGTGGGTCCCGGGTACTAGTGGGCATACTAAGCCTGTCATTAATCCGGCCAATGAGCAGATTGTCGCTGAGGTTGCGCAAGCGCAAGCAGAGGATGTTGAGGCAGCTCTAAACAGCGCCAATCTCGGCTTTGAAATTTGGCGGGAGGTCTCTCCTTGGGAACGAAGCAAGATACTGAATCAAGCTGCTCGTCTCATCGAAGAGCGAAAAAGTGAGCTGGCGCGCATCATGACGCTCGAGCAGGGGAAGCCACTAGTGGAGTCTATCTTAGAGCTCGATAGAACTGCTGAGACTTTTGAGTGGTGTGCTGCTGAGGCTGTTCGTACCTATGGTCGTCTACTACCTCAACGTCAGGATGGTATGCGCCAGACGACGGTTAAAGAGCCGCTAGGTGTTGTTGCTGGATTCTCGCCGTGGAATTTTCCCGCTGTACTAACCGCTCGGAAAATTGCAGCTGCACTAGGTGCTGGATGCGCCATGATCGTTAAGCCGTCTGAACTTGCTCCCGGTATTGCCGTAGGACTGGTAAAAGCTTGTGAGGACGCAGGCGTGCCACCCGGTGTACTCAATCTGCTGTTTGGTAACTCAGGCATGGTCTCTGAGGCTCTCATCAAATCACCCATCGTTAAGAAGATATCGTTAACGGGGTCTGTTCCGGTTGGTCGAAAATTGAGCGCGCTTGCCGGCGAATATTTAAAACCCGTTACGATGGAGTTGGGCGGGCATGCGCCGGTGATCGTGTTCGAAGATGCAAACATCCGCAAAGCCGCTGAGCTCACGGCTGCATTCAAATTCCGTAATTCTGGGCAAGTCTGCTTAGGCGTCAGCCGGATCTTTGTTCAGCGATCAAAATTTGATGAGTTTCTGGCACATTTTTGCCGCTATGTTGAGCAACTCAAGTTGGGCGACGGGCTTGATGCTAATACCACTATGGGGCCATTAGCCACGGCAAAGGGCGTGGAGTCGATGAGGGCATTTATCGCGGATGCGAAAGTTCGAGGCGCTCGAGTGATAGCGGGTGGGGATGCGCCTGACCGGAAGGGGTATTTCTTTAATCCCACAGTGCTAACGGATGTGCCTGACGACGCTTCGATAATGAGCGTAGAGCCTTTTGGGCCCGTAGCACCTGTGGTTCCCTTCGATGATTACGCAGAAGTTATTGAACGTGCGAATGCACTGGACCTCGGATTGGCCGCGTACGCGTTTACATCCAACCTTGATACGGCTACTCGCGTCGCAGATGACCTGGAGGCGGGTTGGATCGGAGTTAACAATTTCTCTCCAGCCCTGGCGGAGGCACCTTTTGGGGGCATGAAAGATAGCGGTATAGGATACGAAGGTGGTCCTGAAGGGTTCGATGCTTACTGTAAAACAAAATTTGTTAGCCAATCATTTTCTGATTGAGCATTGTTGAGAGGCTTTATGAAACGCATCGCATTTATTGGTCTAGGCACTATGGGCAGTGCCATGTCGGCTAATATCGTTAAAGGTGGATTTGAAGTTATCGGGTACGATCCCAACACTGCTGCGGTTGAGCAACTTGTGGCCAATGGGGGGCAGGGAGCTGAGTCGGCTGCTGAAGCTGCGAAAGGTGCAGATATTGTCATAACGATGCTCCCTGTTGGCGCGATTGTTGAGGCCGTTCTTTTCGGTGAAAAGGGCGTGGTAGAGACGCTTAGAGGGAACCGCCTGATTATCGATATGTCATCGATCAGCCCTAAGGAGACAGATAAAATAAGAGAAGGGTTGAATCGCAAGGGTTTGAGAATGATTGATGCCCCAGTGGGTCGAACCTCCCATTTTGCCCGCCTCGGAAAACTATTGATTATGGCCGGAGGTGTTGCGGCGGATATTGAAGAGGCACGTCCAGTTTTGGAGTGCATGGGCTCAGAAATAGAGGACTGTGGAGGACCCGGAATGGGAGTGCGCATGAAGGCGATCAATAACCTGATGTCGACCGCGTTAAACTCCTTAACTGCTGAGGTTCTTACCTTGGCCGAGGTATACGGCCTGAACGTCGACAAAGCTATAGAGGTCATGGGAGGCACGCCCGCAAGCAAGGGGCATATGGTGACCACCTATCCAAATAAGGTGCTTAAAGGCGATATCGAAGCGGACTTTATGCTTGATCTGGCGAAAAAGGATCTGGATTTAGCAATAAACATGGCCGTTGATGCCGATGTGCCCTTGGTGACCGCCAAAGCTGCCGCCGCTGTCTACTCTGAGGCTCAGGATGCGGGTTACGGTGTGAAAGATTGGACCGCCCTTTACGCAATGTACAAACAGCGCTATCTGACGGGTAGTGAGTGTTGATACCACCAGCTCCGGCTTTTGATTAATTATTTCTATTGATTTGCCCGATAAGGCTGCGATTAAATAAGAAAAACTTAACTTATTTATGAGCGGCCTGTGAGTATTCGTCGTTTTAAAACATTTTTGGCTATAGCCGAACTGGGTACATTCTCAGAAGCGGCGAAGGCTGAATATCTAACTCCCTCTGCAGTTAGCCAGCAAATGCGCGCTCTGGAAGATGAGCTCAGAGTCTCACTCTTCGACCGCACCAAACGACCGCCAGAGCTCAACCCCACCGGCTACGCAATCGTGCCAAAAGTGCGCGAGTTGGTTCGGGTTTACGAGAGTATTAAGCCCAGCCTCTCCGATGAACTCGCCGCGGTTCAAAATCTTACCGTCGGTACTGTTGCTACCTCGATGAGTGGTTTGATGCCTAGAGCGCTGAAACGGCTACAAGAGTCCAACGACCGCCTTCATGTTCGTCTCTACCCAGCACTGTCCGATGATCTCTATGCACAGGTCGATAGAGGTTTTCTGGATGCGGCTGTTATTACTGAACCTATGACGGTCTACGACCATTTAGTTTGGCGGCCATTTACTGAAGAGCCCTATGTCGTCTTGGCAAATGCGCAGGTCGACTCGGATGATGCGCGAGAAATTCTGGAGACCTTTCCCTTTATCCGCTTCGCGCGCAAGGCTTGGGTCGGACGTACAGTTGATCAGTGGTTGGTCGAGCAAGGTATCAGGGTCAATGAGAGCATGGAGCTGGATACACTTGAGGCGGTCAGCGCGATGGTGCGAAATAACCTCGGGGTCTCGATTTTGCCTAATCCGTGCGTCGGAATTCCAGAGCATGAGAGCCTGAAAACCATAGACTTGGGAGCGGATGCTCCCGCTAGAGTGCTTGGTGTCCTGTACCGTCGTGATAGCTCGTTGCAGACATTGATTGACCTGCTGTGGAGAGAACTCTATTCGGTCGTTGAGAGGGCCGGCATCACCCGCCCTCTACAGAGTTAGCTTAAGCTTTTCTTACTATAGTAGTTACGGTTTATCGTTTGATGAAGCCAAGCTAACTATTTACCCTAAATGCATTGATTCAATGTTTTTAGGAGTCTCTAAATGGGCGATCGGTCCAACTCTATTCGAGTTAAAGTGAGTCGTGGTGATGAGATAGATCGACGCTTTGACGAGTTCGATGTCCCTGCCCTTGAAAGCCAGACCGTACTTGATGTCGTCACATGGATTCAGCGCAATGCGGATCCCAGCCTCTCCTATCGCTTTGCATGTCGCGTGGGTATGTGTGGGTCTTGTGCGATGACTGTAAATGGCAAGCCGCGCTGGACCTGTCGAACCCATGTTTCCAAGGTACTTCAAGGTGACACGCTGACCATTGAACCGTTGCGGAATCTCCCTGTGGTTAAAGATCTCGCGACCGATATGTCGGAATTTTTCGACAAGTGGACGCAAGCTGAAAGTCGTTTTGTTCCCACAAAAACGCGAGATGATGCAATCGAAATTGTGCAGCCGGCTAGCAAAGAGCGCGTTGAAGCTGACGCAGCGATCGAATGTATAAATTGCGGCGTTTGTTATGCGTCCTGTGATGCGGTCGAACTGAACCCCAGTTATCTAGGGCCGGCAGCCTTAAACCGCGCATGGACCTTGCAAAACGATGTTCGCGATGGTGGTAAAAACTCCCGTTTACGCGCAGTGACAGGAGAGGGTGGGTGTCAAAACTGCCACTCTCAGCAAGGTTGCGTGCAACACTGTCCGAATACGCTTAATCCCACGCGCTCTATCGCCGGTCTTAAACGTCTTGCGACCCGTGCTGTTCTGAAAGGGGAGTTGTAGGCCATGCTCAGCATTCGACTCTACTTTTTGCAGCGCCTCAGTGCGTTGCTTATGGCTCCGCTGGTGCTCTTGCATCTGGGCGTTATGATCTACGCCATCCAAGGAGGACTCTCCAGCGAAGAGATATTAGGCCGCACGCAAGGCAGTCTTTTCTGGGCGCTTGTCTATGGTCTGTTTGTTGCCAGTGTATCTATTCATGGGGCCATTGGTGTCCGTTCAATTGCCTATGAATGGGGGCGATTGAGAGGTTTCGGCTTGGATCTTCTGAGCTGGGGTTTTTGTATAGTGACGCTAATGTTAGGAGGCCGCGCTGTCTACGCGGTGGTATTGGCATGAGAGCAAAGCCGCATCGCGACCATCCACTTTGGTACGCATATCTTATTCACCGCATTTCCGGACTGAGTCTGGCAGCATTCATTCCGCTTCATCTGTATGTGTTAGGGCTAGCGCTGAATAACAAAGACGAATTGGATCAGTTGCTGGTCTGGACAGAGAGCCCAGTTGTGAAATCGGCTGAGTTCGGTTTGGTATTTCTTTTGGCGATTCACCTGTTCGGGGGACTGAGATTAATGGCGCTGGAGATGTTCCAGTGGCGAGATCACCAGAAAACCTTTGCGGCAGCTGCTGCCTCCGCTGCGTTTTTGTTGGCTAGTCTATTTCTTCTGAGGGCTTTTTGATGGCTGTGCAAATCACTGAAACGGACATCTTGATCCTGGGCTCTGGGGGCGCCGGATTGCTGGCAGCCCTTCATGCGTATAAATCCAATCCGAATCTAGAGATTACTATCGCGGTAAAAGGGCTGATGGGTAAATGCGGCTGCACGCGCATGGTTCAAGGTGGCTACAACGTCGCTTTGAGCTCCAGTGACAGCGTAGAGCGCCACTTTATGGATACGATTGCCGGTGGGAAGTGGCTCCCTAACCAAGAGCTTGCTTGGAAGCTTTGCGAGACTGCTGTGGAACGTGTTCGCGAGCTGGAAAACGAGATCGGTTGTTTCTTCGATCGTGAAGCGGACGGTACGCTGCATCACAAGGCCTTTGCTGGTCAGACTGCAGATCGCACAGTGCACAAAGGCGACCTTACCGGAATCGAGATAATTAACCGCCTGATGGAGCAGGTGCTGGCTCGTCCGATTGTTAGGCTTGAAGAGCATCGTGCGCTCGCGTTGATACCGGCGGCCGATGGGGCCGGGATTGCAGGTGTTCTGCTGGTCGATATGCGCAGTGGTGCCATGAAGTTGGTCAGGGCTAAGGCCGTTCTACTTGCCACTGGCGCTGGCCCCACGATGTACAAGTACTACACCCCCTCGGGCGAAAAAA
>JAYQBD010000032.1:1520-5104 GCA_038137135.1 Oceanospirillaceae bacterium | reverse complement strand
GGCGGTGTTGCGGGGGAGGCGATGGCCGAGTATGCCGCTACAGCGTCTCTGGCAGACCCTGATCTTAGAGTGCTGGATTACGAGCTGGAACGTGCCCTGCTACCGTTCAAAGGCGACGGTGAGTTGCTGAATGTGCATGCTCTGCGCGAGGAGTTGATGGATATCATGTGGGATGATGTCGGTGTTATGCGAGACAAAGCGGGGCTGGCGCGCGGCTTGGAGCGCGTCGAGAGCCTCCAAACTCGACTGCTGCGGGGCAATATCGGTGCCGAGAATAGGGTGTTTAACCTGACTTGGCACGACTGGCTTAACCTCTACAATTTGATCGAGATCTCGCTAGTCATTACGCGGGCTGCGCTGGCGCGTGAAAACTCACGTGGGGCGCACTTCCGAGAGGATTATCCGGAACCCGGCAGTCTTGAAGAGTCCTACTTTACTCAAGTCCGTCTGGCGGATGAGAAGCTGACCGTTGAACAGGTTCCGGTTGAGTTCACAATAATTAAACCCGGACAATCGCTGGTGGAGAACTACACGGAGACGGCACCTAAGGTACATCGGCAAACGGATAGTCTGAGTGCATGAAGCGCTTGAGTTAGCGACAAGCGCCACAACGTTGTGGATGCTCTTTGTTATATGTTTTGCGCTGTTTGTGCGAGGTGCTTTCGGTTTTGGTGATGGGTTGATAGCGGTGCCCATCTTGTCGCTCATGATTCCCGTGAAAGAGGCCGTACCGTTGATTCTTCTGCTGTCCATTGTGACATCAGTCGGCGGTCTCTGGCGTGAGCGCAAACATGTCCACGTTGGATCGTTAAAACGCGCCGGCTCAATTGCGCTTGTGATATTTCCGCTCGGTATTCTGCTACTGACCCGCTTGGATGAAACTCTTGTAAGGACTCTGTTAGGCGCAGTGCTCATTGTGCTGGCGCTCTGGTCATTGTCAGCAATTAAACCAGCACCGTTACGGGCGAATGTCTGGAGCTACATCTTTGGAGCTCTGGCTGGGGTTTTGGGGGGTACCTACGCCTTGCGTGGAATTGTATTCGCTGTGTATGGCTCCCTGCGTGGCTGGGAACCGGCGCAGCTACGCGCCACACTGCACAGTTTTTATCTGCTTAGCGGGGTGCTGGTGCCTTTGGGGTATGGTGTAACGGGGTTGCTCACGCCTACTGTGATAGTCTACCTCGCGCTCTTTACTCTGCCTGCATTGGTCGCCGGTTGGATGGGGCAGCGCCTGTCTGAAAATCTCGACGCAGAGACCTTCCGACGTCTACTCTGGTACCTGGTCGCGCTATTCGGTATCTGGTTGCTCTTCTCAAACCTTTTCTGATCCTTTGTAAGGGATGCTTCAAAAGATCTTAAATGTTTATCGTTAGTCTTTAGAGACTATTAATTTAATAATCGGTTTTCATAGTCAGTTTTGGGTTTGAGTAGCAATGAAAGTTGATCTAAATGAGGTTGAAGAGGCGGCTAAAACACTCTACATACGTGCTCTGAAAATTTTACCAGATGACGTCAAAAGCGGTTTTGACACCTTAGTTAAGCAGGAGCAACATCCCACTGGGCAGCGGATCTTGGCGACTATGGTCGAGAATATTGCGGTCGCTGAAGAGACAAATAATTTGCTCTGTCAGGACACCGGCATCCCTATTTACAACATTACAATTGGGCGCGGAGTGGATGTTGACGGTTATGAACTCAAGGAGGCAATCCGCAGAGGATGCACGCGTGCAACCCAAGAGCACCCTTTGCGCTCCAGTGTTGTTCACCCTATTACTCGAATCAATGAGCACACGTCTGGAGGGCATCGGGTTCCGGTAATCAGTGTGGATTTTAGTGACGAATCCGAGGTGCTGACCATTGATATGGTACCCAAAGGTTCCGGTTCGGAGAACGGCTCGTTTCTGAAAATGTGTATCCCTGCCGATGGTATCAACGGTGTCAAAAAATTTGTGATTGATAAGGTGATGGAGTCGGGTGGTAAGGTCTGCCCACCAACGATTGTCGGGGTTGGTGTTGGTGGTACCTCAGATCTGTGCACGAAGATCGCAAAACTGGCTGCCAGTCGGCCTTTGGGATCAGTTTGTGACGATCCCGAGGGTGCAAAGCTTGAAAAAGAACTATCTGAAGCCGTCAACAGCCTTGGCATTGGGGCTCAAGGACTCGGCGGCAATAGCACGGCCTTTGCCGTGCATGTTGAGACTGCCGCAACACACATCACAATGAATCCGGTCGCTGTAAATATTATGTGTAACTCGGCTCGCCGTGCGCAGGCGCGTTTCACAACCGCCGGCGTTGAGTACGGATTTTAGAGGGATACACATGGCACATTACACAATTGAAATGCCCTGCTCCGAGGAAGCGATTCGCGAGCTGAAGATCGGCGATACGGTTACGCTCAGTGGCTGGCTTCACGGAATACGAGACGCCACACAGATTCACATGTTTGATCACGATCGCCCCACCAAATTCGACTTGAGTGGACACGCGGTCATACACACCGCACCAAATGTACGTAAAGTAGAACCGCGTGATAATTGCCCCGCGGGTTACGAAATTGTCTGTGTCGGTACAACCACGTCCATGCGCATGGAGCGTTTTACCGCGCCCCTAATGTCACGAGAGGGTGTGCGCATCATTATTGGTAAAGGTGGTTTAGGGGATGAGTCACGCGACGCGTTCAACGAGCTTGGAGGCGTCTATCTGGCAATTGTTGGCGGTACCGCGGCGCTCGAGACCACGTGGATAGAGCAAATCACTGATGTCGATATGGACGACCTTAACCCCGAAAGTCTTTGGAAATTCAAACTCAAAGAGTTCGGCCCCTTGCTAGTTGCGATGGATAGTCACCGTCAAAGTATGTATGACGAAGTACAGGCTAGCGTTGAGCAGAATAGGGTGAAGGCGTTAGAGCGCATGGGTATTCCCGTTTAATGCTCAAATGATAGCCCGAGATTAGTGGTCTTACTGCGCGTTTAGACGGTGCAGCTGTTCAATAATACGTGGATCAAGATCGATCCCTTCGGCTAAAGCCTTTCGACGACGCTCAAAGCGTCCGCTGCCGGGCAAGCGTGTGCCTGGTTGAAGTAAAATTTCCCTAAACAACTGTTCAGCCTGGCCTACAAACCCTAGGTTGAACGTTGCTGGATTAATCAGCAGAAAAAACTGACCAATTCTCGGTTGGGGGCCCTCTTCAGTAAAAAAAGATCCTGCTTGGTAGCCGAAGTTGGAGCCGCTCAGACCAGCACAGAGCAGCTCGAGCATCATGGCAAGAGCCGCGCCTTTGCTATCTCCAATGGGCAGTAGTGCCCCGTCGAGTGCCTCCGTAGCATTGGTGGTGGGCTCACCCAGCTTGTTAGTTGCCCAGCCCAAAGGAATATCCTTGCCAGCGTCAGACGCCAATTTTATTTTCCCACGCGCAACTTTACTCAATGAGAGATCGATCAATAACGGGTCTGTATTTTCTCGGGGGCAGGAAAAAGCGACTGGATTGGTACCGAAGAGGGGGCGAATCCCACCTGCTGGCGCAATAGCTGACGTAGAATTTGAAAAGGCCATCACAACATAACCGCGACGCGCTAACGGCT
>JAYQBD010000032.1:0-1420 GCA_038137135.1 Oceanospirillaceae bacterium | reverse complement strand
GCTGACGTAGAATTTGAAAAGGCCATCACAACATAACCGCGACGCGCTAACGGCTCGATAAATTGCCCAATAGCACCTGAGTGGTGTGACTGACCGATACTGAGCACCGCGATACCCGTCTTCTCTAGGTTTTCTGCAGCAGCACTGAGTCCGAGTTCAATGGCTGGATAAGCAAAACCGCCCGCTGCATCAACGGTGAATACACTGCTGGCCGGCCTAGCTAGTATTGGCCGCGCGTACCCATCAACTTTCCCGTTCTGAGCTTGTTTGGCGTAGGCATATACCCGTGCCGCTCCGTGAGAGTGCAGACCATCTAAATCGGCTGCCACCAGCGATTGCGCTACGCTGCGCGCGTTCTCTTCTGATGTGTTGTGCTTCATCAGAATCTCTTGCAGCAGTGTTTCTAGAGCCGTGGCCGTTATTTGAGTCATAGCAACTCCTCGCTTTAAACCAAAAAAAGGCGGTCATTTGACCGCCTTAAACGCTTCAACGGGGATAGAACTTAAGCGCTGCGGTACAGTTTAGTCAGACTGAACTCAACGTGGCCGAGTGCTTCAGCACATGTGTGACGGCCGTTTGCTGCGCCAATAGCTTCAGCAATCAGTGCGTCGCCCGCCTGGTCAAGAGTCATCTCGTGACGCAGAATAGCAGAGACGTCCAGATCGATGTGCTCGCTCATGGTGCGCACTGTACGCGGGTTACCAGTAATTTTGATAACCGGCATGATTGGGTTACCGATTACGTTGCCCTGACCTGTTGGGAACAGGTGAAGCACATAGCCTGCAGCAGCCTGCAGAGTGTTACATTCAGCAGCTGCAGATGAAGTATCCATGAAGTAGAGACCCGCGCCTTTCGCTGGTGCTTCAGCCGGTTCCAGTACGTCGATGTACTTAGCTTTCTTACCGATCTTCTGCACGTTACCCAGCGCTTTCTCTTCGATAGTCGTCAGACCACCTTCGATGTTGCCTTTGGTTGGCTGAGAGTCTGACAAGTCGTCGGTTTTTTCAGCAAGGATGAAGTCGTTGTAAGCAGACCAAGTCTTCATGAACTTTTCGGCTGCTTCAGGCGTTTCAGCGCGGCCAGCAACAATGTGCTCCGCACCAGTGATTTCTGAAGTCTCACCGAAGCAGAGGGTTGCGCCCATTGCGTACATTTTGTCGATGAAGTTACCCACGGTAGGGTTAGCAGAGAGACCAGACGTTGTGTCTGACTCGCCACACTTGGTTGCAACCCAGAGGTCGCTGATTGGGCACTCTTCGCGCTGCAATGCTGTTGCATGATGAACGAACTCTTTAGCTTTACGAGATGCAGCTGCGATGGTGTTGATGTCACCGTTCTGCTCGATTGAGAAACCAGCAACTGGCTTGCCTGTTGCAGCGATACCTTCAACGACTTTATTAGTCCAACCTGGCTCGATACC
>JAYQBD010000031.1:18695-20939 GCA_038137135.1 Oceanospirillaceae bacterium | reverse complement strand
CCGCGATCAGCGCGCTTATCGCATGGGAGAGTGGAAGTATCTCAAGGTTGATGAACATGAGTATCTCTTCAATGTGGTAAACGATGCTCGCGAGCGGGCGAATCAGGCGCATAATCAGCCTGAACGACTCAAATCGATGCGTGAGACCTGGTTGGAGTGGAATGAGGGCATTCCTGCCATACCCGAGGATGCCAGCGTTAGTTTGGGTTATGGTCGCGCGGATATGCCGCAACGCTGACCCTAGGTTTGATACACAATGGGCCGATTCAGTGTTAAGAGCTGAATTGGCCTTTTTTATCTCTATTATTCTAGTTGTGAGTGCCTCACAATAATGGAGTTATGCGTCCACGCGGACTATAGTACAGATACTAGTTAGGTTCCCCCGCGGGCTGCTCCGGTGCGATACACAGGATTGAGATGATCGAGCGATTGAAGCGCGAAAAGGCGACCATTATGGTGGTCGAAGATGACCCAACGACTGAGCAGTCTTTGATCGACTGCCTGTCGGATCTTGGGAACGTAGTGACGTTCTCCAATGCTGAGAATGCACTTAATTTTGTGTCGCGCGGAGGTCGAGTCGATCTTGTGATTGCGGACATCGTGCTTGGCCAGATGAATGGTATCGAACTGTGCGAAGTTATATCCGAGCACTTCAGTGGCGACCAGTTTGTACCGGTTCTCTTTTACAGCGCCTTTGCTGACTCGTCGATGGAGCGTTTAGCCTATCAGGCGGGTGGTCTAGATTTCATTGAAAAACCGATGAGTTTTGCGCGCTTGCAGTTGCGTGTGCACTCTTTCCTTCAAATCAGTAAGCGGTTTAACAGCCTGCGCTCCCGCCTGACGCTTGATCCTTGTACGGGTCTAATGCAGCGAGTTGGGCTGGTTGAACGCGGATCCATTGAGTTGATTAAACGCTTGTTTAGCCATGCGCGCACAGCTCTACTGTTGATCAATATTGATGGCATGGAGGTAATCAATTCACGGGTGGGCTATCGTAAAGGCGACAGCCTGCTTGAGATTCTGGCTCAGAACTTGCTAGATATCGCCGAGGGGACTGATCGTCCAGAGATGCTGTTGGGTCGGCATATGGCGGATCAGTTTATGGTGTTGATTCCAGCTTGCTCAAACGATGGAGTCGAGTCCGATATAGGGAAAATTTTGTCGCAATTGCAGCACAAACTCGATCTTATCGATGCGGAATATGGTCAAGTTCGAATCTATGGCGCTTGCAGCTCAATAGTACACAACGATGATCTGCGGGTTGACCGTGGCGGAGCACAAGAGGTGATCCACGAGTTGCTACGCGCGGCGGAGTTACAGAGCAAAGTTGCGAAGGCTGCGCATAATAGCCTCGCATTTACAGAAATTACTAACATAAACGATTGAACGGGTGCCAGTAGTGATAAAGCACCGGGGGTTAAACGAGAGTGGCCGATAATAAGCCGCAAAAATCAGTTGAAGTCGTCGAAGACGCACAGGACGCGAAACGTTTTCAGAACCTCATCGTCGTTGCCATTGGTGCATCGGCGGGTGGACTTGAGGCGATTACTTCTTTGTTGCGTGCCAGTAAACCCAATGGGTATATCGCGTTTGTAATCGCACAGCATATGGCGCCGCAGCACCGATCTGTGTTGGTAGAGTTGCTTTCGAAAGATTGTGAGTATCGCGTGGTCGTTGCAACTGAGGGTGCACTTATCAAACCCGATACCGTTTACGTGAACACACCGAATACCGACATTGTCGTCAAAGATGGTCACATTCATCTGAAGGTACCAACGACGGATGTAGGGGCGAAACCCTCGATTGATAAGCTGTTTAACTCTGTCGCCGAAGCCTTTGGTAATCAGGCTATCGGTATTGTGCTCTCGGGTACGGGCTCTGACGGTACTCAGGGCTGTCGTGCGATTCGCGACGCTGGCGGCATCACGATCGTGCAAAATCCTGAAACCGCGAAGTATGACGGTATGCCGAATTCAGTTATTCGTGCTCGTACGGCCGATTTGATTCTGAGCCCGGAAGAGATCGCTGCCTACCTACCAGAGTTGCATAAGCACCCCGCTGGGCTGCCGAGCTCCAAGGAGGATGAGGCCAGCACTGGTGAGGTTGTCTCAATGGATGGCATCATTGATCGCGTCTTTACCGTCACGGGCGTCGACTTCAGACAATATAAAAAGGCGACGCTGGAGCGTCAGTTGCAGCGAAGAATAAGTGCGTTACGTTTGAACTCTATTGAGGAGTACTTCT
>JAYQBD010000031.1:0-18595 GCA_038137135.1 Oceanospirillaceae bacterium | reverse complement strand
ATTGATGACATTAGCCTTGAGGTGGCGCGTCACGCCGCTTATGTTGATGCCGTCATCGAGCATCTTGATGAGCGTGTGTTGTACAACTACTTCGATCAAGAGGGCACTAAGTATCGGGTTAAGAAATGGATTCGCGACATGTGTATGTTCGCACGCCATGATCTGATCAAAGATCCGCCGTTCCTCAAAATGAATCTAATAAGCTGCCGTAACTTAATGATTTACCTAAGTTCTCAGCTTCAAAATCAGCTAGTGAATAACTTCCATTACGCGCTGACCCCTGGCGGTTTCTTGTTCATGGGTAAGTCTGAGTCTATCAGTACAACCGGTGACAAGCTGTTTGAAGTTGTCAGCAAAACCAACAAAATCTTCCGCCGCAAATCGGGTGTTGTCTCGTATGGCCGCTTTGGGGCCTCTTTTGCTACGAAGATGAATCATGGTGATTCAGCTGCAAGTAAGACGATTGCTCCGGTATCTCGCTTAGCTGAACGAGTGCGCGGTGTTCTGGTGGATACCTTCGCTCCACCTACAATCCAGTTAAACGATGCATTCCAACCAATGGAGTATTTCGGTGATGTCTCTGCGTACTTGCAGATACAGCCCGGAAAGGCATATTTCGATATCGTTAGCCTTGCCAGTCCCCAACTTCAGACTGAAGTGCGAGCGCTGGTCAACCGTTGTTCGCGCAGCGACGCAGAGAAGGTTGAGCACATGGTGCGCTTCCGTTTCCCGAATGAGGAGACCGCCGCGTCGGTAAATATCATCGTGCGTAAGTTGCTCGACACAGTGACTGATTCGCATATCTATCTGATGACCTTCAAGCGCTTGGAGTCAACGAGCTCGAACGCTACGCTGCGTGCTGAGTCGATTACTCCAGAGGATATCCGCGCGCTAACGGAGTTGGAAGAGGAGCTCGATCGTACTCGTGACCACTTGCAGGCCGTCATCGAAGAGTTGGAAACCTCGAACGAGGAGTTGCAAGCGCTCAACGAAGAGTTGCAGGCCTCAACTGAAGAGCTGCAAGCCTCTAACGAAGAGCTTGAAACTACCAACGAAGAGCTGCAGGCAACCAACGAAGAGTTGACCACCGTCAACGACGAATTGCAGGCTAAATCGATACTGCTGACAGATACGAACGAGACGCTCAACAATATCCAGCGATCGCTCGATATGGGGCTTATCGTTGTGGATGTCGACCATCGCGTTACGCGCTTTACACCGCAGACTGTTCGTCTGTTCGGTATATTGCCAGATGACATTGGTCACAAGCTCACCAAACTGCCCAAGCACATCGAGATCGATGATTTGGGTGCGTTAATCGATTCGGTAATCAGTACCGGTACGCCAGTGCGCCGTCAGATCGAGCGTCCGGGTGAGAAATATCTGATGAATATATCTCCATACCGTCGTGACCAAGGGGTTATTTCAGGTGCGGTACTGACCTTCACCGAGACCACCAAACTCAGCGAGTCTCAGGACCGTGCTGATTATATACAGCACTTGCTGCAGACTGTCGGTTCGGTTATGGACGACGGTGTTTTGGTCACCAGTCGTGGTATGATTGATGTGCTCTTTGTGAGCTCTCGTCTAGAGGATTTTCTGCAGCGTAAGTCTGAAGTGTTGACTCGAGACCCGGAGACTTTCCTAGATGTGGTGCATAACGAAGACCGTGAACGTGTGGTTGCGCAGTATCGTGACCATGATGCTATAGGCTGGGACATCACTTATCGCCTGAAGCGTCGTGATGGTTCGATTGTCAAGGTACGCGATCGGGCAGTCCTGATGGAGAATAAAGAGACAAGCGGCGCCGATGAAATGGTCAGTCTGTTGCAGTTGGTTGAAGAACAATAAAAAGGAGAGTAACGATGAAGAAGAGTATCTTGGCATTAGGTTTGTCTCTGGTAGCGAGCATCGCAAGCGCAGCAGAGTACAAGCTGGCCATTCAGGTGAGCGATAACGATCCGCAGAAGATGAATATTGCACTGAATAATGCTCAGAACGTGCAGAAGCACTATGAATCTCAGGGCGATAGCGTCAAGGTAGAGATTGTCGCTTATGGTCCGGGTCTGCAGATGTACACGATGAAGAGTCCGGTCAAAGATCGCATCGATGCACTCTCTCTCGACGATAACTACACCTTCGCAGCCTGTGGTAACACGCTCGCTAAGATGGAGAAGAAGGCTGGCAAAAAAGTCGCCTTACTCGATGGTACGACAATGACCGCCTCAGGCGTCGTACGCTTAATGGAGCTTCAGTCTCAGGGCTACGCCTACGTTCGTCCGTAAACGCTCTCGTTCGCGCGGAGGGTGCACAGTTTTAAGCATCCTTCGCCACTCTCTCTGCTACTTTTCCCGCCACTCTCATCGCGATACTGCGTTTCGTTGCAAAAACTTATCTTATTTCGTAGATTGACCTGCTGCAGTTTAAATAAAAGTCATAAATGTCTCGAAGTTGGCTTGCATCTTGCTTAAGTCTCGTTTTATGAACAATTATCGGATTGATCATGCAGGTACTCATTGTTGATGACAGCTCCGTAAGTCGGGAGCACCTTGGACACCTCGTGCGTGAGGCTGGGTACTCTGCGCTTATGTTTGAGTCAGCGGAGAAGCTGCTTAGCTGGAGCGAGTTTCACGGTTTGGAGAGTACTTTAATCCTTATGGACTGGGTGATGCCAGAGCTCCAGGGCCCTGAACTTTGCCGCATGATCCGCGCCGATTCTCCGGGTGCGAACACCTATATCATCATGGCGTCTGCCAAATCCGACAGTGCGGATATCGCTGAGGGTTTAGGGGCCGGCGCTGATGATTACATTAGTAAGCCATTTGTACGCCAGGAGGTCAGTGCTCGTCTTGAGGTCGGTATGCGAACGGTCGAGCTGCGAGCCGAGCTGAAAGAGACGGAGAGGAAACGGCTAATTGCCGAGCGCTTTGCAGGTGTGGGCCAGCTTGCAGCGGGTGCTGCGCATGAGATAAATAATCCTTTGGGTTTTCTAAAGAGTAATCTGTCGCTATTGCAGAGTGACTTGCCGCGTCTACTGGACTTAATGAGAAGGTTCATGGACCCGTCCGAGTCTGTTGAAGCAACCAGGTCTGCGCTTGCGTCCTCAGAACTCAATGAGATCATTGAGGACTACGCTGATATGATGCTCGATATGCGTCTGGGTGTGGATCGAATTTGCGCTATTGTTGACAGTCTGCGAGCATTTACAGCCGAGTTGCCGCTTACTCGACCTGATATCGATTTGGTCGGCCTTATTAAGGAGTTGACCGGCGACAATGTAACTTTGGATCTTCAATCAAAAGGTAGCGTTATTGGCGATCGAGTTCAGCTTAAACAGTCCATACAGGCGCTGCTCGACAACGCTGCCTGGGCCACGCGGGAGGGTGGTGATGTTGCGCTCAGCCTGAGTGAAGCCCGAGAGAAGGTTAGACTGGTTATCAGCGATACTGGCTGTGGTATCGAGCCGAGCAACCTCTGCCGAATAGCTGACCCCTTCTTTACGACACGACCGGTTGGCGAGGCACTGGGAATGGGGTTGAGCCGAGCACAGGCGGTTATTCGAGGTCACGGTGGGGACATACGAATTTCTAGCCGACTCGGGTCGGGAACGCGCGTGATTGTGGAGTTACCAAGCCGGTGAACGGCAAATGCATCGCCCGTGAGCAAGATCGGCTCGGCACAGTCGCTGTTTATGATGATGGCAATCGTCGCTTTCTGAGCTTTGGTGATGAGGATGAACAGAGTTGCATCCTGAAGGCGAATCCGTCCTATCCGCAATATCCGTTCATTCGTTCCATGCTGCTCCCTTTAATTTATGTCGAGCCCAAACGGGTGCTCTGTTTTGGTTTAGGAGCCGGTTCGCTCAACTCAGCAATGGCTGCGGCCTGTCCTGGCGTGAAGCAGGAGGTGGTAGAGTTGCGGCAAACGGTGGTCGACTTCGCTTTCAAATACTTTTATCTGCCACGATCAAAAGCGATGAATCTTGTGGTTCAGGATGCTGCAGATTATGTCGAGGAACCGATCGGGAAACGTTTCGATCTGATCTTCTCGGATCTGTATGATGCTCAAGGGCTATGCGCAACTCAGATTGACGACCGTTTTTTGCAAGCTTGTATTGAGCGCCTACAACCCAAAGGGTGGCTAGTGCTCAACTGTTGGCAGGAGCATCGAGCAGATCAGGTGCTCGATCTGCTGGATAAGCAGTTTGAGCACCTATTTACCTCGACTACACCCGATGGTAACTGGTTGCTCTTTGCCACACATCATATGCCCGCTCTGAGTCAGAAAGCCTATAAGGAGAGGGCGCGACTACTGAGTGATCAGTTGGGTTTTTCGCTACTTTCGTTCGCTAAACGGATGAAGCCAGTATCTCGGTAATCCTGTGGGAGGGATCTGGCGAAGCCCGACGTGCGGCTGTGCCGCAAACCCCCTTACGCTGGAAGGATCGGCCGGGAAATGCGCTGCGCGCATATCCCTCCTACTTGATTAGGCCTATCTCCCTGAGACGCTGTTCCAGGTATTCGCCCGCTGTGTAGCGCTCACTGAGGCGCACCTCTTTACGTGGATGCACGAACATCGGGATGGAGTAGCGTGAGACGTTTGCACCGCTATCTGGGTTCACTACGCGATGAGTCGTCGACGGGAAGTAACCGCCACTCGCCTCTTGTAACATATCGCCGGTGTTAATGGTGATCATCCCCTGACCACCCGTTACTGGGAACCAGTTACCCTGCTTGTCTTTGGCTTCGAGGCCAGGCTGTGAGCCCGAGACGAGTAGGGTGATCAGGTTTATATCCTCGTGAGCGGCTGCTCGGACGGCACCGGGCTCAACTTCACCCTCGATGGGTGGGTAGTGCAGCACTCGCAGCAGAGACTGTTCGCTACCGGCGATCATGTTATCCAGTGATTCGAAGAAGTTGTTGGTCACTGCGTCGGGTGTATACGTCTGTATCCAGTTGAGGAGCTCACTGCCTAAGGTCTGTAGGTCGGCGTAGAAGGCGCGAGTTTCGGCCTCTACACTTGTGGGCACTTTACCCCAGGGGTAGACGTGATAGAACTCTTTCAAATCCTTGGCTGGAGCATCCTTGGCATTCTCACTACGAAACGGAAAATAACCGTCCTGCTTGCTCGGCTCAAAGGTGTAGTCATGCTTCTCCTGGCCTGCAAAAAAGTCCGCCCAAAGCTTATAGAAAGCGTCGATGCGCTCTGGCGTGATCGGGCTGTTTTTCAACACAGCAAAACCAGATTCATGCAGTGATGTGACCAGATCATCACCCGCGGTCATGGAGTTGTAGTCAACCTGTTTAACGTTCATAGCCTTCCTTCTGGGCTCAGCTTATTGAGGGCTGTGCAGCCATAAATTGTTTTACTTCATCAAGGCTTGGAATTGCATCCGCTGTCCCTTTGCGGGTCACCTGCAGCGCTGCAGCTGCCAGTGCCTGGTGCATAGCTGTGCGCATACTGACACCATTTGTCAGAGAGGCGAGCATAAAGCCTAAAAATGTATCTCCCGCTCCGGTAGTGTCAACAGCCTCTACTTTCGGAGACGGGAGCGACCAGTCGCCATCCTCACCGATATAGCGAGCGCCATCAGCGCCAAGCGTGATAACCAGATGGGGTACCGGTATTTTATCCAGTGGGCAATCCAGTGTGCTTGCTAGAGCCGCCGCCTCTATTTGATTAACGATAAGAAGATC
Organism: Oceanospirillaceae bacterium; assembly: GCA_038137135.1. Classification (GTDB taxonomy): domain Bacteria; phylum Pseudomonadota; class Gammaproteobacteria; order Pseudomonadales; family Balneatricaceae; genus Marinobacterium_E. Next base: position 12,899 of record JAYQBD010000031.1, on the reverse strand, counting down.
GGTGTGGGGCAGAAGCGCTAGAGCGGTCTCAGCGACAAAGGGTGCAGCGCTGTAGCAAACATTCATACCTCTAGATTTTGCTTGCTGTAGAAACTGGCTAACGTTATTCGTCTCGTTTTGCGCCAGAGCCCAATCACCTGCGCTGGCCTGTGCCAGCGCCATATCAATCTGAGCGCTGGAGATCTGTTGGTTGGCACCCGGATTAATAATGATCTGATTCTCGCCACTCTCCTGATCGACCAATACCACCGCCGAGCCACTCGCCTTTGCATCTGTAGCGACCTGATCTAAACAGACGCCCGCACGCTGTAACGGTGAGATAAAGTGCTCATCGGGTGCCGCCATTCGACCGATATGCAGTACCTGCGCGCCACCCAGTGCCAAAGCTAGACTTTGATTCGCACCCTTGCCGCCGAGGCAACAGAGGTAATCCTGTGCTGTGAGGGTTTCACCTGGAGCAGGAAAGTGACCCAGGCGAAAGATGTGATCGATATTGATTGAGCCAAGATTGAATACGCGCACAAGGATTCCTTTTCAGATTCTGTTGGCTCAGATTACTGCAAAAGAGCTTCGGCTTAAACGCTAGGCTGGGAGATCCGGCTTGGATTTTGCGAATGAGTTAGCCTGCATTACACAGCTTCGTAGCAAGACGCTGAACACGAGGACCAAAGACCAGGATTACTGAGAATGCGATCGGCCATGCCACCAGGTAGGCAGCGCCCCAACGAATCACGAAACCCTCACTAAATCCCGTGTTTACGGCAGTGATTACGAAGGTCATTATAGTTACCATAACGAGACTCATAAGAATGGACTGGATAAGGGGTGTAAATCTAGGATGAAACATTGGGTTTCCCGTTAATTAGTAATTCCTAATGTATTAATTATGCCAGTGTCGAACGCCGATTCCTAGAATGAAATCTTTTGCGCTGTCGGAGATAAAACATGTGTGGACGCTACAATCTTTTGGATAGTGAGGCGGTGCGGGAACTGCTGGACGGGCTTGGGCTGCAGACCCAGGGTAAGCGGTTGCCTGAAGCCATTAATATCGCTCCGACTGAGCAGGTTCCGGTGGTTGTGAGAGCCCAGAGCGAGACTGGCTTGGAACCCATGCGCTGGTGGTTAACCCCTGCCTGGGCAAAGCAGCCCGATACACGATACTCCATGTTCAATGCGCGTTCAGAGACACTAGCAACCAGTCCCGCGTTCAAGCCATCGCTGCATCATCAGCGCTGTATTTTTCCGATGTCGAGCTTTATCGAGTGGCGTAAAGAGGGTGAGATAAAGCAACCCTATCTGGTGGAGTATCAGGAGGGGGCAATGGCGGTTGCAGGTCTTTGGTCGCATTGGCAGGGACTGGAGACTGAATTTTACAGCTGTACGATGATAACCACACAAGCCGTTGTGGGTTTTCAGCCATTTCATACACGCCAGCCTGCCTATTTAGGGTTGGATGAGGCGCAGCAATGGCTCGATCCTAATATCGAGGGGCGAAAGCTAATACATCTTCTGCGTCCGCAACTGCCGCAGCCGCTACGGGTACGTGCGCTGGACCCGGCTATTAATTCAAGCCGTTACAAGGCGGGCTTGAATCTCCTAAATCGACCCGAAACGCGGATAGAGCTTAGTTAAGTAGTACTTAATTGCAAAAAGTATCTTTTTTAGGGTTTTGAGAACTAGAACCTAATTGGCTGTTTCGGCGATAATTTGCCCGTAAATAAATTTTGAGGCGCAACCGTGGAAGAGATCGAAAATCCATCAACTTATCAACAACTGCGTAACGATATTTTAGAGGGTGAGATAGAGCCTGAATCGAAGTTATCCATCGCTGTTCTTGCCGAGCGCTATGGTTCGAGCGCAGCCCCGGTACGAGAAGCCTTATCTCGTTTGGCGGCCGAGGGGCTAGTAACGCGTCGGGGTCAGCGCGGTTACTGGGCTGCACCAATCTCTGCAGAGGAGTTTGTTGAGGTTTCACGCCTACGAGAGATGCTCGAAGTAGACGCTTTCAGACAGTCGATTGAGCTAGGTGATCTGGACTGGGAGGCGCGTATTGCAGGAGCCCGTCACCGCGAGCTAGCCGTGCGCAAACAAACTGATCTAACAGACAGTGAAGCGGCTGTGCAACGCACGCGCGAGAATCGCCGCTTTCATATGGCGCTGATAAGCGGTTGTCCATCGCAGTGGCAGTTGCGCTTTATCTCGACACTCTATGATCAATCCGAGCGCTTTCGTCGACTCTCCTTAAGTCATGCCGTAGAGAGTAACGTTAAACCGCAGGTGGATGAGCATGAGCAGATTATGCACGCCGCCTTCAAGCGTGATGTGAAGACGGCTTCGGAGTTGTTGCGCCTGCATATAGTGCATGCAAATCAACAGGTGATGCAGACGCTTTTTCCAAATAGCTAAGGTTGGCTCAAGAGCCAACCTACTGGGTTCTTGAGCCAGTCGGTCGCCTCTTGAGTCGAAACTCTTTCGTTAACGAATTTCGATACGGCGAGGTTTCATCGCTTCAGGAATCTCGCGCACCAAATCAACGTGCAGGAGGCCATCAGCAATAGTCGCGCTCTCGACCCGCACATGGTCAGCGAGCTGGAAACGACGCTCGAAGTTACGCGCCGCGATGCCCTGGTAGAGGTACTGGCGCTCAACCTGCTCCTCGGCTTTCTTGCCGCGAATCACTAGGTTGCCGCTCTCACTCAGTATCTCAAGTTCATCTTGTGAAAAACCGGCAACCGCCATGCTGATACGGTAGGCGTTCTCACCGGTCAATTCGATATTGTATGGCGGATAACTTGGCTGTTGCTCGTTGCGGCTGGCCGCATCGAGCATATTCGCTAGACGGTCAAAACCGATTGCAGAGCGGTAAAGCGGAGAAAGGTCAAAATTACGCATGGTCATATCCTCAATTCAAAGCAATATGTATATATCTTCAGTTGTTGCGTTACCCCTAAGGCCTAACGCGATTAACGGACAGTGCTTACGCCCCTGCCTCATAGAAAGATATGGGTATGGGTAATTCGGATTTCAAGTCTGTTAGTTGATGCGATCAGTGAGTCTCGTTGAACTGGTCGGGATCGTTAGTGATCGCAACATCAACATTGGATGATGGAATCTTGTAATCGTAGACCCGCTCCCAGCCGTTTGACTCTGGGTGGCGTTCCCAGACTGTGCCGGCGTTGTACTCCAGCAGTGGCGCGAGTGAGTCGTCGATCTGCACGAGCCGTTCCAGTGGAATTGGAATCATGTTGACCTGCTCGTCGGCGAGAAAGGCCTCGTCCTCGTAGCCCGTGAATAGACGCCATCCGGTGTCGTTGAGGTGCTCGGGAACGGTCTTGTACATGAAGCGCACCGGCAATTTTTCGTCGATCACGAGACGAGACATGAGGGCCAGATAACCGTTTTTGGTCTGGTTGGTTTCACCCTGCTGGGGCTTGCTCGCTTCGTTTTGGTTCATGGGGCACTCCTTAACTGACGGGCGCCCATTCTAGCATGTGAGTTGGCCGGTGTTAGGCCCTATGCCGACTCATCCTGCTTTTCAATGAGTTCCGAGCGCAGAATTTTGCACTCTTTTGGTGCTTCTATAGCCAGCTTCACCTGGCCGCCGCTAATCGATACCACACGAATTTTAATGTCATCGCCAATAACGACAGTGTTCTTGCGGAGGTCACGAGTAATGCTCAACATGACTAAGTCCCTTTGCGTGTCGAATGATCGAGATTCTCTCTTCCTGAGGGTTAAGCAAATATTAGACCAGTTTGGATCGCTAAGCGTAATCAGATTTTTTCTTAAATTCACACAGATCTTCAACCAAACAGGCCCCGCAGCGTGGCTTACGAGCAACACAAACGTAACGCCCATGTAAAATTAACCAATGGTGGGCATCTACTAAGAACTCTTTGGGCACCAAGCGCAGCAGGCGCTTCTCAACTTCCAGTACATTTTTGCCGGGTGCTATACCAGTGCGATTAGAGACTCGGAGAATATGCGTATCTACGGCCATCGTCGGCTGTCCAAACGCGGTGTTCAGCACCACATTAGCTGTTTTGCGACCCACACCGGGTAGTGCCTCGAGTGACTCTCTATCCTCCGGCACCTCGCCGTTATGAAGTTCCACCAACATATGGCAGGTTTTCATCAGGTTCTCAGCTTTGGTGTTAAAAAGGCCGATGGTTTTTATCTTCTCTTTTAACCCGTCGATGCCGAGATCGATAATGGCCTGCGGTGTATTAGCGATGGGGAAGAGCTTGCGCGTCGCTTTGTTGACGCCGACGTCAGTCGCCTGGGCTGACAAGAGCACAGCGGCCAGCAATTCGAAGGGGGTACTGTACTCGAGCTCGGTTGTGGGTTGGGGATTGTCTGCACGCAGGCGCTCGAAGATCTCGGTGCGTTTTTGCTTATTCACGAGATATGCCCCGTTACCCGCACGCGTTTATTGCCCTTAACGCCCTGGTGTGGAGGGAGGGCGCACTCTAGCGCTTTGCGTTTAGCCTCTATTCGCGCGTCGATCACATTCTTGATCGCTATCAGCAGACCGAGTGCGACAAACGCACCCGGCGGCAGTATGGCGAATAGGAACTGCGGATAGTCGACGGCTATTACCCAGTGCCAATCACGGGCAGCTTCACCGAAGAGTAGCTGCATGTTGGCAAACAGGGCGCCGGTGCCGACAAGTTCGCGAAGTGCACCCAAAAGCACCAGCACGATCAGAAAACCAATCGACATGGACAGGCCATCGACCAGTGACTCGCGCACTGGGTTGCGTGATGCGAAGGCGTCCGCTCGCCCCATGATGATGCAGTTAGTCACGATCAATGGGATGAAGATTCCAAGAATCAGATAGAGATCATAGGTGAGCGCCTGCATCAGAAGCTCGATCGCTGTTACCAGCGCGGCGATGATCATAACGAATATCGGCAGACGCACAGATTCCGGAACCAAATTGCGAAACAGTGAGATCGCCAGGTTGGAACCGGTCAGAACGATGAGCGTTGCAATACCCAGTCCCAGCGCGTTAACAACCGAATTAGTTACAGCTAACAGTGGACATAGCCCCAGTAGTTGTACCAATGCCGGGTTATTATCCCACAAGCCTTGCTTGATCAGTTTGGCGTTTTCAGTGCTCATTCCGCTCCTCCTGTCTGGGGGGTAACCGGGGCAAGTAGCAGCGCACGATTCGCCTCAAAGTAGTCAAGTGCTGTAGCTGTCGCATCGACGATGGCGCGCGGCGTTATGGTTGCGCCGGTAAACTGATCGAACTCGCCTCCATCTTTGCGTACCGCCCAGCGAGGGTCGTCACTTCCATCACGTGAGCGACCGTTGAAGCTGAGAATCCAGTCTGATTTTGCCAGCTCGATATTGTCACCCAGTCCCGGTGTTTCCCGATGCGTGACTACACGCACACCACCCACGGATCCGTCCCTGTTGACGCCCACTAGCAGGTCGATATCGCCGGAGTAACCCTCAGATGTGCGCACAGGCAAGATAACACCGCTCACCTGACCCGCTTCAATCGCTTGGTAAGCGACTTGTTGCGCGCTGTGCCCAAGGCTGTCTGCGGATAGCTGGAGTTGATGCTGATAGAGTTCAGGATCAATGGATGAAGGGTAGATCTCAAACAGCGCTCGCGCAGCCGCCGCAGCCTGGTTAGCAGCGATCTGCTCTCTGGTGTTCACTTGAGTAATAGCAATAATACCCGCAGACAGGATGGCAAACAGACTGATCCCCAGGCCACTGCGCCGTACCGCATCCAGCAATCTAGTTGGCTTTTCCGAAATCTCTTGCATCACTCTTCACCCCTTGGGCCTTTGCGGATCCCCTTGTGGCCGTATGTACGTGGTTGGGTGTATTGATCGATTAGGGGTGCGCTAAGGTTCATTAGCAGTACTGCAAAGGCGATCGCATCGGGGTAGTTGCCCCAAGTGCGGATTACAAAGACCAGTGCCCCGATGCCTGCGCCGAATACCAGCTTGCCACGCGTGCTAGTGGCTGACGAGACTGGGTCGGTAGCGATAAAGAATGCGCCTAGCATAGTTGCGCCCAAGGTCAGATGCGAGAACGGATCAAGGTAGTTATCCGGATCGTACCCATAGAACAGCGCACTGAGTACCAGAAGGCTCAGGATCATGCTGATAGGAGTATGCCAGGTAAAGACTTTCAAATAGAGCAGGGCGAGCCCGCCTGCTAACCAAGCCAGTGCTACGTTCTGGTAAGCGGAGGCGATAGCGCTGAGCTCTGCACCTGACCAGACTTCTGAGGTGGTTACACCGCCGCGGTTACGCAGTAGGTCGAGTGGTGTTGCGCCGGTGAGTCCATCTATACCTAAGCCAGTCGAAGTGGCGCTGCCGAAGATCAATGCTAGTGTCTGCGTGGCGCTGGCAAGCGTTTCGCCCGGTAAGACCCAGTTCGTCATTTGAACTGGGAAGGAGACCAGCAGTAGCGCATAGGCTACCATCGCGGGGTTGAATGGGTTGTTACCCAGCCCCCCATAAACCTGCTTTCCAAAGAGAATAGCGACCAGCATGCCGACGATCGCGACCCAGTAGGGTGCTGTGGGTGGAATTGCGACTGCTAGCAGTAGCGCTGTTACAACGGCACTGTAGTCGGACAGGTAAAAGCTCAGATTCTGTTTGCGAAGTCGCACAGCGGCTGCTTCGAACAAAAGGCCGAAACTTACACAGAGTAGGACCTGAATCAGTGTGCCCCATCCAAATAGCAACGTAAGCGCCACTATACCCGGTACCATTGCCAGCACAACCTTCTGCATCACGCCAGCGGTGCTGTTGTTACGGGTGACGTGGGGGGAGCTCAAGCGTAGCGGCATCTGTTATTCGAACCTCGCCAGCTTTTGGGCTAATCGCTCAGCCTCTTCGCGTTTTTGTGGCAACTGCGCCTCCAATGTTTCGCGTTCATCATCGCTCTGCGCAGCCTTGGCAGCGCGTTCGAGTTTCGTGACTGCAGCTTTGGCTAAGGCTGCGTCAATCTTGAGCTGTTTAAGGTCTATACCTTCTGCGGCAGCCCGCTCAATCTGTTTATCCTCAGCGGCCTTTAAGGTCGCGCTGGCTTCGGCTAAACGGCTCTCCAATGACGCAATCTCGGAACTCTCTGGGTCACTCGCCTTGGCTTTCTTCAGCTTGGTTCGCATGATTGATACCTGCTGTTTGAGGGCTTTCAAGTCCAGCTCCTCGGCAGATTGCTCTTGGGCCTGTGTATCAGGGCTATTATCCTGATTTGCGTCGCATTTTGCGTCTGATTTTGCGATTTCCAAGCTGCTGTTATTAGCATTCAAAGACTTGTCATAGGCGGCCTGAGCTTCATCAGCTTTGGCACTTAACTGAGCTACCGTAGCCTCTAACTTGTCTACTCCATCCAGCCCCTTATCGCGAGCGCTCTTGAGCGCTTTCTCCGCTTTACTCAGTTTAGTTCGGGCGACCGCGGCAGCTACCTTAAGCGCTTTCACCTCGGCCTCATTACTGCTTGCTGCACTGCTATTCTCTGATGCAGCCTCAACTTGTGCCTGCTGTTGCGCCTTTTTGCGAGCGGCTTGAGCCGCAGCCGCTTCAATCGCACGCTGTTTGCGCTTCTCGGCTTTTTGCGCTGCTTCACGGTCGAGGCGCTCTTGGCGTGCTTCGAAGCGGGCGCGGGCATGGTCGGCGCGGCGCTGTTCTAGCTCCTCATTGCGGATCTCTGATTTGGCAAAGCGGTAGTATTGCACCAGTGGGATATTGCTCGGGCAGACGTAGGCGCAAGCTCCACACTCGATGCAGTCGAATAGGTTGTGCTGGCGCGCCTTATCAAACTCCTTGCCCTTGGAGAACCAGTAAAGCTGTTGCGGCAGCAGTTGCGCAGGGCAGGCCTGCTCGCAAAGACCACAGCGGATACACGCCTGTGCAGGTGGCGGTGCGGGCATCTCCTCGACCGTTGTAGCGATAATACAGTTGGTCGTTTTTATCACGGGTATGTGGGGGCTCGTGACGGGAACACCCATCATCGGGCCGCCCATTATCAGTTTGCTCAGGCGCTGCTGATCGACACCGGCTTGTTCTAGCAGAGTGGTAAATGGCGTACCCAGCAGGGTGCGATAGTTCTGTGGTTGTGCCAGCGCATCACCAGTCAGCGTCACAATGCGCGAAATGAGCGGACGGCCAGTGGTAACCGCTTCATAAATCGCTGCAGTGGTGCCTACATTTTGACAAACAATGCCAACATCAGCCGGTATTTTGCCGCTTGGTACTTCGATATTGGTGAGCAGTTGAATTAACTGGCGCTCTCCTCCCGAGGGGTACTTGGTCGGTACAACTTGGATATCGATCTGCAAGGCAGAAGCCTCCGCTGCACGATTGAGTGCGGCGATTGCCTCGGGTTTGTTATCTTCGATACCAATCAAAATATGGTGCGGTTTTAGCAGGTGAGCGATCACCTCTATGCCGCCGATAATAGCCTCAGGGTCGGTGCGCATCAGCATATCGTCGGCGGTGATATAGGGTTCACACTCGGCCGCATTGATGATCAATGTGTTTACAATATGGTCATCGCCTAGGTGCAGTTTCACATCGGTTGGGAAGCCTGCGCCGCCCATACCAGCGATCCCTTTAGAGCGGATAAAGTCGATCAGTTTGTGAGGAGGTATCTGGGTGTAATCCTCGAGCCCCTCATATTCGCACCAGGTCTCTGCACCATCAGTTTCTATGACGATACACTCAGCTTCGAGCCCTGAGGCGTGGGGTACAGGCTGTTGCGAGATGTCGATTATCCGCCCGGAGCTGGGTGCGTGTATCGCTGCAGAGATACGTCCAACGGGCTCAGCAATCACCTGTCCCTTCAATACCAAATCTCCCACCTTAACCACCGGGTCGGCGGCCATGCCGATATGCTGCAGCACCGGGATAATCAAGTGCGATGGGAGGTTGGCCTGGGCTACAGGCAGTAGCGTCGACTGCAGTTTATTCTCAGGTGGATGAATGCCGCCATGGAAAGCGTAAACGGTCATGCTTGGCTCTCCTCTACCTGTGCTGGTCTATCTGTTGCGATGATCTGCATAGGGCTTGGCGGCGCTGGCCATTTCCAGTTGCCGATCGTGGTTGCGACCGGAATCATATCGATACAGTCGACCGGACAAGGATCGACGCATAGGTCGCACCCGGTGCACTCCGCCACAATAACCGTATGCATCTGTTTTGCCGCGCCGAGAATGGCATCGACAGGGCAGGCCTGAATACACTTGGTACAGCCGATACACTCATCCTCGCGAATGTAGGCGACCTTGCGTACATCCTCGCTGCCGTGTTCAGCATCGAGCGGGATGGACTCCACATTCAGCAGTTCTGCGAGCTGGTCAATGGTTGCCTGCCCACCAGGCGGACACTTATTGATTGCTTCACCGCCCGCAATTGCTTCGGCATAGGGGCGGCAGCCTGGGTGACCACACTGGCCGCACTGTGTCTGAGGCAGAATCGCATCGATCTGATCTACAATCGGATTGCCCTCTACTTTGAAACGCACTGAGGCATAGCCGAGGATTAAGCCAAATATGAGCGCGAGCCCAAATAGCACGACAATTGCGGTGAGAATCGCGTCCATGTTACTCACCCTAGAATTTTACCAAGCCGGCAAAGCCCATAAAGGCCAGCGACATCAGACCCGCGGTGATCATTCCTATGGCTGCGCCCCGGAAGGGTACGGGCACCTCTGCAACAGCAATGCGCTCGCGAATCGCCGAGAATAGGATCAGTGCCAGAGAGAAACCAACCGCTGCGCCGAAGCCATAGCCAATAGACTCCACAAAGGAGTTCTGTTTGCGGATGTTAAGCAGTGCAACACCGAGCACCGCACAGTTGGTTGTAATCAGCGGCAGGAAGATGCCAAGCAGTTTGTAAAGCAGGGGACTGGTCTTGTGTACCACCATCTCTGTGAACTGCACCACCACAGCAATCACTAGAATAAATGATACGGTCTGCAGGTAGATTAGATCGAGCGGCTGCAGCAGATAGGTGTAGACCAGGTAACTGCAAACCGATGAGAGCGTTAGCACAAAGGTAGTCGCTAAAGACATGCCCATAGCGGTCTCTAGCTTGTTGGAAACACCCATGAATGGGCAGAGTCCAAGAAACTGAACCAGCACAAAATTGTTGACCAGTACGGTACTGATGAGTATCAGCAGAAAATCGGTCATTCTGTCCCTTACTCTTTGACAAACTCTCAGGTTGAGCGATGCGATATTGTAACCCAGGTATACGCCCCGTTCCAAAGAACGGAGCGCGCTATTACCCTGTTTTTTAAGGGGGTTTAGATGATTTGGTGCTGCTCTAGTGCATCCAGAATCAATTCTACCCGTTGTGCGTTATCCAAGCGCTCATTGAGGAAAAGATCAGCTCCCTGCTCACAGGATGCTATCCAATCGGCGCCCTCACTGGATTGACTCAGAACAATCAGCCCTGCATCAACCAATGCCTGCTGCTGCCCAGGTGCAGCTATGAAGGCCAGTCGTCCACGCTCAAACAGAGCTCTTTCAAGAGTGTAGAGCAGTGTGCTGTCTGCGTTTGGAAGCCCGATCACCAGTGCCTGTTGGCCCAGGCGTATAGCGCGATCCTCCTTTGAGACAGCTGGTTGAGAGTAGAGTGTGATACGGTCAACGACGTGCTCTGAGCTCGAAACCATACCCGCCGCCACGGTAGCATTGGTTAGGCGGTCAATCAGAATAAATGCCCCGGTCTGACGTAATGACTGGTAATCATCCGCTAACACTGGGCGTTCGGCGCTGATCTCGACCTCGGCAATTTCGTTCAGGCCCAGTGCGGCCGGGGTGCAGCGTTCCAGCGAATTTACATCAATACGATGGTGGATGCGGCTCACCACCGCGCTGGTTGAGCTGCTAGCGAGCTTGAGCGCATAGGCACGGCCCGATACCAGAGGCTCATCGCTCATCCAGACGAGGTGCGCATTGAAGTTTCGTTGTGGCTTGAGAGCTGAATCGGCGTGCACCAGTAGATCGCCACGAGAGATATCGATTTCATCCTCAAGGGTCAATGTGACGGCCTGTTGTGCAAACGCCTCGGGTAGTTCACCGTCCCAAGTGACTATTTGTTTAATACGGCTAAGTTTACCTGAGGGTAGAACCTTAACCTCGTCGCCGACTCGCACTGCACCGCTCGTTACCGTGCCGGCATAGCCGCGGAAATCGAGGTTAGGGCGGTTGACATACTGTACTGGGAAGCGGAACGGTGTTGCTGAATGCACTTTTCGAATCTGAATCGTCTCAAGCTGGGAGAGCAGAGGCGCCTCTGTATACCAAGGCATGCGGACGGAGCTGTTCACCACATTGTCGCCTTTGAGTGCAGAGAGTGGCACGAAGCGTAGGTCACTCAAATTAAGTGACTGAGCAAAATCGCGATACTCTTGCTGTATCTCCTCGTAGCGCTGCTGTGAGTAGTCGACTAGGTCCATCTTGTTGATGGCGATGATGGTGTGTTTGATGCCCAACAGCGAGACGATGAAACTGTGGCGACGCGTCTGTGTTTGCACGCCGTGCCGCGCATCAATCAGAATGATAGCGAGATCTGCAGTGGATGCGCCCGTCGCCATATTACGCGTGTACTGCTCATGCCCTGGTGTATCGGCGATGATGAACTTACGCTTAGTTGTTGAAAAATAGCGGTAGGCGACATCAATGGTGATTCCTTGCTCACGCTCCGCCTGCAGACCGTCTACAAGCAGGGCGAGATCAATCTCCTCGCCTGTGGTGCCGATGCGTTTTGAGTCGTTCTGTACCGCGGCAAGCTGGTCTTCGTAGATCAACTTTGAGTCATGGAGCAGGCGGCCGATCAGCGTAGATTTTCCGTCATCAACACTACCGCAAGTAATAAAACGCAGTAGCTCCTTGTTTTCATGAAGCGCAAGGTAGCCCTCGATATCCTGAGCAATTAAGTCCTGTTCTTGGTTCATCAGAAGTACCCTTCAATCTTTTTCTGTTCCATCGAGCCGGCGCTATCGTGATCGATCGCACGGCCTTGGCGCTCCGAAGTTGTCGCCAGCAGCATCTCTTGAATGATCTCAGGCAAGGTGTTGGCCTCAGACTCCACCGCACCTGTTAGCGGGTAGCAGCCAAGAGTGCGGAAACGCACCGATTTGTGCTGCACGATCTCATCCTGATTAATTGGCATTCTTTCGTCATCTACCATGATCAGCATGCCATCCCGCTCGACCACAGGTCGCACCTCAGAAAGATAAAGTGGAACGATAGAAATATTCTCTAAGTATATGTATTGCCATATGTCTAGCTCAGTCCAGTTGCTTAGCGGGAAGACGCGAATTGACTCGCCTTGATCCACCTCCGTGTTGTAGATGTTCCACAGTTCTGGACGTTGATTCTTGGGATCCCAGCGGTGGTGCCGATCGCGGAAGGAGAAGACTCGCTCTTTTGCGCGCGAGCGCTCTTCATCACGGCGCGCACCGCCAAAAGCTGCATCAAACTTGTACTTGTTTAATGCCTGTTTAAGCGCCTGAGTCTTCATAATATCGGTGTGGCGTGATGAGCCATGCGTGAACGGACCCACGCCCATATCCACACCCTCTTGATTGATATGCACCAGTAGCTCCATGCCCGACTCTTCAGCCATCTGATCGCGGAAGCTGATCATCTCTTTAAATTTCCAAGTGGTGTCCACGTGGAGCAGAGGAAAAGGCGGCTTGCCTGGATAGAAAGCCTTGCGAGCTAGGTGGAGCATCACAGAAGAGTCCTTCCCGATAGAGTAGAGCATGACCGGATTGTCAAAGCTGGAGGCTACTTCTCGAATGATATGAATACTCTCTGCCTCTAATTGCTGCAGGTGTGTGAGGCGCTGTTCGCTGAGCTGTTGCATCAGATGTACCTAAGGGTTGGTTAAAACTTTAGGTTATTATCAGCA
>JAYQBD010000030.1:16361-22190 GCA_038137135.1 Oceanospirillaceae bacterium | reverse complement strand
CTACAGGATGCGCTCGAAGAGATCGCCTCAGACCTGCTAGTTGATATCAGTTTTCGGTAACCAACTAGAACTCTATTACCACGTCAGATTCGGGTACTGTACAACAGGATAGTACGTACCCCTCTGCAACATCCTCATCGGTGATACCACCATTGTGGTCCATAGACGTGCTACCTGACTTAACCATCACCTTGCAGGTACCACAGATTCCCATACCGCAAGCTTTAGGAATATGTAGCCCCAGCTGCGAAGCGGCCGAGTGCAGTGTTTCGCCCGGTGCGACTTGGATGGATTTTCCAGAGGCATCAAATGAGATCGAGAGCAGATCTTCGCGTGGGATTGCCTCTGCCTCCTCTACTGCCACCTCAGCATCGATTACAGCTTGTTCTTCAACTGTATCCGGCGTCGCACCAAAGGACTCCTCATGATACCGCGACATGTCATAGCCCTGCTCCTCCAGGATCTTGCGCACGGCAGCCATATATGGAGTCGGACCGCAGCAGAACACCTCGCGCTCAAGGAAGTCAGGCGCGATCATCTCGAGCTTGGTCAGATCAAGAAAACCACGGTAGCCATGCCAGGACTGACCCGACACCTGACGTTCACAGATAAGGTGTAATTGGAAATTTCCAACACGTGAAGACATGTTGTCTAACTCGCGGTGGAAAATAATATCCGCTGGGGTGCGAGCACTGTGGACAAAGACCATATCGGTGTCCATATTAGTATCGTACGCCCAGCGCGCCATGGACATAACCGGCGTGATACCCACACCGCCGGAGAGAAACAGCACTTTCTCCGCTGGAAAATCGATACTGTTAAACTGCCCGACAGGTCCATGCACTGCGAGCATCTCGCCCTCAGACAGATTGTCATGCAGCCAATTTGAAACCATCCCACCTGGAACGCGTTTGACCGTTATCGAAAAGCTGTACGGCACGGATGGAGAGCTCGAAATCGTGTAGGAACGAAAGACCTGTTCACCTTCGATCTCAAGCTCCAGTGTGACAAACTGCCCGGGCTTGAAGAAGAACATCACCGGTTGCTCCGCCATGAAGCAGTAAGTCTTTACATCCCATGTCTCTTGGATAATTTTGACACAACGAACCACGTGTCGACCGTTGGCCCAAGTTTGGGTGGTGATCGGAGAAAACGAATCAGAATGAGTGACAGTAAGGTTCGAGCTGGCCATGGCGGGGAATCCTTTTCAATTTGACGCGCGCACACCCAGCTGGACCCTGCGCTGTTAGTGCATTTTCATTTCATAGAACATACCGCACTTATCTAATCGCGACAAAGATCTGTCTAAATTCCCCCGCTGAGCTTTTTTCTAATGTATCGACAGTTTTAAACCAGATATATTCGCTCAGTAACGCAGCCGGAACGTCCGGCTCTTTGCCGAGCGAACTGTTCATCCAACACTTATTGGGGTGTCGGTATGTTGCAGTCCCGCAACGGCCTGATGGGAGGGTTAAAGCTTAACCCTCTAGTAAACCCTGATTTGTTGAGACGGTCACACCATGAATCAGAACGATCTGCTTTACGCTAGCTTCTCATCTATTGAGCAGGCACGCGAAGAGATGGCAAAAATGCTGGAAGAGCGCGATCCCAACTACACGCTGCCACAACCCTTTTACAACGATCCCTTCATGTTCAGAGCGGACATGGAAGAGATTTTTGAGAAAGAGTGGTTGTTCGTAGGAATGACCAGCGAAATCTCAACCAAAGGCGAATACTTCACTGTCGAGATTGGTAAGAACCCTGTCCTGATTGTGCGTGGCGCAAATGGCGAAGTTAACGCCTTCCACAATATGTGTCGCCACCGTGGTTCACGCATCTGCACAGCCGAACGCGGAAAAGCTGCAAACTTGGTATGTCCTTATCACAAATGGACTTACGACACTTCAGGCAAACTTCTATACGCCGGTTCAGAGATGGGTGAGGACTTTGACCTAACCGCTCACGGTCTTAAACGCGCGCACTGCAAAACCGCCGGTGGTTTTATTTTTGTCTGCTTAGGTGAAGAGGCGCCAGATGATGGTTTCTCTGAGTTCCTCGAAACACTTGAGCACTACATGGAACCTTACGATGTTGAGAACACCAAGCTCGCGTGTGAGTCCAACATGTACGAGAAGGCCAACTGGAAGCTGGTAATCGAGAACAATCGCGAATGCTACCACTGCGAAGGTAGTCACCCGGAGCTGCTCAATACACTGCTTGAGTGGGACGATAGCAACGACCCGCGCGCACCCGAAAGTTTCCGCGAATACTTTGCTAAGCAGGCTGCCGACTGGGAAGCCGAGGGCATTCCTTACGAGCACAAGAGCTACGGCGTAGGACTGCGCAACCGTATCGTTCGTATGCCGCTCAAAGAGGGCACTCTGGTCATGACGATTGACGGCGAGCAGGGCTGCGAAAAGCTCTTGGGCCGCATTAAAAATCGCCAGCTGGGCTCGATGCGTATTCTCCACCTGCCCAATTCGTGGAACCATATGATGAGCGATAACTTCATCGTATTCCGAGTGCTGCCGATCTCTGCCCAAGAGACGTTGGTCACTACCAAGTGGTTCGTTCACAAGGATGCTGTTGAGGGCGTCGATTACGATCCAGAGCGCATCCGCGCGGTATGGGATGCAACCAATGACCAAGATCGCCGCCTGGGTGAAGAGAACCAGAGAGGCATAAATTCCGTGGCTTATCGTCCAGGGCCGTATTCAAAAACCTACGAGTTCGGCTTGGTGAATTTCTTGAACTGGTACAGTGATACAGCGCGAAAGAACCTCGCGAAGTGAGCCGACTGATTTAGAGATATTAAACATGACAAGGGAAGCGCTACAGCTTCCCTTTTTTATCTGTTTGACCGTATAAAAATAACAATCCAGAGAGGTAGACATGGACCCTCTTCTACAACCGTACAGGCTTAAACACCTCGAGCTGCGCAATCGCATCATTACAACATCCCATGAGCCCGCCTATCCCGTCGACGGCATGCCTACAAGTCGTTACATTGCCTACCACGCCGAGCGAGCGAAGGGTGGGATTGCAATGACGATGACGGCCGGCTCGGCTGCAGTCTCTAAGGATAGTCCACCAGCATTTAGCAACCTCTTGGCGTACCGCGACGAGATAGTCCCGCACGTTCGCAACCTCTGCGATGCAGTGCACGAGCATGGCGCTGCGATTATGATCCAATTGACTCACCTAGGACGTCGTACCCGCTGGGACACAGGTGACTGGTTACCGACTGTTTCACCGTCTCACAAACGTGAACCCGCCCACCGCGCTTTCCCCAAACAGATTGAAGACTGGGATATCCAACGCATTATCACTGAGTACGCAGATGCAGCAGAACGCATGCAGGCAGGCGGTATGGACGGTATTGAGCTTGAAGCCTATGGGCATTTGATGGACCAATTCTGGTCACCGCTGACCAATACGCTGGATGCGCCATACGGCGGTTCGGTTGAACAGCGCGTACAGTTCACCCTCGACGTGCTAGCAGCTATCCGTCAACGGGTTGGCGATGAGTTTATTATCGGTGTGCGGGCCTGTACTGATGAGCTATTGGATCGGGGTCTGAGTAAAGAGGATGGGCTGCAAATCGCACAAATCCTGAAAGCAACCGGCCAAGTCGATTTCCTCAACATCATTCGCGGCCATATCGACACTGACGCAGGACTGACCGACGTTATTCCGATACAGGGGATGCGCAATAATCCTCACCTCGATTTCGCCGGTGAAATTCGTTCGGCAACCGGTTTGCCAACTCTTCATGCAGCCAAAATTCCGGATCTTGCGACCGCTCGGTACGCGATCGCGGAAGGGAAGCTTGACCTAGTGGGTATGACGCGGGCACACATGGCCGATCCTCATCTCGTTAAAAAGCTGATTGAAGGCCGGGAAGAGCAGATACGCCCCTGTGTAGGTGCTAACTACTGCTTGGATCGAATCTATCAAGGTGGGGCCGCCTTCTGTATTCATAACCCATCAACCGGTCGGGAAGAGCAGCAACCGCACCTAATCCAGCCAGCCGATCAGAAAAGACAGGTCGTGATTGTCGGAGCAGGTCCTGCCGGTCTGGAAGCAGCGCGTGTCAGTGCTGAACGTGGCCATCAGGTGACAGTGTTTGAGGCGAGCAATAACGCCGGCGGCCAGATCGCCTTGACGGCTCGCAGCGAGCGTCGCCGCGAAATGCAATCGATCATCGACTGGCGACTAGCAGAGTGTGAACGGCTGGGGGTCGAGATTCGCTACAACAGCTGGGCTGAAGCCAGCGACATCATTAACGAAAATCCAGACCTAGTCATCATCGCTACTGGCGGCTACCCACAAACAGAGATACTAGAGAGTGGTAACGAACATGTCAGCTCATGCTGGGATGTTTTGGCCGGTGACTGCAAGCCAGCCCAGCGTGTTCTAATTTTCGATGATGCCGGCGACCATGTTGGACTACAAGCCGCAGAAATCCTGGCCAAAGCAGGGTCTGATGTTGAGATAATGACGCCAGATCGCAGCTTTGCGCCAGAAGTTATGGGCATGAATCTCGTCCCTTACATGCGTAGCCTTCAGAGTTTAAATACACGTTTCACCGTCACCTATCGACTCATCAGCGTTGAGAAAAAGAGTGACGGGCTGCATGCCCTGATAGGCAGCGACTACGGCTCGGCTCAGCATGTGAAGGTCTACGATCAAATACTCATCAACCATGGAACGCTACCGCTCGATGAGCTCTACTTTGAGCTCAAACCCCTGTCGAGCAATCTCGGGCAGGTCGATTACGATCAACTGATCAACTCTCGGCCGCAGACAGTTCAAGTCAACAAAGGTGGCGCTTTTCAGCTCTACCGAATCGGTGATGCAGTCTCATCACGCAATACCCACGCAGCCATCTACGATGCTTTGCGGCTGATGCGAGAGTTATGAGGGAATAGGCTAGTAAATTTAAGCGCTTGGATGAGCAGGTGTCAGCGCTGCTTCAACCGCATCGCAGGCTTCACTCCAGGGCTCAAAAGCACCGCGCTGTTGCAACAGATCCAGACCCAGCTTAGTGTAGGTACCATCCGTAGCAATGCTATCGCTGATAGCTCCCAAGCCCCGTTCAGGCCTTGCAATGGCCAGTGCAACCGCCCCATTCACCGATGCAAGCACTAACTCTCTGGCTTTGGCGGGTTCCAACCCTTGGTTTTGATACCAGTGGGTCAAATGATCAAAATAACTGAACATCCAACCGTTCATACAGGCAGCGACAGTTGCCAACTCAAATTCCGCTTCTGAGTTCAACTCAACCAGAGTTCCGAGCCTTCTAAGAAGTTCAACTGCCTGTTCATTTGAAGGATAGACCGGTACGGCTCCCTGCCCGACTTCAGCACAAGCCAATGGCATCGTTCGTACTACAATCTGATCTCTCAATTGACGCTGTAACTGCGCCAGAGGTACACCTGCAATACAGGAGACAACGAGCTGACCCGGCGAAAACTTCACCGATTCAAGTAGATTTTCGAGCTGTTGCGGACGCACGCTAAGCAATAGAATATCTGCAGTGTCGACAACTTCTTGATTTGAGTTTGCCCCTTCGCAGCCATAGCTTTTAACCAGCATCTGCTGGCGCTGCTGGTTTCGCGGCGACAATATAATTTTTCGATCATCTCTGGCGTTACGCAGACCCGCCACTACGTAGCTCGCTAGATGGCCGACTCCTAAGATTCCGAGGGTTGCAGTCATTTCAGCCACCTACCTGTGCATCGATGTCTATATCGAACGATCAGTGCCGTTATTGGTGTGAGGAGATCTCTGTAATCAAAGACTCCAACAGCGCCTTAGCCGCGGGCA
>JAYQBD010000030.1:2835-16261 GCA_038137135.1 Oceanospirillaceae bacterium | reverse complement strand
TGGTGTGAGGAGATCTCTGTAATCAAAGACTCCAACAGCGCCTTAGCCGCGGGCAAGATCAACCCCTCAGATGCAGCCACGAATTCGCCAAGATGCGCTCGAGCCTGAGTGACCTGATCGCTCGAGGCTGTTGATAGCCAGCGAGTCATTGCGGCACTGATAACCGCAGGCTCAGCATCCACCGCAACATCAACACCGAGAGTCTTGAGTTGTCCCGCTAGATCCTCTAAATCTACAAGATCAGCAAACATCATGGTGATTGATCTCCGCCCAATAAATTTCGGATTGTTCGTTAAAGATTAGCACTTGAGAGCAGACCTAAAAACACCAAAAGTGAGCGACGAGATGTATCTGCGCCTAGCGCAGTACACCCTCTTCAACTAACAGATCGAAAATCGCTTTAGCTTTTTCCGCTGCGGACTCGTCGCGCATCACTGCGCCGCCATCCCCTGTCGCCTTAGCCGTCGCGGCCTTAAAGCGGTCGGCTGCCGTCTTAGCCTTGACCACTTTAAGACGCTTTGGACGTTTGCGAGCGGGTGTCTCTTCCCAGCTTGCGCGAACGGAGTCTACAACCTCGATACTGACTTGCTCAGCTTCTACCTGCGCTCGCATCGCAGGCCCGTAGGCGCTCTGGCGCGCTGGCATAGCTGCAGAGTCAACTGAAGCGATAAAGGGTAGTTGTACCCGCAGAGCACGCCGCTGGCCGCGAGGAAGCGCCTGCAGCACCTCTGCATAGCCCTGGGATACGGAACGGATCTCAGCGATACCAGTTACCACAGGAATACCCAGTTTTTCACTCAACAGGTAAGGCGTCATACCAGATGATTCACCGCTCTCCGCACGAACACCAGTCATTATGATATCTGGCAAGCTAGCACCAAGATACTCAACCAAGGCAGGTAAAACATCCGCTTGCGGCGGTTGCTCTAACACTTTTACCGCCTGCAATCCCATGCCAGCATAGTCTCGCAATACCGAATTCGATGAGTCACCTGCGTGGATAACTTCAAGCGCTTGAGGAGTGAGTCGTAGCCCCATCTCAACGGCACGCGCATCTTGATCAGCCCGTCGCGCGCGCCCAGAACTCGGATGTTTTCCTACGGAAACTAGAGCGACAACTCGCAGATCAGCGCTGACTTTAGGCTGCATCAGTCACCTCCCCTTGGCGATGTTTTTGCACCAATTCGATCAATTCAGAGAGCACTTCGTCGCCATCATCAATGACGCTCAATGCCGCGCGTTTTACCATGTCACAACCGACATCGGTATTCACCGCAACGACCTTGTCGCACTGCGCTATGCCCTGCAGATGCTGTACTGCACCAGAGATTCCCACAGCGATATACACTCGTGCTGTAACCCAGGTACCTGAAGCCCCTACCTGACGGAAGCGCGGCAAGTAGCCGTCATCAACAACTACACGACTCCCCGCTTCGGTGGCACCTAAAACCTCAGCAGCTCGATGGAAGTTTTCCCAATTATGAATACCGTTACCGGCTGAAAGAATAAATTCTGCTTCACCCAGCGCAACTGAGTTGGGGTCCACAGCGACCTGACCGAGGTCCTCTAGCGCCGGGGCAACATCAGGCCGATCGATAGGATCAAGCGCGAGCGCTTCGTGACGCGTCTCATCAACGGGATTGGCGCACTCGGGGGTTAACAAAAGGAAGCGCTCAGTTGGACGACTAATATCACTTGTACCACCGGCACCCCGACAGATCGTTGTCTGTAGACCCACCTGCCAGGCCTGAGTCAGCGGACGCTCATCTAGACGTGCAGCCAGACGCAGCCCCACTTCAAAGCCGCCCGCGACGCTATCCGGGAATAACCAGAACCGTGGTGCAAGGCTCTTCTCGACCTGCTCCAGCGCAGCGATACGTGCTTCGGGTGCATAGCCGTCAAAGACGGCTTCACTGAACTGCAACAACCGATCTGCACCGGCTTTATCGAAGCCATCTTCGCGACAGTCACCAAAGGTTATCGCCACCACAGCGCCGTTACCGGCACCTGTCGCGTTGAGAGCCGCGATCAACTGATGCGCCTGACCCAGCACATCTTTGTCATGTGCGGTCAGTCGTCCACCGACAAGATCGGGCACTACAGCGATATAGTACTCAGGCGACTCGACCTTATGCAGCGGTAACTCAACCGCTTTAGCTGCGCTGCGACGCGAGCCGCCCGCTGCTTGGGAGTTACCGTTAAGGCGATCTATACGTTTGATACCATTGGGGCCGATAAAGCCGACAGCGTGAGGATTGCGACGAATCAGACCCGATGGTCCCCGCACCTCAACAGCACCCTGCTCTACCATAGCCGCGTGCAGTGGATGCAGGCGGTTACGCGCTATCCACTCAGCTCGCGGATCACGGCGAATGATCTCATCACTCATTACGCGACCTCCTCTACCAGCGCGGCGGCAACCATCTCAGCGATATCCATGACTTCTGCTCGATCTTCGACAACACCCTCGAGCATCGCTGTACACTGCTGACAGCCGACAGCGACTGTCTGCGCACCCACTTCACGGATCTCCGCCATTCGCATATCAGCAATACGACGTTCACCCGGCACATCCGTGATCGGCGCTCCTCCACCGCCACCACAGCAGCGTGAACGGAAGCCAGAGCGCTCCATCTCTGCCAGCTGGATACCTAGGCTAGCCAACAACTCGCGGGGCGAGTCGTACTCACCATTGTAGCGTCCGAGGTAACAAGGATCATGGTAGGTAACCGTACCGCCGTTATAGGAGCTCAGATTGAGGCTTCCAGCCTTAACCAACTCGTTAATAAAGGTTGTGTGATGCATTACCTGGTAATCAACCTTACTACCCGCAGGGTACAGCTCCGGATACTCGTTTTTGAGACAGTGGAACGCATGCGGGTCGGTGGTTACGATCCTCTTAAACTTGTACTTCTGCAGCACAGCTATGTTACGCGCAGCAAGTGACTGGAAAGTCGCGTCATCACCCAGACGGCGAGCCACGTCACCCGAGTCACGCTCCTCATCACCAAGCACAGCAAAATCGACCTTAGCGGCTTTCAGCACCTTCACGAAAGCACGCAGGATGCGCTGACTGCGCATATCGAAGGCACCATCAGAGACCCAGAAGAGTACATCGGCCTCTTTAACGTCTGACATCAGGCGCAGATTCTGATCCGCTGCCCAGTTCATGCGGTTACCAGGATTAAATCCGTTCGGGTTGTCCGTTGCTATTAGGTTCTCCAGAACTTCGGCACCCTTGTTAGGTGTCTGCCCCTTCTCCAGTGTCAGGAAACGGCGCATATCAACGATCGCATCAACGTGCTCGATCATCATCGGACACTCCTCAACACAGGCTCGACAGGTGGTACACGACCAGAGCGTGTCTGGGCTGACTAAACCTGTAGTGATGGACTGATTCGGACCACCCCTAGCCTTGCCTACTTCAATCCCGGGATAGGGCGAGCCGGCAAACTTTGCGTCGGAGCCACCCGCCAAGCCAACAACCATATCCTGAATCAACTTTTTAGGGTTAAGCGGTTGACCTGCGGCAAATGCCGGACACATCGCCTCACATTTACCACACTGCACGCAGGCGTCGAATCCAAGCAGCTGATTCCATTTGAAGTCAGTTGGCTTGTCTACCCCGAGTTTGTCAGCTTTCAGATCGACCGCTTTCAGACCGGTAGAGCGACCGCCACCAAAACGCTCTGGGCGACGGTGAAACGCTAGATGCAGCGCGCCAGCGAAGGCGTGCTTCATCGGTCCACCCCAGGCCATTCCGAACACCAACTCGCCCAGCCCCCAGACGATCCCGGCAGCAAGAATGAGCGCCAACACCCAACCCGCACCTTGTGACAGAGCGCCCTCAGGGAGTAGGCCCGCAGCAGGAAGCGTGGCAATAAAGAAGGTTACCGAGAACATCAGTAAGCTCTTTGGCAGGCGCATCCAGGGACCCTTCGACAGACGCGAAGGCGGATTATGGCGGCGTTTCCAGACGAAGAATGCACCGGTAAACATCAGTGCCGTTGCGCCCAGTAGCGCATAGCTGAGCAGACGGCTCTCAAGACCCAAGAGGTAAACCGCAAGGATCAGTACCATCGACAGTACAAAGCCACCCGCTGTTGCGACGTGAGTTTTGGAGATGTATTTGTCACGCTCAACGACATGGTGCAGATCCACCAGATAGCGGCGCGGTATAGCAAGCAGGCCTCCAATGAGGTTTACCTTCTCAGGCTGGCCAGCACGCCATAAACTGATGCGTTTAACCCCGCCAACTGCGGCTAAAAGTAGTGCTATCAGAAGCAGAGCGGGGATTAATGTATCGAGGATCATCAGACGACCTCTTGAATCAAGCTAGGGGTAAACGAGGCCTGTACGCCGCGCAGATGCCGCAGCGCACAGAGCCTTGGCCGATCAGAGATCTTTACACAGACGCAGAGCATCGTAGATCGCCGCATGCGTGTTGCGCTGAGACACACAGTCACCCAAGCGCCACAGGATCATACCCTCACCCGCCTCACTCAACACAGGCTGTGGCTGGATCGCGAACAGCGTCTCGTTGTCGATCTGCCCCTTATTACGCGATTCTGCTTTGAGGGCGTAGTAGAGCTCCTCGTTCGGACGCGTACCGTTCTCAACAACGATCTGGTCAACAACACGCTCCTCCTGCTGACCGGTGTACTCGTTCTCTAGCACCGCTACCAGCTTATCGCCTTCGCGGTAGACTTTCTCGAGCAACAAGTCGGAGGTCATGATGACCTCTTTCTCATAGAGGCTACGGTAATAAGTTGGGAAGGTAGTACCACCGATACCAACACCCGGTTTGATATCGTCGGTCACCAGCTCAACCGTAGAGCCTTTAGAGCTAAGATAGTCAGCGGCTGACATCCCCGAGAACTCACAGATGGTGTCGTAGATCAGCACGTTTTTGCCCGGTTCTACCACGCCATTGAGGATATCCCAGCTTGAAACAACCAGACCTTCGGCAGCACCCCAGTGCGGGTTCTGCTCGAGGAATGGGCGACCACCCGTAGCCAAAATACAGACATCGGGGTTCAGCCCGCGGATCATATCGGCGTCAGCGCTAGTATTAAGACGCACATCAACACCCAAACGATCGATCTCCATCGCCAACCAGCGAGTAATACCGGCCATTTGATCACGCTGTGGCGCTTTAGCGGCGATCGTTATCTGCCCGCCCAACTCAGCACTACGCTCTAGCAGGGTGACCTGGTGACCACGCTCTGCCGCAACGCGCGCCGCTTCCAAACCACCAGGGCCACCGCCGACAACCACAACCTTGCGGATCGGGCCGGTCGTTTTCTCGATAATATGCGGCACACCCATATACTCGCGCGAAGTCGCGGCGTTCTGGATACAGAGCACGTCCAGACCCATATACTGACGGTCGATACAGTAGTTAGCGCCAACACACTGACGAATCTGATCAACCTGATCCGCTTTAACCTTGGCAATAAAGTGCGGATCAGCAATGTGTGCTCGTGTCATACCCACGAAATCGACATAGCCCCCTTCAAGGATACGCTGTGCCTGATTCGGATCTTTAATATTCTGCGCGTGGATAACAGGCACAGAGACCACCTCTTTGATGCCCGCTGCTAGGTGCAGGAAGGGCTCCGGCGGATAACTCATGTTCGGTATAACGTTTGCTAGGGTGTTATGCGTATCACAGCCTGAGCCGACCACACCGAAATAATCGATGAGCCCCGTCGCATCATAGTAAGCAGCAATCTGTTTCATATCTTCATGGTTGAGACCATCTGGATGAAACTCATCGCCGACAATACGCATACCGACCACAAAATCGGGACCGACGGCTTCACGCACCGCCTTCGCGACCTCTAGGCCGAACTTCATACGGCCTTCAAAGGTACCACCCCACTCATCAGTACGCTTGTTAACGCGCGGCGACCAGAACTGGTCAATCATGTGCTGATGCACAGCAGAGAGTTCTACACCATCTAGGCCACCCTCTTTTGCACGTACAGCGGCCTTGGCAAAGTCGCCGATAACGCGCCAGATCTCCTCCTCTTCAATAGTCTTACAGGTGGCACGGTGAACCGGCTCACGGATACCTGAAGGAGACATTAGGTTTGGCCAGTTTTCACCATCCCAGCGTGAACGACGACCCATATGCGTTATCTGAATCATGATCTTGCCGCCATGCTTGTGCACAGCGTCGGCTAGATTCTGGAAGTGAGGAATAATTCGATCCGTGGATAGATTGACCGAGCTCCACCAGCTTTGCGGACTATCAATCGCTACGGTGCTTGAACCACCGCAGATACAGAGACCACAACCGCCTTTGGCTTTCTCTTCATAATATTTAACGTAACGATCGGTTGTCATACCGCCGTCGGTTGCGTACACCTCAGCATGCGCGGTACTGACAATTCGGTTACGGATCGTCAGTTTATTTATGTTCAAAGGCTGGAACAGTGCATCGTACTGCGACATGGTTCACTCCAACTGTTGTCACGCTGTGCCGCTGCGTCGTACGGCACATCTGTTTCTTTTTATTAAAGCGGCGCTACTTCGAAAATACCGAAGTCGCAGCCATCTTCTGCAGCACTCTGCGTCTGTACTGCACGGGTACGTACTGGGTAACCCAGGCTATCTGCGATCTGATCCATTGCTCCAGCGAACCAGCCAGTGAACATGTAATCAACCTTACGATTAACTTTACCGTATTGGTAAACAAACGCAGAGTTTTCCAACCGCACACGTGCTGTCCCTTTTTCGAGATCCAGCGCCTCGGTGATAAAGAAACCCCAGCCGCGCTGAGATAGACGCTTCATGTAATGATGAAAGACATCCGCGCCGCTGATACCATGAGCTTCAGCCTCTTTCTCGCACCAGTAATAGGCCGATTTATAACCCGCTTTATAGAGGATCTCTGCATAGCGCTCAGCCCCGATCTCCTCTTCGATACCCATATGGTTGTTTACGAAAAAGTGACGCGGCACATACAGCATTGGCAGCGCATCGGTTGTCCATACGC
The DNA here is from genome assembly GCA_038137135.1 of Oceanospirillaceae bacterium. GTDB lineage: Bacteria > Pseudomonadota > Gammaproteobacteria > Pseudomonadales > Balneatricaceae > Marinobacterium_E. Next base: position 9,258 of record JAYQBD010000030.1, on the reverse strand, counting down.
CAGTCTCGTCATCAACTTGGATTGGCATCTCAGGTGCGTGATGGCTCATCGTTTACTCTCAAAAAAATTTTAGATCTTTAGCCAAACCAGTATATGGAGCAGGTATGCTACCGGTTTCGCTAAATGCGACACTAATTGCTCCGAAAACGCGACCAACCGTCGCTCAAGCGGGCCGTGCGCGCGCCACATACATTTGATCTAGGCAATAAAAAAGCGCACATATAGATGCGCGCTTTCACTTAAACGAAGTTGCCTGGGATAATTATTCGCCCCAAACATCTTCCAGTAGACGAACCCAGTTCTCACCCATAATTTTACGGACCTGAGTCTCGCTGAAACCATCCTTGAGCAACGCCTCGGTGAGATTTGGAAACTCACCCAAAGTACGAATACCCTCTGGATTGATGATCTTACCGAAATTAGTGAGTCGACGCGCATAGCCTTTGTCATGGGTAAGGTACTCAAAGAAGGCCTGATCCTGCCCCTGAGTGAAGTCTGTACCTATGCCGATAGAGTCTTCGCCGACGATGTTATAAACGTAACGAATCGCTTCAACATAATCTTCGATCGTTGAGTTGATACCGTTTTTAAGGAAAGGTGCAAACATGGTTACGCCGACGAAGCCACCATGATCAGCAATAAACTTAAGCTCTTCATCCGACTTATTACGCGGATGATCTTTGAGGCCGCTCGGCAGGCAGTGTGAGTAAGCCACAGGCTTCTTCGACTCTAAGATCGCCTCTTCCGATGTCTTAGCACCGACGTGCGACAGATCGACCAACACGCCAACTCGGTTCATCTCCCACATCACTTCACGGCCGTAGTCCGATAGCCCGCCATCACGCTCATAACAACCCGTACCAACAAGGTTCTGGGTGTTGTAACACAGTTGCGTGATACCCACGCCCAGCTCTTTGAATATCTGCACGTAGTTAAGCTGATCTTCGTAAGCGTAAGCGTTCTGGAAGCTCATCAGCACGCCGACCTTATCTTCCGCTTTAGCTTTGCGAATATCGGCTGCCGTACGGATCTTGGTCATCCAGTCGGAATTCTCATTGATGATGCGGTTTACAGCAGCAATGTTGTTCACTGTACCTTTGAAGTCGTCCCAGAACGCCATAGTGCAACTAGCGGTGGTTACGCCACCCCTGCGCATATCTTCGAACAGTTCCACATTCATTTTGCCGCAAACGAGACCATCAATGATGATCGAATCTTTATGCAGTTCAGCCGCGTTCATTTTTCACCTACTGGTTGGAGTTACTTCGATTGTTCGATGTTAGTGTTAAGAACCGACAAAATCTGTTCCAAAAACGTCACTCTTATTGCCCATAGCGCGCCGAGTATTGGGCAAACAACTTACCCTAACATGGCGTCTGAGCAAAATTACGGTAAACTCACCCTGTACTTATTTTTCATTTTCTACAGTCGTTGGAGTAGTGAATGGGTCAGCACTCAAACTCTAAAGCTGAGTCCTCATCTAACCCCCTGCCAGCCGCCCCAAGGGTGGTTCGCGTTGGATTCATTTTGCAGCCCCACTTCTCTCTGGTCGCGTTCACTGGGGCTCTTGATGCACTGGTAACGGCAAATTTGGTCTCTGCAAATTCACTCTTCGAATACACGACCTTTGGTATCGACTCGCGCGTCGTGGTGAGCGATTTAGGTATCAATATCTCCACCGATGACGTGATTGATAATGTACCGATTCAACACCGAGGCGAGCTGGATATTTTAATTGTGTGTGGCGGTTTCCGTTGTTCACTCACCGCCAACACTAAACTCAGCACCTGTTTGCGCTCGGCCGAGAAACTAGGAGTAACGCTGGGCGGACTTTGGAACGGCGCGGTCGCACTCGCTCATGCTGGCCTAATTGAGAATCAAGAGTGTGCAGTGCACCCGGATAATCATGCTTTCATGAGGGAGACTTTCCCGAGTGTAAGCGTGTCTCGCAACACCTTAGTGATTGCGCCGCAACGCGCCACCTGCTCAGGTCCAAGCAGCGCACTTGAGATGATGTTGAAGCTCATTAATCAGCTCAAAGGAGCTGAGCTCGTTCGCGCGGTCCGCGAGGTGCTAAGTTGCGATCAGGGTGCAGAGAGTCGAGATGCAATACCACTTCAAATGGGCGACGATCCGACCCTACCGGAAGTACTGCGCGGTATTATGGAATTGATGCGCAAGAACATCGATGAGCCTTTGACCTTGATTGAGCTAGCTGAGCTTAGCGAAGTATCACGCCGCCAGATGGAGCGCCTCTTTCATGCCCATTTGGATAGCAGTCCATCGCGGTACTACCTGGAGCTTCGCCTCGCGCACGCGCGTCGCTTGCTGACCCAAACCAATGAGTCCATCACTAACGTAGCGCTAGCGAGTGGCTTTGTTAGTACAAGCCACTTCAGTAACTGCTACAAAGACGCCTTTGGGGTTTCACCCAGCGCGGCACGTGCCAATGTGACTGGCAAACAAACGCCGCCCCGGGCTGAGGGTCATTAGGCCTCTACTACGAGCCCAAACTCTTGGCTGGCACTCTGAATCCACAGCCAGAGGTAATCAGCAAAGCTACGGCGCACTACGAGTTCAAACTCGGTTGCACCTGTGCGACGAATCGTCGCACCTGACTTCGCAAACACGGTAGATACCACTTTGCCGACCGGAAACTCCGAATCATGCAGATCAACCGGTGTCGACTTCTTCAGAAGATCAACGACCTTGTCGCCGCTGAGTTTGAAAACTGTAAGACCGCCACTACTGTTAACCAGCGAATAGTGGCCGCTCATCTCAGCACGAAAACCTGTCTCCAGCTCAAACGCCTGATCATTCGGCAGCGTGATGAGCCACTCGTCAGGCGAGATCCAACGCACGATAGTGCTGCCTGATTCAACGCTAGTGAGGGGCTGGATTGGCAGTTCCACACCCAGAACCCGCGCAGCGGCGCCGGTCAGCTCAGTATTTTTAGGGTCGCAACGCAGCGTCAGATGACCCATCAGTCCCAGTTCACGGAAGTGAACGCCACCGCTCGTCGCGCCCTTCTGAGCCCGAGTTGCGAGGTCTGCATGATGCAGTGGAGATTCAGCACGCACACCAGCGGCTGCATCCGGCACCTGGTTCATGATTGCTACGGTATTAGTGTCAGACATTTTGACGCTCCCCTTTAGGATCCAGGAAGATCGGACTACAAATTTCAGCTTCTACTACGCGACCATCAGCCAGCGGGTAGTAGACCTTCTCACCCATGCGATCGAGACCTCCTTTAACCAGACCCATCGCGATACTGTGGCCCAGATTGGCACTCCAGTAGCTCGATGTGATGTGACCCACCATCGGCATCGGAATTGGTGCTTTCGGATCAAACACACCCTGCGCACCCTCTGGCAACACGATCGTTGGATCGGTGGTTTTAAGGCCGACCAACTGTTTACGCTGTTCACGCACACAGTCTTCGCGGGCCATACCGCGCTTACCGATAAAGCTGAACGGTTTCTGCTGTGATACAGCCCAACCCATACCCAGATCGTAAGGGTGTACAGAGCCGTCAGTATCCTGTCCTGCGATAATGAAGCCCTTCTCCGCACGCAAAATGTGCATAGTCTCTGTGCCATATGGCGTTAGGTTGTACTTGGCACCGTGCTCGAACAGTTTCTCCCAAACGTGCAGACCGAAGTTCGCCTGAACGTTGATCTCAAATGACAATTCGCCCGTGAAGGAGATACGGAAAACGCGGGCGGGAACACCTGCGACCTTCATTTCACGCCAATCCATGAAACCGAGGTTCTCTTTCGATACATCGTAATCGGTCAACTCTTGCAGCAGATTACGTGCATTCGGACCTGAGATTGTCATAGTGGACCAGTGGTCAGTTACCGTATTGAAGTAGACCTCAAGCTCTGGCCATTCAGTTTGATGATAAAGTTCCAACCACTCGTAAACACGAGCTGCGCCACCTGTGGTGGTGGTCATAATGAAGTGATTCTCACCCAGGCAAGAGGTCACACCATCATCGAACACCATACCATCTTCGCCACACATCAGACCGTAGCGACACTTGCCAACGGCCAGTTTCGCCCACGCATTGGTGTAAACTCGGCCGAGGAACTCACGTGCGTCCTTACCCTGAATATCGATCTTACCGAGGGTAGACGCATCCAGAATACCAACAGACTCGCGCGTCGCTTTACATTCGCGATCCAGAGCCTGTTGCATCGTTTCGCCCGCTTTCGGGAAATACCAAGGACGTTTCCACTGACCCACGTCTTCAAACAACGCACCGTTCTCAACGTGCCACTTGTGCATAGCCGTGTAGCGCTTAGGATCGAACAGCTCGCCACGATCGCGGCCGACCATCGCGCCAAAAGTTACTGGCGTGTAGTTAGGACGGAAAATCGTAGTGCCTGTCTCAGGGATAGTACGACCGGTCGCTTTAGCAGCGATCGCCATACCCGCGATATTACCTAGTTTACCCTGGTCAGTACCAAAACCCAGTGCGGTGTAGCGCTTAACGTGCTCGATTGACTCGAAGCCCTCACGACACGCCAGCTCGATACCGGCAGCGGTTACATCGTTCTGGTAGTCAACAAACTGTTTCGGCGCTTCTGACGTCTTTTTCAGATGCGGGATGTGGAACAGCGTCATCGCAGGCCCCTCAACAGGCTCCTGCGTTGCTGGCAACTCGATAATCGGTTGATCCATACCGAGTTCAGCGCAGGCTTTGCGTCCAGCTTCAGCGCCCTGCGACAGCGCGCCTGCAGTTGTAAAGTCACCCGCGATCGCGCCAGCGATCAGACGCTTCTCAACCGTTTGACCCGGCAGAAATCCTGCAACCTTTTCGTCCCATACAGGGCGACTTCCCGTGTGGCCCGCCAGGTGAATAACCGGACTCCAACCACCGCTGGTCGCAACCGTATCTGCGCTAAATTTTGCGACCGAACCGCTAACAGCAGATCCATCAGCACTCAATGGCGCAATGCTGACGCCGGTTACGCGTTTGCTGCCTGACACATCGATAACACCTGAACCCTTGATCAGATTGATACCGCGTTTAGACGCTTCGTCAACCTTAGCACCCTGCGGGTTCTGACGTGTATCAACGATTGCAACGACTTTGCGTCCTGCATCCTGCCAGTCAAACGCGGCCTGGTAACCACCATCGTTGGTTGTCATTACAACCAGGTCATTACCGGGTACAACACCGTAGCGGTTGATGTAAGTCGAAACAGCGCTCGCGATCATACAGCCGGGTACATCGTTATTGCCGTAGACCAGTGGACGCTCGTGCGCTCCAGTCGCAAGTACGACCCATTTTGCACGCACACGATGGAGCGTCTGACGCGCCTGCCCTGCCGGCGCTTTATCTGCCAGATGGTCAGTATTGCGCTCGTGGATTGTTAGGAAGTTGTGGTCGTGATAGCCATTTACGGTAGAGCGAGGCAAGAGCAGCACGTCGCGCATTCCTGCCAATTCAGCAGTAACCTGCGCCACCCAGTTGGCTGCCTCCTCACCGTTCAATGTTTCGCGGCTCCCCAGCAGACTACCGCCAAATTCAGACTGTTCATCCGCCAGAATTACGCGTGCGCCAGCACGACCCGCTGTCAGCGCAGCAGCAAGACCAGCAGGGCCTGCACCCACAACCAACACATCGCAGTGCTGATTAATCTTCTCATAGCTATCTGGATCGTTCTCCAACGGAGAGCTACCTAACCCCGCAGCCTTGCGGATAAATTTCTCATAGGTTTCCCACATAGACTGCGGGTACATGAAAGTTTTGTAGTAGAAGCCAGGAGGCATCAACTTGCCACCGACTTTACCAACAAAGCCCATAAGATCGTTATCAACGCTTGGCCAACCGTTTGTAGCACCGGATACCAGACCGTCGAACAGCTCTTGCTGAGTCGCGCGCACGTTGGGTACCTGAGTTGCTTCGGTCGCACCGAGCTGCATTACGGCGTTGGGCTCTTCTGCGCCCGCCGCAACAATGCCGCGCGGACGGCTATATTTGAAACTACGCCCAACGATATCGATACCATTGGCCAGCATTGCAGAGGCGAGGGTATCGCCCTCGAAGCCTTGATATGTTTTACCGTTATAGACGAAGTTCATCGGCTTGCTACGGTTGATGCGCCCACCAGCTTGGAGGCGGTTTTTCTGTGTCATAACTCCACTCCCTTACTTGGCGCTATCAGACTGAGCTACAACAGATGGCTTCTCACCGATCATGTAGACCTCTTTAATTTCGTAGCTCACTGTGTCGCGCGTGACATTGAAGAACTTGCGACAACCAGCAGCATGAACCCAGAGTTCGTGATGCAGACCACGAGGATTCTTGCGGAAATAGAGATACTCACCCCACTCTTTATCTGAACAGGCTTCAGGATCTAGCGGACGGGCGATATGTGCCTGACCTTTAACGTGAAACTCTTCCTCTTCGCG
>JAYQBD010000030.1:0-2735 GCA_038137135.1 Oceanospirillaceae bacterium | reverse complement strand
CTATCGATACCTGCACCAATTACCAGGTCACCCTTGTCAGACTGGCTGACATAGCCGTGCACGTGGTTGGACATAACCACAGTGTCCAACACCGGTTTGATTGGCTCAGAAACAAGCGCCTGTAGCGGGTGAGATTCAAGCGGCAGCTCAAAGCCACCCATCGCGGCGACCACACTCGAGTTACCAGCAACAACTGCGCCGACTCGATCAGCGCGAATCTCTCCATAACGGTCAGTTTTAACACCAACACAGGCACCATCTTCGATAATCAAATCGACGACCGCTGTCTGTTGAATAAGGTCGACTCCGTGAGCATCCGCACCGCGAGCGTAGCCCCACGCGACTGCATCATGACGCGCAACACCGGCACGAGGCTGCCAAGAGGCCCCCAGCACCGGATATCGTGTATTGGCCGAACAATCCATATGTGGCACCAGCTCTTGTACCTGCTTGGCATCCAACACTTCGCCATCAATACCGTTCAGGCGGTTGGCGTTTACTCGACGCTGTATGTCACGCATATCCTGCAGAGTATGTCCGAGGTTGAGAACACCGCGCTGTGAGAACATGACGTTATAGTTGAGGTCTTGCGAGAGACCTTCCCACAGCTTCATTGCATGCTCGTAAAGGTGGGCAGCCTCATCCCAGAGATAGTTTGAGCGCACGATAGTGGTGTTGCGTGCGGTATTACCACCGCCAAGATAGCCTTTCTCGATAACGGCAACATTGGTAACACCAAACTCTTTGGCAAGGTAGTAAGCTGTCGCGAGACCGTGGCCACCACCACCAATTACGATCACGTCGTACTTCTTCTTCGGCGTCGGATTACGCCATGCACGCTGCCAATTTTCATGATGGCTAAGGCTGTGCTTGAGAAGCCCAAAACCCGAATAGTGCTGCATTCTGCCAGCTCCCTCTCTTGCGCCCGATAACTCTTACTACCGAGACTCCTTCAATTTATGCAACCGAGGATACTCCCCACAGCTGAGGATCACTTTGCTATGAACGTCAATAATTTTTGCCACCTAAGCTTTTCAGCATGCCGAAATAAAAGGTATTCCTTTCGGTTTGGAGTCGTGTTCCAATCCGCAAAAAAGAGGATATTTAATGTCTGAAGTTACAATTCTCGATGGTGGGATGGGTCACGAGCTACGCCGTATGGGTGCCCCCTTTTCCCGGCCACTGTGGAGTGCCGAGGCGCTCATCAAAGCCCCTGAGATGGTGGTACAAGCACACACCGCCTACATCAATGCCGGCGCTGACATCATTACAACGAACAGTTATGCCTGTGTACCCTTTCACCTCGGAGAAGAGCTCTTCAGGGAGCGTGGAACCGAACTGGCAGCCTTGGCCGGCAAACTCGCTCGGGAGGCTGCAGACGAAGCGGAGCGCACAATTAGAGTCGCTGGCTCCCTACCTCCGGTAATGGGCAGCTACCGTCCCGACTTTTTTGACGGCACTATTGCACAACCAATAACCCAGGCTCTCTATACAGCATTAGAACCTCATGTAGACCTCTGGCTCGCCGAGACCATGTCGTCATTAGCTGAATTCCAGAGTACCGCTGAAGTCCTCAAGCAAGCCGATAAACCTGTCTACTTCTCGTTCACCCTGGATGATGACTCTCAGCCCCCCAAGTTACGCTCTGGAGAGACCATTACGCAGCTCGTTGATGCAGTGTCGCAAACAAATGCCACGGGCCTAATGTTCAACTGCTCGATCCCGGAGATTATGGCCGCGGCTCTGCACGAGGCTACCCAGCGCCAACAGCAAGTTGGCTCACACCTACAACTCGGTGTTTATGCGAATAAGTTCACGCCCATTAAAAGTACTCAGGACTCGCGCAGCCAAGAGATCGAGATGCGGGAGATTGAGCCCGAGGGCTATGTCGAGTTTGCCAAAGAGTGGCAGCAGTTGGGCGCAGGGATCATTGGCGGTTGCTGCGGTATAGGACCCGAGCACATCAGCGTACTTAATCAGTGGCGATTAAAGCGCGAAGCAAACTAGGCAGTTTCAAGTAAGCGCGTTAGCCGGCACCTAGCGCGTGCTCGCCGCCGTTTTATCGAGCACCAGATAGATACCCACCGCCATAATCACCAAACCCAACACCCGCTTGGTGGTGATGGCATACTGCTGCGCACCTAGCAGACCAAAGTGGTCAATGACGCTCATCGCTATCAGTTGCCCGAGCAGCGCGAACGCGATCGCATTTGAGACGCCAAATTTTGGCACGATCCAGGTGACACTAATCACATAGAAGGCGACACAGAATCCGCCGAGGTAGAAGTAGAAGGGCAAATCATCGGCGATCAATTTGCTGGGAAGACCTTCAGTCGCCAGCATGTAAACAGAGACAGAGGTAAAGGCCAGCGCAAGCGCCATTGCGGTCGCCAACGATGAGCTCATCAACTTTCCGCCTAAACCACCGTTGAGTGTTGCCATGGTTGGAATGCCGATTCCGGCCAGCAACATGACGGCAGCGTAGACATAAGGACTGTTCATCGTTCTGATTCTCTTAGTTAGCAACCGCAGTGCGGCTAATTAAGCGCGACCGCCAAGCAGGTCACGACCGCGAGCAACAGCGGCGCGTACCTGGTCAGGTGCAGTACCGCCAATGTGGTTACGCGCGCTAACAGAGCCCTCTAGCGTCAGAACCTCAAACACATCTTCCTGAATCTGATCAGAGAACTGCTGCAGCTCTTCGAGCGTCATATCGGAGAGGTCTTTGTTAGTTT
>JAYQBD010000029.1:0-22363 GCA_038137135.1 Oceanospirillaceae bacterium | reverse complement strand
TGTGGCATCTGCAGCAAGAGAACGAGCCTGACTCAGCGCCTGATACAAGCCAATAACTGATGAGACGAACTCAGATATTCACCCAGCCTTTAAACATAGATTGCGAGCGAGATTGTAGCTGGCGAAGGCTAATATCTGTTTAAACCGCCCTAGAGCGCTTCAATTTTTACTCCGGCTGGAGGCAACTCTAAACCACGAAATACCACAGGCTGACTATCGTAGTTAAACCAGAACCGATGTGTTTTGGTCTCCCTCAATCGCAATCCCTCGGGCAGCTCGTACGTATTGATGCCCAACTGCGATAGCAGATTAGCAAAGAGCGAATGCGCGTATTCAGCATCGGGCCAACCACACAGATAGAAGTTGGCGTTCTGTTCGAGCAACACAGGCCGGCCCGTCTCCGTGCGATGCACCACAAGCTCATCGGGAGCATCATAGTGCTCAAACCAATGCTCTATCGCACCGGTACCGGTGTTATAAGCCGCACTGGCCCGCAAGGATTCAACACGGTCCTGATGGACTGTCTCAAAAAGCAGCGGTTGATGCGTATCCATATGGAAATCTTCCGTACGGCTGCCAGTTCGTGGGCCCATCAAAAGAATTGAAGCGCAATCTCGCATTTGGGACAGTAGCGTTTGATCAACACTCATTAGCCCAGGGACACAGAGCAGTTTGTAGCGTTGTTGAGAGATACCCTGCTTGCTGATGATATCGACGTTGACACCTAGACGACGCAGGGCCCGGTACTGCTCGAATACTAATCTGAAGTAGTCGAAGCTCTCTCCTTGAGGCTGAGTTTGCCAGGCCCAAGCGGACTCATAATCGAACAAAATGGCCACATCTGCCGGTTTCTGCGCAAGCTCACCGAGTTGCGCTAGTAAAGCGGCTGTCGCCTGAGCCTCTTTCAATCCCTGGGCCGGACGGCCATCTGCCGTCAACAGGCCAGCGTGATGTTGCTCCTGGGCAAATGGCAGTTGTCGCCAGCGAAAATAGCTAACCACCTCTGCCCCGTGGGCGATCGCCTCTAAACTCCAGAGCTTCACCATGCCATCGAGAGGCGCAGGATTAAACGGCGCCCAGTTTACCGGACCGGGTTGCTGTTCCATAACCCACCAACGTCCACGCCCTACCGCGCGATATAAATCGTGATGAAACGCCTGAAAATCCGGGTCTCCCTGACGTGCGAACCGCGCACGCCAAGCCTCACCATAGTCACTTCGATCCTCGAGGAAACCTAGCGGATAGGCGTCCCAACTTGCGATATCTAAGTCTGCGCCCACAGCGAAATGGTCAAACTCAACAATGCGGCCCATGTAGTTATGGATCAGTGCAGCAGGGGTGTGGCGGCGCAGAATCTCCGCCTGTAGACGGTTAAAGCTAACCACCTGGCCAGAGCTGAAACGTTTGAAATCAAGTTCATGACAGGGCGCTGCCTCGGTTACAGTCAGATTCGGCAACCCTATTTCATTGAAGGACGCATACTCCATCGACCAAAAGACTGTGCCCCAGGCTTCATTCAGTCGTTCAATCGTTTGATAACGCTGCTGCAACCAGACGCGGAACTCGACTAGCGCAGCATCGCTGTAAGATAGGACTGTATCGTGACAACCATATTCATTGTCGGTCTGCCAAGCTTGTATAGCCGGGTGAGAGCCATACCGCTGGCCCAAGCTTTCTACAATATCTGCACAGGCTTGGCGGTAGCCTTGGTGACTGAAACAGTAGTGGCGCCGCGATCCAAATCCTCGTACACGACCTTCACGATCAACAGCCAGCATGTCCGGGTAAATCTCTAACATCCATCGTGGCGGCGTGGCGGTCGGCGTTCCCAATACAATTTTCAAACCAGCATTGGCCAGAGTCGCTATCGCTCTATCGAGCCACTCAAACTGAAACTGCCCAGGTTTGGGCTCTAACCGACTCCAGGCAAACTCTCCAATGCGGACCCACGAAAGACCAGATTCAACCATCATCTGAGCATCAATTGCCCAGCGCTCTTCAGGCCAGTGCTCTGGGTAATAACAACAACCAAGTTCGGGCTTCATATCGGCGAGCTCCAAGCGGCATTAAAGTTGGTCGTACGCAGCGACGATCTCTTTCGCGATAGTGTGCACTTCATCCACAGTGCGACCTGCCTTGTAGAGTGAACTACCTATACCAAAACCGGTCACGCCAGCGGTACGCCACTGTCCCAGATTGTCATTTGCGACGCCCCCAACAGCGTAAAGTTTCATCTCAGATGGCAGAACGGCTTTGAACGCTTTAACGCCCGCAACGCCAACCAAATCAGCAGGGAAGAGTTTCAGCCCCGTGGCACCTGCATCGATCGCGGCAAAACACTCAGTAGGTGTCATAACACCAGGATAGGAGAGCATGCCAAGTTCTCGCGTACGCTCAATCACGGCAGTGTTAGTGTTGGGCGAAACGATCAGTTTTGCACCTGTGGCAGCGACTGCCTCGGCTTGCTCGACATTGAGAACTGTGCCGGCACCAATGAGCGCATCCTTACCGAATGCCTCGACCATTTTAGCAATGCTAGTAATCGGGTCGGGGGAGTTAAGCGGGACCTCAATGCGGCTGAATCCAGCGTCTATTAGAGCACTGGCCACATCCACTGCTTCAGAAGGTTTGATACCGCGCAGTATGGCGATTAGCTCTCGATCAGACATTATTTCGATCCTTATAGGCAGTGTAAGCGGCTGTTAAACCGGCCAGCGTCATCTCTTGGGTATCCAGCATCTGCGCTGCTCTCCCCACTAAACTCAATGCACGTTGATAGTGTCGCGCTAGTGCCGAGGCACCGATAATAGCAACTTCATTAGACTCCCAGTACGAGCGCGTCGAAGCCAGCTCCAGACCGATCAGGTAACCAGACAAGCGTGCGGCATTGCCGCCTCTAGGATCCTCGCTAACCAGAGACTCAGCGCGCAAACCAAACAACCGCCCACTGATCTTCTCAGGTGCATCTAATGCCTCAAGAACCGCAGCATCAAACACCTCATCCAACCAGTCTTGCTGATCAATCGAGAAGCGCAGGACTGAGCTTTTCGACAGCAGGTCAAATATCTCACCCGTCATGTAACTCTGGAATTCCGTCACAGCCCCCTGATCAACCCGTGCCCACTTACAATGCGTACCGGGCAAACAGACAACGCCAGCATAATCTGCATAGTTACCCAACAAGCCTGCTATTTGTGTCTCCTCCCCGCGCATTACATCGGCGGGATCCAGCTGCTTAAGCCCCCAGCAGATACGTACGTCGACCTTCAGTGACTGAGTTTCAGCTCGGCTTAATTGGATAGAAGGCCTGCAAGGGACCGCTTCATACGGCACCTCCTGCCAACCCTGTCGGGCACCAACCATGCCGCATGCAATCACCGGCACAGGACCAGTCGCATCGTTTATCCACGGCTCAATTAAACCAAGCAGGGTTGGTTCAAACTCGTCGCGCGCTAGCTTTGCCATGCCCGTGTCAGAGCTCTGACTATCTATCACACTACCGCGGCTATCCAGCGCCCAAAGGCGCATCCGACTGGTACCCCAGTCAACCGCAATCCACTCCAGGTCACTCATCCCGTAACCACCACACCGCCGTCAACTACCAGCGCTTGCCCGGTAATCATGCGGCTGGTTTGCGAGGCAAGAAAGAGCGTCGCATCAACCACATCTTGGGGTTTTAGGTGCTCTTTTAGACACTGTTTTTCTAGGTGCGCCGCCAGATCCTCGGGCGTAGCCCACATCTCCAATTGCTTATCTGTTAATACCCAGCCCGGCATCAGTGCATTGACGCGAATATTGTCCGGTCCCAGCTCCCGTGCTAACGAGCGTGTTAAACCAGTAATGGCAGCTTTGGAGGTGGCATAGGCTGGGTAGCCCGCATTACCCATCATGTAGGAGATGGATGAGTAGTTGATGATCGAACCGCCACCGGCCGCTCTCATGCCCTCAAAAACGGCCTGAGCGGTAAAAAAGTGCGGGCGAAGGTTCACTGCCATACCCCGATCCCACTCATCGACGCTGTAGTCACTGAGAGTATGGCGAGCATCATTGGCTGCGTTATTCACCAGGACAGAGATAGTGCCGAGCGCTGCCTCAACCTGTGCGATGGCAGCTTTAAGCGCATCAACATCAGAGATATCGCACTGAACGAAATGAGGTGCGTTAGGATATTTCGCCGCCATCTCCTCGACAAAGGAGCTCGCATCGGAGCGCTGAACAAAACCGACCTTGGCACCCTGCTGCAGGAAGCCTTCAGTGAGGGCCGCACCAATGCCTGACCCACCACCGGTGATGAAAACCACGGTATCGCGTAGGTCGTGAAATGTAGCTGTCTGTGTCATTTAATCTGTCCTATTAAAGCAAAAATTGAGGCGGCCTAGCCCCTTCGCATGGTCCGTCTATATTTAGCCGGTGACATACCCTCATTGTGCTCTGCGAAGGCATCATAAAAGCTAGAGAGACTGCCAAAGCCACTATCCATCGAGATATTGACGATCTTTTGATCGGTTTCACTGAGTAACATTTTGGCGTGACTCAGCCGCGTACGTGTTAGGTGGTGTTTGATTGATACACCCATCACCTCTTTGAACAGGGTCATTGCTCGCCCAGCTGATAGGTTAACGCCGGCCGCTATATCAGCGATGCTTACCGGCTGGTTGAAGTTATCCGCGATAAAGCGAAGCAACGCCTCCACATGATTCATCGTCCGAACATCAGCATCCAAAACAGATGAGGCTGAGCGCGGATCCAAGAGTACATCCCACCCTTCCAGGCCGAGTCGGCGCAAGCGATTGCTGATCTCGTCTAGATGGGTGCGGCGCCAGGCACCATTCTCTCGATCGCGTTCTCGTTCATTCCACAAGCGGTCCATCAAGCCAGTATCATCGAAACTGCTGGTGCGACCCGCAATCACCGTACCGGCAAGTATCGCCTGCACCAGCTCTTCAGGTAGCCCCCAGCGCAGAAACTGGCCGAGAGATAGGTAGAGGTTAGTAATTTCTCCCCCCGGAGAAACAGAGATGACGCGGTGGGGTTGGGCTCCCCAGAAAATTGTGAGCGAATCTCGTGTTACCCTCACAGGCACACCGGAGAAGGAGTACTCCATCTCACAGCCACGTAAAAAGTTGATCTCGACGGAGGTATGGTGATGGAAAGGCGCATCAAACATAGCCGGCTCATGCCGCTCAATAATGAACTGATTCGGCGCAGGCATGCGTGTGCGGTCATGCTGTTCAGAGTAGGGAACGACCTCCGCAACATCTCTCGCCCTAACCAAATTTGCACCCATGGGTTACCGCCTTTGAAAAACATTTCGCAGACATAATTAACGAAGCCTCTCTAATCACACAACAGCAAAACTCGAGAATAGACCCTTTTCTGGAAACTGACATTAGTTTTTCGGAAGTTTACTGCGGTAATTTCCCAGTAGATTAAAAATGCGCTGAACAATAACAAAGGAAAAGCCGATGTTTAGATTAAAACCCTTAAGCTGCGTTGTTAGCACCCTGTGCGCTACCGCCCTGTTATCAACACCCGCAGTTGCAGATCAGATGCCTCCAGAAAAGAGTCTGGCAGGTCTTAACTATGAGCTGATCGGACGTGATGACCTCTGGACCTACAAATCGTTGTCGAAATACAACGAAGCACCATTCCTCTCTGACCTTGTGGCAGCTGGCAAGCTCCCTAAGATTGAAGATCGCCTCCCTAAAGAGCCACTAGTTCACAACTCAGGCGTGATGTCGGACGGTGTGGGCACTTACGGCGGTGTTTTCCGCCATGTAATCGGCGGTCGCCCTGAAGGCTTCAACTGGCTTGCAGGTCAGCACCAAGGCTGGGGTGGTATCAACATGGCGGTGCAAGAGTGTCTTGTACGCCAGGGTCCACGTTGGCAGGTTAAACCTGAAGACCAGACCGGCCCGTTACCAAACCTCGCCAAGAGCTGGGAGTGGAACAGCGACATGACCGAGCTAACCATGCACCTTGTTGAAGGTGTTAAATGGTCTGACGGTGATGCGTTCGATACCGAAGATATTGCGTTCTGGTACAACGACAACGTCGAAGATCCAAACGTCAACGCGCGTATTTCGCAGGGTTCTTTTGGCGGTGGTGCTAAACTCGAAGTCATCGACGCGCACACCTTTAAGTTTGTATTCCCGTCTGCACAGTCCAATACTCTGGTTGAAGGTCTGGCGTACATTCAGGGTTGTCCGGGTCCGTCTCACATCCTGAAAGAGTCGCACCCTAAATACAATTCAGCGAAGACCTATGACGACTATCTGAACGCCGCGCCTTCAGACAAAATGCCGGTTGTTGGCCTAGGTGCTTGGATTCCAGTCGAGCACAAGCCCGACGAGATCGTAATCCTGCGTCGCAACCCCTACTACTTTAAAGTGGACGACAAGGGCAACCAGCTTCCATATATCAACGAGATGCACTTCAAGCTGACCACCTGGGATGACCGTACAACTCAGGCAGTAGCCGGCACCGGCGACTGGTCAAACATGGAGAACCCCGGCAACTTCGTTGAGGCGCTAAAGCAGTCTCAGGACGCAAGCTCGCCAGTTTCAGCTAAGTTTGGTCCGCGTACTCTGGCGTGGCGCATCGAACTGAACTTTGCCCAGAACATGGGTAAAGATGATTACGAAAAAGAGCTCCGCGGCCTGTTCCGCAATCTCGACTTCCGTAAAGCCATGTCTCATGCAATCGATCGTGATGCTGTAGGTCAGGCGCTTGCACGTGGCCCATTTGCCTACCCATACATGGGCGGCTACGCAACGGGTTCACCGTACTACAACGCTGACTCTACCGACTACACCCCGTTCGATCAGGCGAAGGCCGGTGAGCTGTTGGCAGGCCTTGGGCTGAAAGACACCGACGGCAATGGCGTATTGAACCTGCCGGGTACAGGTCAGGATCTGGTGATCGATATGACCTACAAAGCGCAGCGCAACGATGACCGCAAACAGATGGACGCGGTTACCTCACAGCTCGCTGAAGTCGGCATTCGTGTACTACCAAAATCGGTAGACGAGACCAGCTTTGACCCAATGCGCAACTCGGGTGACTTCACTGCCATCCTACAGCGCGCAAACTTCATCCTACCAACGCGTGAAACCTGCGGTAACTTGCCTGTGTCAGATATCTGTCCGGCATTCCACCTATCAGGCAGCGACGGTCGTGAGCTGATGTCGTTTGAAGCTGAGCTGGGCGAACTGGTGACTAAGTTCAACTCAACAGACGATGCCGCCAAGCAGACCGAGTATGCAAACCGCATGCAGCAGCTGCTGACTGAAAACGTCTACAACGTTGGCTTGGTGCAAGTTCCTGCAGCACTACTGGTAAACAAGCGTGTTAAGAACGCTCACCCTGGAACACCCGTATTTATGTACGAGTGGGCTGAGGATGGTGTAGTTCGCGAACGCCTCTGGGTACCAGAAGATCAGCAGATGGCTGAGCTGCTACCTGGCACCATTCCGACTTACAAGTAAGTTCAGCGCAAATAGTCGCCCCCGGACTCCCGGGGGCGGTCTATCCAAGATTTTTATTTCAGCTTCAGGTCTAACCGATGGACTTCATCATTTTCTTTGCCAAACGAATGCTAGCGACCATACCGCTCCTTGTCGGTATCTCGATTGTCTCATTCGGAATTATTCAGGCGGTACCCGGTGATTACGTCGACTCTTGGGTATCTGCAACGTCGGCACAGACAGGCAAGTCCTACGATGAGCTCCTACCTCAAGCTGAAGCAATGCGTGAACGCCTCGGACTAGATAAACCCCTGCCGGTTCAGTATCTGGTTTGGGTAAAGGATATTGTGATCTCTGGTGACTTCGGTATGTCGTTCCGGCACAACCGACCTGTCACTGAGGTGATTGGTGTTCGCCTGCCGCGAACGCTCTTTCTGGCGATAATTACCGTCGTGCTGAGTCAGGTGATTGGTGTCATGCTAGGTATTTTTGCCGCAACACATCAGTACAAACTGGGCGACAACATCGCTACCTTTATCGCCTTTATCGGCATTGTCATACCGAAGTTCGTTATCTCACTGGTTATTCTCTACCTGCTGGCCTTCGTATGGCATTCCCCCTACATCGGGGCTGTGAACTCAGCACAGTATGTGCTGCAAGATTACTGGGATCTGCCAAAGTTTTGGGATTTCCTCAAGCATGTCTGGCCTGTACTGCTGGTCTCTATCTGGGCAGGACAGGCATACACCACTCGAATGATGCGCGGAAACCTGCTCGACGTAATGAATATGCAATACATCGAAACCGCACGTGCCAAAGGTTTGAGTCGTCGTAAAGTGCTCTATAAACACGCCGTACCGAACGCGCTCCACCCCGTCGTTATGAACCTCGGAACACGCTTCGATTACATGATTAAGGGTGAGATTGAGATCGCTATTGTCCTCGGTATTCCGACGGTTGGTCCGCTGATTCTCTCATCAGTGGCTGATCGTGATATGTACGTCGTCTCGGCCATATTTATGATGGTTGCGGTACTTCTCGTTCTAGGCAACCTGTTTGCCGATCTAATCCTGGCGCTGCTTGATCCGCGAGTTCGCCGTGCAACATTGGCGCGGGGTTGATCTGATGAGTACGACAAATATCAGCATGAACGCAGAGGCCACCCAGAACTCTTCAGGCCTGAGCTACTGGCAACTCGTACGTCGCCGCTTTATGCGCAACCGATACGGTGTTGCTGGACTCATCGGCTGTATCTTTGTGCTCTGTTCAGCCATTTTTGCGGGATTGATCGCACCGTACGGCGTTGAATCTAAGGATCGCAAGGCTATATATCACCCGCCCCAGTCCATCTATTTTTTCAATGAAGATGGATCCCTGGCTCGCCCCTATATCCTTGGTTTTGCCGAGGAGATGGATATGAACACCTTCGAGATCACCTTCGTTCCAGATCCAAGCGACCGACACGATCTCAGCCTCTTCGTTCAGGGCGATAGTTGGACGCTGCTTGGCATGGAATTCTCTACGCACCTTTTTGGTACCACTTCGGGGGCCAAATTCCACCTCTTGGGCACTGATTCGCTCGGACGAGACGTCTTCTCGCGCATGATTTGGGGGACGCGAATCACCCTGCTCATGGGCTTCTTAGTAATGGGCGCGGCACTGGTAATCGGTACCAGTGTTGGCGTGGCGTCCGGCTATTATGGCGGTCGCTTCGACCTAATCACACAGCGTATCGTGGAGTTCGTAAAATCCTTCCCGGATCTGCCGCTCTATCTGGCACTGGTGGCTATTTTGCCGCGCCGTGCTGAACCGATGACTATTTTCATCATGTTCGCGGCGATACTGGTGCTGCTTCGATGGGCAGATATCAGCCGCGAATTGCGGGGTAAGGTGATCTCCCTGCGCTCAATGGAGTATGTGCGTGCCGCAGTATCTGTAGGTGCATCAGACAAACGCATACTAGCTCGCCACATTGTGCCTAACACCTCTTCGCACATGATTGTATGGGCTACTTATCAACTCCCTGAGGTGATTCTACTAGAGAGCTTCCTCTCATTCCTGGGCGTGGGTGTACAGGCTCCAATGGTGAGCTGGGGAACCATGCTCAACCAGGTGAGAGACTTTCAATCCTTTGCCGCAGCCCCCTGGCTGATGGCACCAGTAGCCATGATTATTATCTCCGTACTTGCTTTCAACGCCTTTGGTGACGGCATGCGCGATGCAATGGATCCATACGCCAATGACTGAACCACTACTTAAAGTCGAAAATGTTGTCGTCGATTTCCGGACCGTTGCGGGTACCGTTAACGCCGTACGGGGTGTCTCTTACGAGGTCGCCCGTGGTGAAACCCTTGCTGTCGTTGGCGAGAGTGGTTCGGGTAAATCGGTTACTGCTCGCGCGATCATGTCGATGCTAGCCGAAAATGCGATTGTAGGTGCGGATTCACGCATCACCTTTGCAGGCAAAGATATCTCCACGTATTCAGAACTGGAGATGCAGCGTCTGCGCGGTAATCAGATCTCAATGATTTTTCAGGAGCCCCTGACCTCGCTCAACCCTATTTACCGCGTTGGGGATCAGGTGGCAGAGATCATCTTGACCCACCGCCCCATGTCAAAGAAAGCAGCGATGGCCGAAGTGCTGAAGCTATTTGAAGAGGTGCGCCTCCCAAATCCTGAAGCGCGTTTGAGCCAGTACCCGCATGAGATGTCAGGTGGCCAGCGCCAGCGTGTCATGATCGCTATGGCTTTGGCTAACAAACCCGATCTTCTCATTGCAGACGAGCCCACTACGGCACTGGACGTTACGGTTCAGGCTGAGATTCTTGGACTACTGAAAGAGCTACAACGCAGCCACAACATGGCTGTTATTCTCATTACGCACGACCTGACGGTAGTTGAGAAGACCTCTGATAACGTCGTAGTGATGCGCTATGGGGAGGTGGTAGAGCGCGGTCGTACCGAAGAGGTGTTTGCCAACCCTCAACACCCCTACACCCAACACCTGCTCGCATCGGAACCTAAGGGGCATCCCGACCCGCTGGAGGAGACTGCACCGGTTGTTATGTCCAGCGACAAATTGCGAAAGGTCTACAACACCCAATACGGTGGCTTTTTCAGCCGCAAGAACTATGAACTGATCGCCGTTGATGACATCTCGGCAAAAGTTCGTAAAGGCGAAACGCTGGGTATTGTAGGCGAGAGTGGTTCAGGCAAAACGACGCTTGCGATGTCTATGGTTCGGTTACAAGAGGTGACTTCCGGGGCCATCTATTTTGATGGCGACCGTATAGATCAACTGGATCGTACGGCGATGCGCCCCTATCGCACCCGTATCCAGGTCGTATTCCAAGACCCCTTTTCGTCACTCAATCCGCGTATGATCGTGCGCCAGATATTGGAAGAGGGGCTGATCGTAAACGGCATTGGCAAAACAGCGTCCGAGCGCGAGGAGTTGATTAAGCAAGCGCTTAAGGATGTGCAAATGCCAGCCGATGCGATGCAGCGATTCCCGCATGAATTCTCCGGCGGACAGCGCCAGCGCATCGCGATCGCTCGCGCTCTGGTTCTTAAACCCGAATTTATTTTGCTAGATGAACCGACTTCAGCACTCGACCTGTCGATTCAAGCTCAAATAATCGATCTGCTGCGCGAACTGCGCCGCAAACACGATCTCAGTTACCTGTTTATCAGCCACGATCTCAAGGTGGTTCGTGCTCTATGCCACAACGTGATTGTGATGCAGCACGGCCAAGTTGTTGAGGAGGGGCCAACCGAGCAGGTACTCAGTAACCCAACTAACGAATATACCCAGCGTCTTGTCGATGCTGCTTTTAATGTTGTCGCCTAGACAGATATAGATAGCTAAGAGGAAACACTATGCGCTCATCGCCTAAGATTGCATTTATAGGTGCAGGTTCCACCGTCTTCATGAAGAACATCATCGGTGATGTACTGCAGCGCCCGGCACTGTCAGCTGCTCACGTTGCCCTGATGGATATAGATGGAGGACGTCTTGCTGAATCAGAGATTGTCTTCAACAAGCTGGTGGCTTCCCTGGGTGCAAAAGCGACCCACTCTCTACACACAGATCGACGCTCCGCACTTGAAGGTGCAGACTTCGTAGTAGTTGCGTTTCAGATCGGTGGCTACGAGCCCTGCACGGTAACCGACTTCGAAATTCCAAAGAAGTTCGGGCTACGCCAAACTATCGCCGATACTCTTGGCGTCGGTGGCATCATGCGCGGTCTTCGCACCGTACCGCACCTCTGGGCTATCTGTGAGGATATGTTAGAGGTCTGCCCAGACGCGCTGATGCTGCAGTATGTTAACCCGATGGCAATCAACACTTGGGCGATTGCGCGCAAGTACCCCCAGATCAAACAGGTTGGCCTATGCCACTCGGTTCAAGGCACCGCGCATGAACTCGCGACTGATCTGCAGATGGATGACAGCAAAATTCGGTATATTTCGGCGGGTATTAACCATGTTGCATTCTTCCTCAAGTTTGAGGAGATCATGGAGGACGGTACTTACCGCGATCTCTACCCTGACCTGCAGAAAGGCTACGCTGATGGCGTCTACCCACGCCCAGAATCGAGCTGGAACCCGCGTTGCCCGAACAAGGTTCGCTACGAGATGATGAAGCGCACTGGCTACTTCTGTACAGAGAGCTCAGAACACTTTGCGGAGTACACGCCCTGGTTCATTAAAGAGGGACGCGAGGATCTGATTGAGAAGTTTGGTATTCCGTTGGATGAGTATCCTAAACGCTGCGTTGAACAGATTGGTCGCTGGAAAGATCAGCTCGCTGAGTACCAGCAAGCCGAGAAAATCGAGGTTCCAAGCTCAGTAGAGTACGCCTCGCAGATCATTAACTCGGCCTGGACCGGCACCCCCAGCGTGATTTACGGTAACGTACGTAACAACGGCTACATCAGCGCGCTACCCGATGGCTGTGCGGTTGAGGTACCCTGTCTAGTGGATCACAACGGCATCCAACCAACACGCATCGATCATGTTCCCCCGCAGCTTGCGGCCATTATGCGCAGCAATGTCAACGTGCAGGAGCTCACAGTTGAAGCTCTGATGCAGGAGAAGCGCGAGCATATCTACCACGCTGCGATGATGGATCCGCACACAGGTGCCGAACTAGACCTGGAGCAGATCTGGCAGTTGATCGATGAGCTGATCGAGGCGCACGGCGAATGGCTACCAGAGTGGGTACACACCAAGAACTAAGGTAAAGCGAGAGAGATGGCACAAAGCACAGCAGATATCGTAATTGTTGGCGGCGGCACAGCTGGATGGCTGGCCGCAATGATCCTTCAGGCAGAGTCTAAAAGCGCTGGAAAGCCTCTCTCTATCGCGCTTATTGAGAGCTCGAAGATACCGACCATAGGTGTTGGCGAGGGCACAACCTCGCTATTCCGCGGAGTACTGCACCGGTTAGGCCTTGATGAACAGGAGTTTATCGCCAAGACCGAAGCGACCATAAAATACGGTATCCGCCATCGCGACTGGCGTCGCAAAGGGCATGTCTATGACGGCCCTATAGATGACGTCTATCACCTGGCTGATCGGGTCGAAGGAAAAGGCTCCTGGATAGATACGTTCTGTGTTGCTGCCGGGCGATCAGTAGCGGAACCGCACCTGTTTGGCGCCCTGATGCAACAGAACCGGGCACCTGTGGCACAAACACCGGGCGGGCTGAAGCCCCTTAGTCAGTTCCACCACGCTTACCATTTCGATCAGGCTAAAGTCGGGGCCTGGTTGCGCAGTAAAGCGGATGGCATCACGCATATAGATGCAGCAGTAGAGGGTGCGAGACTGAATTCTGAAAACGGCAGGATTGTCTCGCTTGTGCTCGATACCGGTGAAACGGTATCGGGCAGTTTTTTTATAGACGCTACTGGTTTCAGACGTTCTCTTATCTGCAACGAAATGGGTTCCGTGTGGAAAAGTTACAGTGATGTGCTGCCCGTCAACCGCGCGATGCCCTTCTGGGTAGAACTCAAAGATGATGATGAGATCCCAACCTACACCCACGCCTGGGCACAAAGCTCGGGCTGGATGTGGCAGATACCCACCCAGAAGCGCATCGGTTGCGGTTATGTCTACTCCGATGCGCACCTAACACCTGAGCAAGCCCAGGCTGAAATTGAGCGGACACTGGGACACCCGATAGAACCTCGCAACGATATAAAGATCGAGTCAGGTCGGGTTGAGCAGCCGCTGAATAAGAACGTGCTCGCTATTGGCCTGGCAGCTTCGTTTCTAGAGCCCCTAGAGGCGACATCGATACACGGTACGCTGGTAAGCATACTGCTATTCGCGGGCCGTCATCTGAACAATCTTAGTACGATAACTGCGGACGAAGAGGCCTCGTTCAACCGTGCAATTTGCGGACAGACCGACGACTTCAGAGACTTTATTAACTTGCACTATGTCAGCGAACGCAGGGACTCACCCTTCTGGTGCGATGTCGCAGAGCAATATGTTCAGCCAGAAACCCGAGAACGTCTGGCGCTCTGGAGCCAGAAAATGCCGGGGCCTGAGGATTTCAGCAACGAACTAGATGGCCTTCCCCATTTAGAGGAGCTGCTACACCTACCTGTGCTAGACGGGCTTGGGCTACTCAATCAAAACCTTGCCCGCAAAGTAATGAATCAAGACAAACAGTTTCAGCGTTTCGCGCGTGAGACTACCGACTTTTTAACACGTCAAAGCAGCCAGATGGCTAATATGGCACTGGGACACCGAGCTTGGCTCAACAGTCTGGCAGGCTAATCACTGATACTCGAAGCGATAGACAGTCTGCTGACGGTACTCTTCACCCGGTCGCAACAGCGTAGATGGGAAAGAGGGTTCATTGGGACTGTTTGCAAAGTGCTGAGTCTCCAAACAGACACCCGCATACGAAGCAAAACGAACCCGGCCGTCAACCGAACTACTATCCAAATACTGCGCGGTGTAAAGCTGGAGACCGGGCTTCGTAGTGCTAACTAACATTGAGCGACCCGAAACTGGATCTCTCAACCTAGCTATCTCCGTCAACTCTCCCTCGCGTTTATTCAGCACGAAGTTATGATCAAATCCGCCAGGCTCTCCAACAGGTGCACCTGAATCGGCACCCAAACACTTTGCCTGCCTGAAATCGAAAACTGTATCGCTAACAGCGCGTTGCTCGCCCGTGGGAATCGACTGACTATCGACTGGTGTGTAACGGTCGGCATCTATCCAAAGCTCATGCCCCATGCAACTGCCAGAGTCGGCCCCGGCCAGGTTAAAATATCCGTGGTGAGTCAGATTAACATGCGTAGGCGTGTCGCACTTTGCTTGATAGTCGAACTTCAATTCATTGCTGGAATTGAGTGAGATTCGAACGCGAACAGAGAGATTGCCGGGAAAGCCCTCTAGGCCGTCCTCCAGAACCGTCGATAGCTTCACGCCTACCTCATCAGGAGACTCAAAGGTCTCAGACTCAAGCACGCGATTATGCAAACCCTGAAAACCACCATGCAGCTGATTCTCGCCTTCATTAGCGCTGAGTTGGTACGTTTTACCTTCAATATCGAAGGACGCACCAGCAATCCGGTTCGCATAACGACCCACAAGCGCACCGATATAGGCACTATCTTGTTCGTAGCTCGCTAAATCATCGAAACCGAGAACGACGTTTTCGGGCTCACCGCCAGCCGCTGGCACATAGACTGCGCTTACTCGTCCCCCATAGGTAAGGAGCTCAACACTCATACCCGAGTCGTTTGTGAGCGTGTATTTATCAACGGCCTGACCTGCTCGACTGATGCCATACCCTGCGCGACTAATTTGCATACTAAAACTCTATTGAAAACCATTACTGCAAGCTTACCTTTTGCGCTGCTGCTGTGCACCACAGCGAAGCCATCAGCTTAAAACACCCCCATTAATGTCGGTATCCTGTTTCAACGGACTACCCTGGTTTACGTGATTTTGACCGTTTCAACAAGGTCATCCAGGAAAACGTCAATAGCTGTCTTCTCTGTTGCCCTGAGTACTTGCGACGTCACTCCAGTCCTGAGGCTGCCGGAGATATCGCCTCGGCTGCAGCGCGCAGGGAAGACATACGATGTGGCTGAGTCCATCTATGGGCTGCTATCAGAGCAGAGCTCCTATGTAACGGGCAATCTGGTAGATGTTGCCGGCGGGCGCTAACCTGCATAAATGTCCTAAGCGCCTGAGAAGCTTGAAGTAATTTCATATTCATTGGCCGCTTAACGTCTGTTGGAATCCCCAGAGCGCCCAAATCCCAACTACACTTAAAGTTCCTCTCAACATCTGGAGCGATGTTGTATCCAATGAGCACTGGAGGCTTGCCTGCGCAGGTAAAGTGAATGAGCGATCTAAGTGCACACGAACTCAAAATCGAACTCGACAGAGACATTTTTCTGCGCAATTTACTGCGTGAACTGAGCGGTACACTTGAGGACCTTGTGGGCCTCGAAGAGGCATCTGGGTATATCTCACTTGTTGGGCAGAAAATCGGCGATTGGATAAACAGTGAATATCGCTCTAAGTATGAACTCGAGCGACTGCCGTTAGATAAACTGGCGCAAGTATTGGTCGACTTGAAAGAGCGAATCGAGGGTGATTTCAAACTGGAATCAGTCGACGAGACCAAAGTGGTCCTAAGTAACAGCCGCTGCCCCTTTGGTGACAAAGTATTGGGTCGACAATCGCTCTGCATGATGACGTCGACGGTCTTTGGCACTATCGCTGCCGAGAATAACGGTTACTCTCGAGTCATTTTGGATAAAACCATTGCTGCCGGTGATGGCTGTTGCAAGGTGATTGTCTACCTCTCCCCGCCCGCGAATGAAGATTCGTTGCGTGGCATCGAGTATTACGAGGGTTAACCGGTGCCGTTTCCGACGCTCATAAGACTGATAGATGCCGTTCCAGATATCTTCTTTCTAGTTGACCTAGATGGTCGACTAGTCGCAGCAAACCGAGCCGCGCAACGACAATTTAATCTGCAGGCCAACACTATTCTGGGCCTAGAACTCATCTCTCTGTTAGATAACTCCGAAGCACAACTGCGAGAGTTTTTAGCGCGATCAGCCAGAAGTACCAGCCCAACATTGACGCCATTGAACTGGCGACACAATAGAGAGAATCTCAAACTGAAAACTTTCGCCTCTCGGTTTGAATCAGATTCGATATCCAGTCACGGAAAAATGATTGCACTGCACTGCAGTTGGCAGATTCAGGGGTCCGGTCAGTTCTCTGCTTTGAACCGAGAGCTCGAGAACAATCGGCGTACACTGGTCAAGCTGCTCGAAAGTAAAAGGACCATAGAGTACGAGCATGAGCGCTCGGTGATCACATTACAGAGTATCGCTGATGCCGTTATCGCGACTGATCGCTTGGGATTTGTCGAAGTATTCAACGAAGCTGCGGTTCGGCTTACACAGGTTTCCGAGGAGATCGCAAAAAATCAGCATATTTCTGAAATTTTGGGTCTTATTGAGGGCCCCTACAACACAGAGGTACAAACGCCTCTAGAGAGCTGCCTGCAGACTGGCGAGTCAGTTCTAGTTAACGAGGCGCGGGTGCAGGTACAGCACAACGAGCAAGAGTTTGTGATCTCCGCCTCAGCCTCTCCGATTCGACTTGAATCGGGTCGTGTTGTTGGAGCTGTTATGGTTTTTCGTGATATCTCTGAGGCACACGAGACACAGCAGCGGATTAAATACCTTGCCGAGCATGACCTACTGACCGGTGTTGCGAACAGACACCAGTTTAACGCAGCTCTGGAGCGTGAACTTAAAAAAGTCGGTACAAATCGCCCGTGCTCTCTGATCTTTTTCGATATGGATCTATTCAAAGTGGTTAACGACACTGCGGGCCATCAAGCGGGAGATCAGCTACTCAAGGACATTGTGCGTATTGTTCGGTCCCGTCTTCGCAATTCGGATCTATTCGCCAGAATGGGTGGCGATGAATTTACGCTACTGCTGCCGAACACCTCACTTGAAAACGCTGAAGCGTTGACAACTCACATACTGCATCTAGTTAAGCGATTCGTTTTTCGGTGGGATACACACGCCTTTGATATAACGCTCAGCGCGGGTCTTACAACGGTAGACCAAGCCGGTACAGATGCGTCCGAGGTAATTCGACGTGCAGATTTGGCCTGCTATGTTGCTAAACGCTCAGGCGGTAATCAGCTTCACTGTTTCGCCCCCGACGATCTAGCCGGGCGGAGTAATTTGAGCGAGTTTAACCTTTTAAGCGAGATCCGAAGGGCACTGGATCGTAATGATTTAACCCTCAATTTTCAGCCACTCGTCGATATTCGCAACGGCAGCATCGCATACCATGAAGTGCTGTTGCGTATGCGCGACAGTAATCAACAACCCATTTCGCCCGCGGAATTCATCCCGGTAGCAGAGCGCAGTGGTTTGATGGGTGACATCGATGCCTGGGTCGTTACCCATGCTCTACGGACGATGAAAACCTACCAAGATCAAGGCGTGTCACTGAAGCTCAGCATCAACCTCTCTGGGCGCTCTATCGGCAACCGCGAACTGTTGGCGCGTATACGTGAACTGATAGCAGAGAATCAGATACCGAAACTGAGCGTGATTTTTGAGATTACCGAGACAGCCGCGATCGAGAACATTGATACAGCGCTTGAATTTATCGAGGAGATTCGCGCTCTCGGTTGCCTCTTCTCCTTGGATGATTTTGGTGCCGGCTTCAGCTCTTTCAAATACCTTCGCAGCCTCCCGGTAGAGTTCGTCAAAATAGACGGCAGCTTCATCGTAAATATCCTGCAAGACAGCGCCAACGAGGCCACTGTGCGCGCCATCCATCAGATCGCTCAAGGCTTCGGTAAAATGACCGTGGCGGAGTACGTAGAGGATGAAAGCGTTGTCGATCTGCTTAAAGAGATCGGTATCGATTACGCTCAGGGCTTTCATTGGGGCAAACCCACAGCGGAACCGCAACTCGAGCTGACACATGCTGAAACCGCTCAGCCTGAGAGCACAGGCTCGAAGAACAATAAGTCTGCACGAAAAACTACAAAGGTTTAGCCCAGCTCAGAGTGCCATACAGTCTCTACAGCGTCGAAAGCAGCTTGAATCGCAGGCTCGGTCCGCCGCTCCTTCCGACAGATGAATCCAAGAGCGGCCTCAACCGAGACAGCATCCGCGATCACAATACCCTCGTGATGGGCGGCATCCAACGCTAAATTTTCACGGGCTAGACTTAAGCCCACCCCCGAACGCACGAGATCGGCCATTGACGGCTCCAGATCGACCTGGGCCACGATATTCGGACGCACATTAGCTGCGCTAAAAACTGTACTCAGGAACCTGTTATGTGCGGAGTCCTCCGGCGTCCAGATCCAGGGCAGGCCAGCCAACTCCCGCCAGCCTCGACCGGCAACCATTGTCTGCCAGCCAGGTGGCGCGATTACACGATAACGAAACTCAGTCAGTGGCAAGACCGCAAAGCTTCCCTGATACTCTGGCAAGCCTGGATGTCCGAGCGTGTAGGCCACATCTAGCTCACCCTGCTCTACCTGGCGCGAGACGCGACCCGACATTCCATGGGTCAGGTCAAACTGCAGTACCGGATGCTGAGACGCCAGGAGTTTCAACACACGTCCAAGCCGCAAAAAGCCGGGGTCGACAATTGAGCCGAGCTTGAGCCGCCCGGAGAGCGCCGATTGCAGACTACTAGCTGAGGCTGAAAATTCTGCTGCCGCTCTAACGGCGCGTTCCGCTGCGGGTAAAAGTTTTAGCCCCTCTTCGGTTAACTGCATACCTCGCGAGCCGCGCTGCAACAGTTGCACGCCCAACTCAGCTTGCAGCTTCTTCAACTGATGGCTGAGGGCCGGCTGGGTTAGGCAGAGTCGCTCTGCGGCTTTAGTAAGGTTCCCCTCTTGGGCAACAATAAGAAAAGTTTTGAGACTATTGAGGTCCATAGATATAAAAATCTCTAATAACAACCCTAACAATAATTCATTGGATATGCATGAGTACAGCGCTTAAATTCAACACCAGACACGTTTAACAATAAAAGAGCTACGCTCTTTTTAAACCTTCGGGAGTGGCCGCATGAAAGACCTGGGAACCTATGACTACATCATCGCTGGAGGCGGTGCGGCCGGTTGTGTGCTGGCTAACCGTCTGTCAGAGGATCCAGATGTCAGCGTTCTGCTGCTAGAGGCAGGTAATGATGAGAAGTGGATCTGGACGCGCATACCGGTTGGCTATCTCTACTGCATCAACAACCCCCGCACTGACTGGTGTTATAAAACAGTTCCCGAAAAAGGGCTGAATGGTCGCTCTATCATTTATGCGCGCGGCAAGGGCCTGGGTGGCAGCACACTGATCAACGCGATGCTCTACCTGCGCGGTCAGGAGCGTGATTACAATGAGTGGGCTGAACTCACCGGTGACAGTGCTTGGAACTGGAATGGCGTTAAACCGGTTTTTAAATCGGTTGAAGATAGCTGGCGTGGTGCGAACGACAATCACGGCTCTGGCGGTGAGTGGCGCGTTGAGCAGCAGCGTCTCAGCTGGGAGATCCTCGATCACTTTGAATCTGCCGCGAACCAAGCAGGCATCCCAACCAATCCGGATTTCAATACCGGCAACAATCTCGGTGTCTCGAAGTTTGAGGTCAATCAGAAGCGCGGTTGGCGCTGGTCTAGCGTACGCGGTTTCCTTGACCCTGTGCGCTCACGCCCTAATCTGACCATTATGACGGCGGCCCTATCCGACAAGGTTACTGTCGAAGGGAAACGCGTAACCGGCATCGAGTTCCTACATAAAGGCCAGCCTTGCAAAGCAAGTTCACGCATCGAAACCGTTTTGGCAGCGGGATCAATCGGCTCACCCGCTATTTTGCAGCGCAGCGGTATTGGTAACCCAGAGTTCCTGCAGAGCAAAGGCATTGAGGTTATACATGCCTTACCCGGCGTCGGTGAAAATCTGCAGGATCACTTGCAGTTGCGCACCGTATTCAAAGTCAAAGGTATTAAAACTCTTAATAAGACAGCCAACTCTCTCTGGGGCCAGGCGATGATGGCACTGGAGTTCGCCCTCTTTCAGACCGGGCCTCTGACAATGGCCCCCAGTCAGCTAGGGATGTTTGCCCACTCGGATGACAAGGTAGAGACACCGGATATTGAATATCACGTGCAGCCACTATCACTGGATAAATTTGGCGATCCACTGCACAAATTCCCGGCTTTTACCGCCAGCGTCTGTAATTTGCGTCCAACCTCGCGCGGCACTATTAAAATCACCGATACCGACCCGAACAGCGCGCCTGAGATCGCCCCGAACTATCTGTCGACAGACCGCGACCGAGAGGTTGCGGCCAACAGTCTGCGTTTGACGCGCAAAATTGTGCAGCAACAGGCGCTACAGCCGTTTGAACCAGAAGAGTTTGTACCCGGTACTGAGTATCAGACAGATGAAGAGCTGGCTAAAGCAGCCGGTGACGTGGGCACAACAATTTTCCACCCGGTGGGTACTTGCAAGATGGGTAAAACTGATGACCCTCAGGCCGTCGTTGATAGCCGCCTGCGTGTTATTGGACTTGAGGGACTGCGCATTGTTGACGCTTCGATCATGCCAACGATCACCTCGGGTAATACAAGCTCGCCAACCATCATGATTGCAGCCAAGGGTTCGCAGATGATTCGCGAGGATCGCCTAGCATCAACAACGGCGTCAGAGGTAAAAGCAGCGAGCTAAAAAGCGAAATCGGTCACCAAGACGTAGCCCAGCGCTTTGTAATCATTGATCTGGGCTGGGCCTGAGGCGGAGACATCAACATAGTCTGGAAACGCCTCAGGTTTGATATCGCGCCAGCTAGCATAGGTGCCACAGACGTGCACATCGACACCCTGTTCGCCCAAATTCAGTACTGACTGGTGCAACTCAGGGAAGACACTCGCCTTCTCAGTGGTCAAAGCAAACTGTTCGTTACCATGACTGACAACGGCGATATCAATGTCTGGCCAGCGGCGCTTGAGCTGCTCTATGGCCTGCAGCAGCTTCGGCTGAGTCCTCGTCCAGCTGCGCTCATTCGGGGCAAGAATCTCAAACACCACTCCATCTGGGCGCTCGTCCATGGAGATCACCTCGTTGAAGGTTTCGGCCCTCAGACCAAGTGAGAGCACCATCAGAATCGACAAAAAGAGTGCACGCATCGCCTTATCCTCGCATTTGTACTCTTCGGTAATTGTATATCAAACCGGCCTGCGGCCTAATGACTGACACCATATTAACGGAATTACGCAGATGAAATACTTTGAAGATCTCTATGTTGGCGAACGCTTTATCAGCGAAGAGTATGAGATGACCGAGGAGCGTATCATCGCCTTTGCCGAGCACTACGACCCTCAGGTTTTTCACCTTGATCATGAGCAGGCCAAAAAGACCTTTTTTGAGGGACTCGCCGCTAGTGGCTGGCATACAGGGTCGGTAACCATGCGATTGATGGCGCAGACCTTACCGATTGCGACAGGCGTCATAGGAGGCGGCGTCGACCTGCGTTGGCTCAGCCCGACGCGACCTGGCGATATTTTGCATATCGAAGTTGAGGTGATAGATTTAACCGAATCGCGCTCCAAACCCGATCGCGGCACCATGCAGATACACGTAGAGACCAAAAACCAGCATGGCGAAACGCGTCAGACCATTGACACCCGGCTACTGGTGTTTAAACGCCCTGATTAGTTTCGGGCGTTTCGACCAGATCAACAGCCCGGCGCAGCGCCTCTGTCCGAGAATGGGTAAAGTTCTCGAGCGGCAAGCGTTCACCGATACCCAGATTCATCAGTTTATCCTTGGCCAGATCTGAACCGATAACTAATCCCACATGCTTAC
>JAYQBD010000028.1:0-23055 GCA_038137135.1 Oceanospirillaceae bacterium | reverse complement strand
GACGGTAGGCCAATAGGTCCTCCATCGATCCAAGTGAGAGCCTCTCTTGCTCTCGGTCGTTCTCTTGATTCATTTCAGAATGCGTCATACTGCTGTTCCGCTATAAAACACTGACAGATATAATAACTGACAAATACAGTAATTGTATCTACAACTTTTTTCTCTCTGGAGTCCGTATGGAAGTTACACAGGCTGTTCAATCGAGAGTAACTTGTCGAGCTTTCAAACCGGAGACTGTGCCGGCCGAGCTCGTGCGAGAAGTCTTGCAGTTGGCTGCTCGAGCGCCGTCGAACGGAAACCTTCAACCCTGGCGAGTCTTTGTAGTGTCGGGAGAAAAGTTGGAGAGCCTCAAGCGTGATGCCGTTGAGCGAATCACAACCCAAGGTTGGGAAGAGCCTGAGTACTTTGTCTATCCCTCCCCACTGAAAGAGCCTTACCGTACTTTGCGCTTTGAGGTGGGCGAAGCACTCTACAAAACCATCGGCGTTGAGCGTTCTGATAAGGCAGGTCGCCTTGCGCAGTTTGCCAAGAATGCTGAGCTTTTCGGGGCACCCTTGGGACTCTTTTTCTACATCGATCGCAGCATGAGTCAGGGGCAGTGGATGGATCTGGGTATGTTCATCCAAACCCTAATGCTTCTGTTTGAAGAGCGCGGCATCGCTACTTGTGCCCAAGGCTATTGGACCGGGCTGCACCAAACCCTTGCAAAACAGATACAGCCACCTGAAGAGTTAATGCTCGCCTGCGGAATGGCTGTTGGCTACGCTGACGCTGATGCAGCTATCAATAGCCTTCGTTCAGAGCGCCAGAGCTTGGATGAGTTCGTGTTCTTCTGTGAGTGACGGGCGACTGGAGAAGTCGCCCCGTTTGAGCAATATCAGGTGTTCATCGCTTGTCGCCTATGGGCGCAAGTATACAAAACCTTCCTGCTGCAGTTTACCGATCTCAGCTACGCCGGACGGAACAACGTCGCTGTTATCAGCGAAGTAGAGATCTTCGAGTGCAATTTTGCGGCCTTTGAGCGTATTGGCGCAGATCTTAAACTCCACTCCCTGAGCGCGAAGTGAGTCAACTCGGCCCGCGGCATCGCTATTTTCATTAACGACTGAGCGAAGAAGCTCTACACCATTACCGTGGAGTACGAATTGGATCTCGTAGTTGTCTTCACCCAACGCATTGATATGGTTCTGTGCATTACGCATTGCACCGATTGAGCGTTTGGCGTCGTTGTAGTTAACGTGATAAACCACTTTCTGCTTGGCATATCCAGAGTCAGCTTGGGCTACAGTACCTGCGAATACAAAGCTTAGAGCTAAGAGTAGGGTTGAGAAGAATTTCATTTCGGGATCCCTCCGGTTGATTAGTGGAGCGATTATGTTGAAGTTATATATAACTGTAAAGTATTAAAAAAATAAAAAGATATAACTCTAAAATATATAGGTGAGGGGATGACGTCGTGAAGATGATTGCTAGTGAGAGGCTGTCCGGCGGTTAGGCCGCTGATGCGACCGATTTCTTTAGTGTGCCGGACTCCCCGTTGATCTTGAAATGATAATTAAAGCTTAGAGCGCCAGTAATCTATGCCAGCCTGCGCGCACTCCATATCCTGCGCAGGGGTGCCAGAGCTCAGTCCGATACCGCCGACCACCTGACCATCATGTTCGATTGGCAGACCGCCACCGACAACACAAAGACGACCACCCAGCGCAGTATGAATACCAAATACCAACGATCCTGGCTGGCATACAGCATTGTATTCATGCGTTGCTTTTTTCGCGGCGGCCGCGGTAAACGCTTTGTCTTGCGAAATTGTGACGCTGGTGATCTTGCCGCCATCCATGCGCTCAAACGCAATAAGGTTGCCGGACTCATCCACAATTGAGATACACATAGGGACGCCGATCTCTTGAGCTTTAATACGAGCACCCTCGATAAGGACGCTAGCATCGGCAATATCTAAACGTGTAACGGTTAACATAATTTTCTCCAATTCAATAAATTCTTCTTAAACGGCAATCGGACTGACCTGCTCGTTGCCCTGATAAGCTTGGACCACTGCAGTTGTCACGATATCTGCAGTTGCGGCGCTCAGCGTCCAACCAAGGTGTCCGTGGCCCGTGTTGTAGAAGACATTTGGACGGCGTCCTGCCCCTACCCTAGGCATCATGTTTGGCATCATTGGACGTAGGCCAGCCCAAGGCACAACGCTCTCGGTCGATACACCTGGGAAGTATTGCTGACACCACTCGACGAGTGGTTTGATGCGGTCCGCGCGGATATCACGGTTGTAGCCATTGAACTCAGCGGTACCAGCAATGCGGAAACGATCGATGCCCAAACGGCTGGTCACAATTTTCGCTTTGTCATCCAGCAGTGAGCGGATTGGAGCGCTCTGCTGGCTCTGTTCGTCACGCAGGTTCACGGTGATGGAGTAACCTTTGACAGGGTAGATATTAACGCGATCACCGAGCTTAGCTGCGAGCGCGCGGCTGCCGACACCGGAGCAGACGACAATCCCGTCAAACTCATGCGCGTTGCCGCTGGCATCCGTCAGTTTAACGCCATCGTTATAGGTTTTTACATCGACCAGTTCGGTCTCCATCATGAACTTCACGCCCGCTTTGCGGATCGCTTCAGCCAGGCCGAATGCGTACTTGTGGATGTCACCGGTGAAATCACTGGGTGTCCAGAAACCGCCAACAAAGTCGCCGCGCAGCTGTGGCTCTTTTTCGATGATCTCAGAAGGGGAGAGCTCAAATCGCTCGAGGCCGCCTTTAGCCAGTAGTCTGTTCACTCGGCGAGCATGTTCGAAATCCTTTCGCTCAGAGTAAAAATGCAATATTCCGCAGTCTGATGAGTCATACTCTACACCCCACCGTGCAGCTAGCTCGCGCATGTGGGCACGTGAGGCGACAGCGAGTTCTGTGGTTGCGATGGTGTTGCGCTCGTAGTTGGGTATGTTGCCCATAAACTCGAGCATCCAGCTGATCTTATGCCATGAGGGTTTGGGGTTCACGAGTAACGGTGCATCTGACTGGAGCATCCACTTAAGCCCTTTCAGAATGGTTGACCACGTGTTCCACACCTCAGCATTGGAAGCAGATAACTGCCCACCGTTAGCAAAACTGGTATCCATCGCAGCGTAGCGCTGACGGTCGATTACCGTTACATCGAAACCCTGTTCGTGAAGTTTTGCAGCAGTGGTAATACCGGTGATACCGGCGCCTAATACAGCGATCGTTCTCATAGAAGTGCACTCTTATTTTGCGGACCCACAGTGACGGGCTGAACTGCCCAGTGTGTCCGGCTACCCCCTCCGTCATGGTACCTGAGAGATTCACGACAGCGGTCCCCTGACTGCTGCGCTTGCTCCTTCGGTGGATCTAAAAAGTGCTACAGATCGCTCTTCGGATGTGATTGAACTTGCCGGTCCTTTTACCTGAGAGTTTGCGGGGGCAAATGCTCCTTCGGCGGCGCGGGCGAATGACGCTTTACGCTCTCTCCCGGTCAAGTCATAAGATGCACTATAGTGCATGTTTACGTAGATGGCAACAGTTTATTTTTTAAACAATCCTTCAATAAAGCATTGAATACAATGGGATTTTATTACAATAAAAAAGCCGCTTCATTAAAGCGGCTTATTTAGATCCTAAAACGGATTATCTCATCGCTTGCACTAGCGCCAGGGATAGGCTCGGTACAGCGATCAGCAGTATCAGGCGGGCAAGATCGACAGAGATAAATGGCACCAGTCCGCGGAATATTGCCGCAAAGGAGACGTTGGGTAGCGTCGCTTTAAGTACAAAGACGTTCATACCAATCGGCGGGGTGATCAGGGCGATTTCAGTCACGACAACGACGATGATGCCGAACCAGATCAGATCGAAGCCGTTAGCGAGTACAATCGGTACAAACAGTGGTACACAGATTAGAATAATCGCTAGTGAGTCCATCACACAGCCAAGTAGTAAGAAGATGATCATAATGATCGCGATCAGTTCGAAACCGCTCAGCCCCGAAGCTTCGACGGCTGCGAGGATCCCTTCTGCTAGACCTGAGAAGGATACAAGCTTGGCAAACAACATTGCACCGAAGAGTACTGAGTAGAGCATCACCGATGTAAATGACGCATCAAGGAAGATGTGTTTGAAGCTCTCCCAGGTCATGCGTTTCTGCAGCAGAGCAATAATCAACGCGAAACCTGCGCCCATACCTGCAGCTTCAGTCGCGGTAAAAAACTTGGCGTAGATGCCGCCAAAGATCAGCAGGAACAGCGCAAAGAAGGGCCATACACCTTTGAGGGATTTGACCTTCTCAGCCGCATTCGAACGCTCGCCTCGCGGAGCGTGTTCTGGGCGCAGGATCGCCACGACGTAGATCGCGAGCATATAGAAGGCGAGCCCGAGCAGGCCGGGGATAACGCCGGCAATAAACAGCTCACCAATATTGGTCTGCGTCAGAATGCCGTAGATCATCAAAATGATCGATGGGGGAATCAGGATGCCAAGCGTGCCACCTGCGGCAATCGAGGCTGACGCGAGCGAGTCTGAGTAGCCGTACTTCTTCATGCTTGGGTAGGCGACCTTTGACATGGTGGCCGCGGTCGCTAGGCTTGATCCACAAACCGCGCTAAAACCGGCGCAAGTTACCATGGTAGACAGTGCTAAACCGCCGCGGATGTGGCCAAGATAAGCGTTAGCTGCGCGGAACAAGTCCGCTGCTATTCCGGTCTTCGATAGGATGTTTCCCATTAGTATGAATAGCGGTACAACCGCTAGGTCATAAGAGAAGACCGCGTCAGAAATTGTCATCGATAGCATGGTGATTGAGGTTGAGTATCCATAATCCCAAGCGATACCGAAAAAACTAACGGTCATTAGAGAGAAGGCCAGAGGTACGCGCAAAAATGCGAGTAGTAGTACCGCAGCCAGACAAATTATACCCAGAGTCATAGCGCCTCCTCCGTGTGAACATCGTTGTGGCGACGCGCTGGAAGTAGACTCGCCAGGGCGCCTGCAAAAGCGCCAACAGCAAATAGGTAGTACATGTAAGCGCGCGGAATCAGCAGTTCGTGGCTTACTTCTAGGATGTCTGCGGCGTCTTTAGCAGCGACGATAAACTGGTAACCGATCAGGCCTAAAACGGCTGCTACCAGCAGTTGGATAAGTAAGTGCCACCAGCGCATGGAGTCGCGCATCAGAAAGCGGTCGAGTAGGTCGACACAGAGGTGTCCACGAGCCGCAGTCAACAGTGGTAAGCCGGAGAAGACGATGATTGCCATTAGGTGTTCAGTGAGGTCATGCGCGCCGTAGATCGGAGCATTAAAGAAACGCCGTCCAATAACATCAGCAAAGGTCAGTAGGACCATCGCAAGTAGTGATAGGATTAGTACAACCTCAATCACCTTGAACAACCTGCTAATTAAAGTACTCATCGCACTTCCCCATATTGCAAAGCGGCTACCAAGGTAGCCGCAATTTTAGTCGTATTGCTTAGTTAGTAGCGTAAGACTCGTAACGCTCACGGTGGTACTTAACGACCTCCCATGGGCTGTTAACACCGAAATCTTTCGCTTCAGCAGCCCACTCTTCAAGCAGTTTTTGGCGAGAAGCGATGATCATGTCCATCAACTCCTGTGAAGGTGCATGGAATTGATGACCTTCCGCCTTCAGTTTCGCCTCAGCGTCAGCACTCTGAGTGTCAAAGGTTGAACCCCAAAGACGCGCGAATGCATCACCAGATACTGCCATTACCGCTTCCTGATCAGCAGCAGACAGCGTGTTCCATTTGCCTTCGTTCATTGCGAGGAAGAACGCCGCATCGTAGAAGCCATTCGGGATCTTAGTGTGGTGGTTCAGGACGCCGTCAACACGGAAGTTAACTACGGACTCCATTGGGTGGAGTGAACCATCGATAACGCCGCTGTTTAGCATTTCGTAGGCTTTGGTGGCTGGCGCCGCAACTGGAATAGCTCCTAGACCTTCGATCAGAACTTTCTGGATCGGACCGCCCATGCGGAACTTCTGGTTCTCGAAGTCAGCAGGTTTAGACATCTCAGCAGTGCCGTGGTTGATAACGCCAGGGCCCAGTGTGCCTACACCTAGCACTTTTACGCCGTCAAAGACCGGATTTGACGCCAGATGCGTGTTGTACGTATCCCAGAGTGCCTGTGATGAAGCTTCAGCACTGTCACCGGTGAATGGCACTTCTGCAAACCATACAGCTTTGAAACGTTCTGGTTCGTATGTCCAGTTACCCCAGGTGATGTCAGC
Organism: Oceanospirillaceae bacterium; assembly: GCA_038137135.1. GTDB lineage: Bacteria > Pseudomonadota > Gammaproteobacteria > Pseudomonadales > Balneatricaceae > Marinobacterium_E. The sequence goes on along the minus strand of JAYQBD010000028.1, from coordinate 16,783 downwards.
AACGCCTTTACGTGCCAGTTCCCAATGCTGTGGTGGGCTACCAACAGCTTTTGGCAGGATGCGAACAGTGACGCGACCCTCGGTCGCTTCGTTAACATCTTCAGCCCAATCTTTCAGGATGCCACTGACAAAGTGCGCCGGTGGTACCCAGTTAGACATTGTCAGTGTTGTTGCGTTTACGTTGAATGATAGTGTGGTTGCTAGCGCTGTTAGTGCTGCACCGCCTACTATTTTTGTTTTTAGGTTCATAGGTCAGTCCTCTCGGTTAGATTCTATCGGTTTTGGTCGTGGAAAAAATGCTCACAGAGTGCCAGCCATAGCTGGGCACCCGTAGAGAGCGATTCGTCGTTGAAGTCATAGTGTGGATTGTGCACGCTGCACGGCCCAACACGTTCGCCACCGGAGTGGCCGTTATCACCGTTGCCGATCAGCAGGTAACACCCAGGTACCTGCTGCAACATGTAGGCGAAGTCTTCGCTACCGGTCAGAGGGAGTGCTTGTGCATCAACCTCTGCCGTGCTGAATACTTTGGATGCAGCTGCGATAATCTCTTCGGTTGCCGCGCTGTCATTCACTAGGACGGGGTATCCAAACTTGTAATCTATCTGGACTGAACAGCCGAACGACTTTGCCTGGAAGTCGGCCAGTTCACGAATTCTCGCTTCAAGTGTTTCACGCACCTCGCGTTGAAGTGCGCGTACGCTCAGCTCAATCTCGGCGGTAGTAGGGATAATGTTGTAGCTGTGGCCCGCATGTACTTTTCCGACGCTGATTACGCCGGTATACATTGGATCAATATTGCGTCCTACAATGCTCTGCAGGGCGCTGATGGTGCCGGCCAGTGGTTGAGTCGGATCGATCGCCATGTGAGGCAGGCCACCGTGACCGCCTTTGCCCTTAAAGGTGAGCTTTACAAGATCCGATGAGCACATGAATGGACCCGGACGGAATGCCAGACTGCCCACTGGAACGCCAGGGTAGTTGTGTAGGGCGAATATCAGATCGCATGGGAACTTATCGAATAGTCCGTCTTCCATCATGCGCTGTGCGCCGCCGCCACCGCCAACCTCTTCAGCGGGTTGGAAGATAAGGTTTAGCGTGCCGTTGAATCCATCGACATCGAGTTCTGATATCGCTTTCGCCGCGCCAAGCAGAATTGCCGTGTGTCCATCATGACCGCAGGCGTGCATCTTTCCAGGATTGCGACTCTGGTAGGGGAGGCCTGTCTCCTCTTGAAGAGGAAGGGCGTCCATGTCAGCGCGAATACCGATTTTAGGGCCGGTACCGTCTCCGAAAACACGCTGGCCAACCAGACCGGTGATCGCGAAGCCTGAAGTGACTTCGTAGCCCCAACTTGTCAGCAGGTCACGAACCAGCGCACTGGTCGCCTCTTCTTCGAAACCTAGCTCTGGGTTGGCGTGAATCTGATGACGCCATTCGCGCATTAACTCTGTAGGTAGCTCGTATTTGGTCATAATCATTCAATGAATTTTTCTTGTTTGTAACGTCAATATATCTCATCTATGATCTATCAAAAGACTCAAAAGCAACTAGGTGATCTAAATTTGGTGTCACTAAAATGAAGCAACAGCAGATACTTGCACTGGTCAAAATTGCTGATACGGGTTCCATTAGAGGCGCGGCAGAGTTGATGAACACCAGCCAGAGCGCCCTGACTCGGGCGATGCGGGAGCTGGAGGAGTCTCTCGGGGCAGAGATTCTGAATCGTAGTTATCGCGGTGTCAGTTTTACTCCTGCCGGCGAGGCGCTACTAAAACGCGCTCGCCTAATCGTTGAGACCATCGAACGCGCCCAGCAGGAGGTGCGTCAGATTAGCGGTGGCAAAGGCGCTAAGGTCGCTGTGGCGATTACTCCGGTTGTGGCTGCAACGATTCTCGGTGATATCTATCGTCAATTCAAACTGCAGATGCCGGATGCCCAGTTGGTATTCACTGAGGGTCTGCTGACCAGTATTGTGCCGGGCCTGATCGAGGGGCGGCTCGACTTTGGCGTTGCCATAGCCTCACAGGCAGCGCTTCCCAGTGAATTGGTGTTTGAACCATTGGCCGATGTACTCAATGCAGTGGCTGGACGCGAGGGACATCCGCTAGCGGGTGCTATTAGCTGGAGCGAGCTGTTAGAGGCGCCTTGGGTTCTCAATCAGACCCTAGGAAGTAGCTCAAATGTTTTTTTAGATTGGCTTGATGAGCAGGGGTTCCAGCGGCCGAAAGAGGTCGTGCAGTGTACCTCCCCACAGATCATGCTGGAGATGATGCGCCACTCTGATCTGATTGGACTGGCTCCGGTGCGCTATATCACTGATCCCAAATCGGGCAGTGGTGTTGTCCCTTTCAATATCACTCCGCTTCCGCCGCTCGTTAAGCTTGGTATTGTGCGTGTGCGGGGCGTACCTTTAACGCCGGCGGCGCAGCTGTTTGAGACATTGGTTAAGCGGTTGCTGCAGAGTAACTTTGCCGATGAATTGAGCTCGCCGATCTTCGAATAGATGCAAAAGCCGCAACGGTCGTTGCGGCTGGATAGGGTGACGCTTGGTTGCGAACTAGCCGCGGTAGTAACGCTGCTCGACAAACGGCATTTTGCACACCTGCAGTGGAAGCTGTTTACCACGTACTTCGGCAAAGACTTCAGTATCGACAGCTGCATAGGCTGGCTCGATGTAGGCCATGATAATCGGCTTTTCGATTGTCGGGCCGAAGCTTCCGCTGGTAACAACGCCAATTTGCGCTCCGTCAGCGTTAAGCAGCGTCGCACCTTCTCGAACAGGTGCTTTGCCCAGAGCGACTAAGCCGACTCGCTTGCGGCTGTAGTTCTTCTCTGCAATCTGTTGATAGATAATGTCTGCACCGGGGAAACCGTACGCGCGCTCGCCATCGGCGCGACGGACTTTGCTGATAGCCCAAAGCAGACTGGCCTCTACGGGGGTTGTAGTGGGGTCCAGATCATGTCCGTAGAGGCACAAGCCTGACTCCAAGCGCAACGAGTCACGTGCGCCTAAGCCAATCAGTTCGACCTCGGGCTGAGCCAGGATCAGTCGGCAAAGCGCTTCAGCCTGATCTGCCGGGATTGAGATCTCAAATCCGTCTTCACCGGTATAGCCCGAACGACTGACGATGCAATCTACACCCTCTACGCTCAGATAGCGTGAGTCCATGAACACCATATCGGCGCTCTCTGGGCAGAGGCGTTTGAGGACTTTACCGGCTGCTGGGCCTTGAAGCGCAACGAGGGCACGATCCGCCAGTTCAACGACTTCGGCATCGAGTTTATCCTGCATCATGGCGATATCGGCTTGCTTGCAGGCAGCATTTACCACGACGTAGAGATGATCACCAAAGTTCGTCACCATAAGGTCATCTTCGATGCCGCCTTGATCGTTAGTGAAGATCGCGTAGCGCTGCTTACCCTTGGGTAGATCGCAAACGTCAACCGGCACGATTGACTCAAAGCTGATTGCCGCACGCTCGCCTGATACACGAACCTGACCCATATGGGAGACATCGAACAGGCCTGCTTGGTCGCGCGTATGAAGGTGCTCTTTGCGCACACCGAGAGGATACTGCACCGGCATCTCGTAGCCTGCGAAGGGCACCATCTTGGCTCCCATCTCAACATGAAGGTCATATAAAGGCGTGCGTTTAAGCTGCTCGCTCATCGTTTACTCCTGCGCTCGACAGTCTAAATGTCTGTTTCGTTCAAATGATGAAAGTTTCCAATAGGAAACAAAATAGCGGTGCACCTTTGCTGATGCAAGTGAAAATTGATCAAAAAAGAGTCATCAGGCTGTCACCCAGAGGACCTCTGCGTCTACTTCACTAGTAGAAACCAAAGCGTGGCCCATCTCGCAGTCGTAGTAGGCGCTATCGCCTTGGTTGAGTTCGATCGGCTCATAAAATTCGGTGTAGAGAATGATCGAGCCGCTTAAAACATAGAGAAACTCCTCACCCTCATGACGCACCCAGTCAGAGTAATCGTTCCAATCCCGTGCGTGGACACTGGTTTTGAACGGCACCATTTTCTTGTTGGATAACTGCGTAGCGAGCAGTTCATGCTCGTAGGTGGGTGTGGGATGGGGCTTGCCTGTGCCTGCACGAGTGATGTCACGGCGGCCCGCGCTGGGAGCGGGTTTTATGTTTTCATTTTTAGGTTCTGTAAACAGCTGAGGTAGAGCAATACCGAGGCCTTGTGCGAGTTTTGAGACGGCGGCAAAGGTTGGTGAGATCTGCTCATTTTCAATCTTTGAGAGTGTTGAGCGCGCCAAGCCAGTGAGTTGGCTCGCCTGTTCTAGCGTGAGATTTTGTGCCAGACGCAGCTCTTTAACACGTTTACCCAAAGCGAGGGGTTGAACCGTCGATTCGACATTGTTGCTGGTAATTTTCATCTGCGGTTGCGTGCTCATTCTGCTGTCCTGTATTTGACCATCCGTTGGTCACTGGAAGCCCTTTGCGAGCTCTTGAAATCTCGTGGCTAGTCTATCTTTAAATGATTCTTAGGAGAATATTAAGAGACGATCTGAGCCAAAATTCCCTCGATAGTATCATATATTTCCTATAAGAAACTTTTTCATTGATTGAGAGAGGCTTGAGTGGTAATTTTGCGCAATCTAGATTGAGGTGTTTCACCATGACACTTAGCTTGTTTGACCTATTTAAGATCGGTATCGGTCCGTCGAGCTCACATACTGTGGGCCCCATGGTGGCCGCCCGTAGGTTTTTGGACGAGTTGAGCGTTGCGGGTGAGCTACTTCAAGTAAAGCGTGTCAGGGTCGATCTGTTCGGATCCTTGGCCCTGACCGGTAAAGGGCACTCGACCGATTCTGCTGTCATTTTAGGCCTGCTGGGCGAGCGTCCCGATCAAATTGATCCGGCGAATGTTGCCAGCCTGCTGGACGCTGTTGCTGCCACTAAGCAGATCAAGCTGGGTAGAAGTACGTTAGTGGAATTCACCGTAGAGACTGATCTCTGTTTCAATAAACAGACCTTTCTCCCGGAACATGCCAATGGCCTGAGCTTCCTCGCTTTTGATAGTAACGGCATGGTGTTGCATGAGAGCACCTTTTTCTCCATCGGGGGCGGTATTGTTTGTAGCCGTGACGAGCTAGTTCTTCAGCAGACCCAGTCGACTCTTCCCGATGTGCCTTTCCCCTTCGCTAATGCGATTGAACTAGAGAAGCTATGCGACCAGAACGGCTTGAGCGTCGCGCAACTAATGCGCGCCAATGAAGCAGCCTTACATCCAGGGCTCGATATCGATGCACAGCTGATGAAGATCTGGGATGTCATGCAAAGTGCAATTGAACGTGGTTGTGCGTCCAGCGGGGTATTGCCTGGGCCGCAAAAACTGCGTCGTCGTGCCCCAGCACTCTTCAAAGAGTTAACCGAACGCTCAAGACGAGGCAGTGTAGATCAGTTCGAAATGATGGATTGGGTGAGCCTCTACGCGATGGCGGTCAATGAAGAGAATGCTGCAGGCGGGCGCGTAGTGACCGCGCCGACAAATGGTGCTGCTGGGGTTATACCGGCCGTGCTGAACTACTATTTGCAGTTTTCTACCGCAGCCACTGACGAGGGGATAGCTGAGTTTCTACTGACCGCTGGCGCTGTTGGGCTGCTGTATCAGCGCAATGCATCAATCTCGGCAGCAGAAGTCGGCTGTCAGGGCGAGATTGGCGTCGCCTGCTCGATGGCTGCAGCCGGTCTTTGCGCAGTGTTGGGCGGAACAGTTGGGCAGATTGAGAACGCGGCCGAAATTGGTATGGAGCACAATCTCGGTCTGACTTGCGATCCGATTGGCGGATTGGTCCAGGTTCCCTGCATCGAACGCAATACTATGGGCGCAGTTAAAGCGATCAATGCGGCGCGTTTGGCGCTGCGTGGCGACGGAAAACATCTAGTGTCTCTGGATTCGGTGATCAGCACCATGCTGCAGACCGGTCGAGATATGCAATCCAATTACAAAGAGACCTCTTTGGGTGGTCTGGCAGTTAATGTAGTTGCCTGTTAATCAGGCAAGCAGTTTAGGAGTTTCAAATGAGCGTTTCGGCTAATTACAAATTCGCAGCATCGCACGAGTGGATCAGCCTCGAGGGTGATGACGTGGTCTGCATGGGTATCTCTGATCACGCGCAAGAGGCGTTGGGCGATCTTGTATTCGTAGAGCTGCCTGAAGTGGGCGCGACCTTCTCCCAAGGTGACGAATTTGGCGTAGTTGAATCGGTTAAAGCCGCGTCCGATATTTACGCACCGGTTAGTGGTGAGGTGATCGAGGTGAACACTGAGCTTGAGGACGCCCCTGAACTGCTGAACAGCGAGCCCTACACAGATGGCTGGATCTTGAAGCTAAAGTTGAGCGATCCAAGCGAACTTGACGAGCTGATGTCAGAAGCGGATTACCTGGCATCCCTCGAAGACTAAGATCACGGAGTAGTTATCATGAGTGAACAGTCTCTCTCTATCGAACAGTTAGTAAATGGCGAGGAATTTATCGCTCGCCATATCGGTGTAGACGCCTCTGCCGAAGCGACTATGCTCGAATCACTGGGTGTCGACTCCGTTGAAGGGTTGATGGCCCAGACATTGCCAGCGGCGATCCGCCAGGCGACGCCTCTAGCAACCGGTGTGTCAGTTACGGAGCAAGCGGCTCTGGAAGAGCTCAAAGCCTTGGCCAAACAGAACAAGGTCAACAAAAGCTACATCGGTATGGGCTACACCAATACGTTGGTACCCTCTGTCATTCTGCGTAACGTTCTTGAAAACCCAGGTTGGTACACGGCCTACACTCCCTACCAGCCAGAGATCTCTCAGGGTCGTCTTGAATCACTGCTGAACTTCCAGCAACTGGTGATGGACCTGACCGGAATGGATCTGGCGAACGCATCGCTATTGGATGAGGCTACGGCTGCTGCCGAGGCGATGACTCTGTGCAAGCGTTCAAATCGTAAGAAGAGCGACAACTTCTTCGTCGCTGACGATGTGCATCCACAGACAATTGATGTGTTGCGCACCCGTGCGGAGTATTTTGGCTTCACTTTAATTATCGGCAAAGCTAATGAACTCGCGGATCATGATGTGTTCGGTGCGCTGGTTCAGTACCCAGGCACCTACGGCAATATTACCGATTTAGAGTCAGTCATTGCTGCGGCTAAAGCCCAGCATGCAATGACCTGTGTCGCCGCTGATCCTATGGCGCTTGTGCTTCTGAAGTCACCCGGTTCGCTGGGCGCTGATGTCGTGCTGGGCTCTTCGCAGCGTTTTGGTGTGCCGATGGGCTTTGGTGGTCCGCACGCTGCCTTCTTTGCTGCCAGTGAAAAGCTAAAACGCTCAGTACCGGGTCGTATCATCGGTGTATCGGTAGATTCACAAGGTAAACAGGCGCTGCGTATGGCGATGCAGACGCGTGAGCAGCACATCCGCCGTGACAAGGCTACGTCCAATATCTGTACCGCGCAGGCACTGTTGGCCAATATGGCAAGCTTTTACGCCGTCTATCACGGTCCTGAAGGTCTTCGTCGCATCGCTGAACGCGTTCACCGCTTGACTGCTATTTTGGCTAAAGGTCTGAAGGCGTTGAGCATCAAGAGCAACGATAGTTACTTCGATACGCTGCAGGTGCAGACCGGTTCAATGACTCAGGCGGCTTATGATCGGGCGCTGGAAGCGGGCTGTAACCTGCGATGGATTGACGGTGAGACACTCGGCGTCACCCTGGACGAGACCACCACACTGGCGGATGTCGATGAGCTACTGACAATCTTTGCCGGCACGCCAAATGGTTTAGATCTTTCCGCCATTGATGCCGAAATCCAAGCTGGCGCTGCGACTGGAATTCAGGCGGATCAGCGTCGCACTGATGCGATTTTGACGCATCCAACATTCAACTCATATCAGAGTGAGACCGAGATGCTGCGGTACATGAAGCGTCTCGAAAACAAAGACTACTCGCTGGTGCACGGTATGATTCCGTTGGGCTCATGTACGATGAAGCTCAATGCGACGACTGAAATGATTCCGGTGACCTGGCCAGAGTTCGCCAATATTCACCCGTTCGCGCCGCGTGATCAGGTGCAGGGATACCTGACGATGATCGGTCAGCTACAGGATCAGCTGGTCGAGATTACCGGCTACGATGCGGTTTCGATGCAGCCTAACTCGGGCGCTTCTGGTGAGTACGCTGGACTGTTGGCTATTCGTAAGTACCAGGCCTCTATCGGCGAGGGCGCGCGTGATGTCTGTTTGATTCCTTCTTCGGCACATGGCACTAACCCTGCTACCGCTTCAATGATGGGGATGCGTATCGTCGTCGTGGGTTGTGACGAGCAGGGTAACGTTGACGTTGAAGATCTGCGAGCAAAAGCGGATAAGCATGCCGCCGAACTCTCCTGTCTGATGGTGACCTACCCATCGACGCATGGTGTATTCGAAGAACAGATCCGTGAGATCTGTGACCTTATCCACGAGCGTGGTGGCCAGGTCTACATCGACGGTGCCAATATGAATGCGATGGTTGGACTGGCTAAGCCAGGTGATGTGGGTGGTGATGTCTCTCACCTGAATTTGCACAAGACTTTTGCCATTCCGCACGGTGGTGGTGGCCCAGGTATGGGGCCTATCGGTGTTAAAGCGCACCTCGCGCCGCATCTGCCAAACCATAAGGTGAGTCCGATTGCAGGTCTCGCCGCTGAGAACGGTGCAGTATCTGCAGCCACCTATGGCTCAGCTGCGATTTTGCCAATCAGCTGGCTCTACAATCGTATGCTCGGCCAAGAGGGTTTGCGTCGCTCAACGGAGACTGCAATTCTGTCAGCTAACTACATCGCCAACCGTCTACAAGAGCACTTCCCAGTTCTCTATCGCGGGCATGCAGGACGCGTTGCGCACGAATGTATTATCGATATTCGTGATCTAAAAGAGGCGAGCGGAATCTCTGAAGAGGATGTGGCTAAGCGCTTGATGGATTACGGTTTCCATGCGCCAACGATGTCGTTCCCTGTACCGGGCACACTGATGATTGAGCCGACTGAGTCTGAGTCTCTCGCGGAACTTGATCGTTTCTGTGACGCTATGATTAGCATCCGTGCTGAGATCGCGCAGGTAGAGCAGGGAATCTGGCCGCTGGAAAACAACCCTCTGGTGAATGCTCCGCACACCCAGTCTGATCTATTGGCTGAGTGGAATCGTCCATACAGTCGCGAAGTAGCCGTTGCGCCGGCTGGCGTGCGTTTGGATGCGAAGTATTGGCCTACGGTAAACCGCGTTGATAACGTCTACGGTGATCGAAACTTCGTCTGCTCCTGCCCATCAATCGATAGCTACCAGGACGAGGAGGAGCTCAAGCAGAGTGCTTGAGTGAGTGCTGAACCCGTAAAAAAGGGCCGCTACTGTACTAGGTAGCGGCCCTTTTTTGGTCGCCTAATACGCTTTGCGTACAACACTCGTACCCTAATTCAATTCTGTGACTAAGAGTGGGGATTCCGCCCGCGCCAGCACTCGATCTTCGTCGTCAATCAGTTCAGCAATACAAAAGAGTAGGTTGCGGCCAGGTTTATCAATCCAAGCCCGCACTCGCTGTCTGCCAGGGTAGACCGGACGGTAGAACTGCGTCTGCATATTCACAGTGATCACCGTCTGTCCGGCTTCAAGTGAGGATAGCGCGGCATAGGCGAGGCCCGTGTCTAGTGCCATGGTTGCAGCGCCGCCCTGTATCACACCGTTTCCCTGCGTGAACTGCTCGCTGAGTGTCAATGCCATCTCTACGCGACCTTTCTCTGCGCTCAAAATAACGTAATCGAGCAGCCGGGAGAGTGGTGTGGCTGTGACCGGCACATTCGTTTGAGCGTTCTCGATCATCCCTGCTAGAAGTGCTTGTTCAGAATTTGAGTTCATTGCCATAAGGATCACCTGTCACATAGCGATAGCTTAATAGGAGAAGCATAAAAAAGCGGCACGCCTGTCAAAGCAGGGGTGCCGCTTAATCTCAAAGAGATTACTGGTAGCTACGGAACGCTGCCAGTGCTGCTTCAGCATCTACACCACGATCAGCGACAGACTCAATCCAAGTTTTGTCCAGACCTTTCATAGTGTTCTTCATGTCAACGGCGAGTTTCTCGTAAACGTCAACCATGTGGATGTTTGTGCCCACTTCCTGTGCATGAGTCATACCGATAGCGTCCATATCCTGCCAGATTTTACCCTGGGTGCGAGATAGGTTTTCGCCCATCGCTGCCCGGATAGCTGCTGCATCTGCAGGATCCAGATCTTCCATAAACTCTGGGTTCGCAACGAAACTGAATACAGTGGTGTACAGCGCTGTTGGGAATACTGTTAGGTGGTTAGCCACTTCAGAGAGTTTGAAGAACTTGTGCTCACCGATTGGCAGGAAGGTACCATCAACAACACCCTGCTGCAGTTTTTCGTATGAGCTGGGTGCTGAGCCGCCCACTGGAGTGACTTCTAGACGCGCAGCGAGGTCATTGACCATACCACCGCCAAGACGGATCTTCTTGCCCTTCAGATCGTCCAGGCTGTTTACAGGGAATTTAGTGTGCATTACACCTGGAGCGTGTACCCACATACCCAGCAGTTCCAGACCTTCGTACTCGTTCGCGTCTGCAAAGAACTCCTGCTGAACTTTCCACAGTGCAACTGAAGCAGTTTCGGCATTTGTTGTTTCGCCAGGGATCTCTGCAACACCAGTCAGTGAAAAGCGGCCCGGAGTGTAAGCGTTTACGCCCCATGAAGCGTCAATGATGCCATCTTCAACTGAAGAGTAGATAGTTTTTGGGTGACCCTGGAAGTTCTCGATCACAACTTTAACGCGACCCTCAGTCGCCTCTTCAACTGCTTTTGCGAAAGCAGGCATAGCAACAGAGTTCTGCGGGTGAGTCGGCGGCAGCCAGGTTGCAACACGCATGGTTGTTTCGGCCATCGCGTTGAAAGAGATTGCAGCACCAACAGCAGCGCCAAGAACTTTCAATTTCAGGTTAGTCATTTTCTATGTTCCTCGTGGAGTTATTTTTATAGTCAATCAAGCAGTAGAAGGGATTCGACGAGTCACTTCCACTGCACCTTAGTCGAACCCGCTAGCGATAGAGCAGCTCCGGCAAAAATAGAGTGATCGGTACAAAGGCGACAATTAGCGCCAAGCGAACAATATCCGCACACCAGAAGGGAGTTACACCTTTAAAGATGGTACCGGTGCGTACATCTCGCAGCACGGCGCTCAATACAAAGACGTTCATGCCCACAGGTGGTGTAATCAGGCTGATCTCGGTGACAACCACAACCACAATGCCGTACCAGACAAGGTCAAAACCGAGGCTGTCCACCAGAGGGTAGAGCACAGGTACGGTCAACAGCAGCATCGATAGGCTCTCAAACACCATGCCCAGCAGGATGTAGATCCCTAGAATCACCAAGATAACGACCATCGGGGAGACATCGAGTGACTGCACAAATTCCAACAGGAAGGTTGGTAGGCCCGCGCGGTTAATGAAGTCTGAGAAGATCAGCGCACCGATGATGACACCAAAGAGCATGGTTGACGTGCGAGCTGTATCAGAGAGCACTTCGTAGGTTGAAACGACTGTCAGTTTTTTACGTGCTAGTGCTATCACAAATGCACCAGCCGCACCGATACCCGCGGCTTCCGTCGGTGTGAAGACACCCAGATAGATACCACCCATTACAATAGTGAATAGCAGCAGTACACCCCAAATGCCTTTGAGTGCGCTGATGCGCGCTGCCCAGGTCGAACGTTCGCCAGCGGGGCCTGATTTAGGGTTGCGCATAACGACCCAGCGCACGGCAGCCATATAGAGGATGATGCCCAAGAGACCCGGAATGAAGCCGGCGGCAAACAGCTCGCGGATACTGGTTTCAGTCAGAAGGCCATAAATAACGAGAATGACTGAAGGGGGAATGAGGATACCTAAGGTGCCACCGGCAGCAATTGAAGCGGTTGCTAAAGAGTCTGCATAGCCAAATTTACGCATCGGTGGCAGCGCAACTTTGGCCATTGTTGCTGAGGTTGCGAGGCTCGAGCCACAGATGGCTGAGAAACCACCACAGGCCACAACGGTCGACATCGCCAGACCGCCGCGACGATGGCCGAGGAAGGTATAAGCAGCGTTGTAGAGCTCGTGAGATAGGCCGGATCGCGTTACGAAGTTACCCATCAGGATAAACAGCGGTACCACTGATAGCCCGTACTCCTGCGCCGTCTCAATAACACGGTTCGATGCCAGTGTTAGCGAGGCTTTCCAGCGGAAGTCGAACATGTTTTCAAACGTGAGGCCCTGCAGAATCGCAAAGCCAAAAAATCCGACAATTGCCATAGCAAAGGCAATCGGCATACGCACGACAAGAATCAGGAAAATTAGAAGAGCAAAACCAATAACGACAGCTTCCATGTTATCTGCTCCTTATTTCGCTGACTTGATGATGCGGTACATGCCATACGTGATCATGCCCAAGGCAGTGAACCAACTCATGATGGCGATATACTCGATGAGGTAGCCGACCGGCAGCTCGAGATACTCGGTCACTTCGCCGCGACGCAGCTTACGAGCGCCGAGTTGCCAGATGCGAACACCGACTACGTAAAAAGAAGTTGAGATCGCGAGCGCGGCAAACATTGATAGCAGGCGAACCAGTTTGGGGCCGAGGATATTGTCGAGTAGGTCAACGAGAATGTGACCGCCACGCCAGGTAACGACGGGCATCTCGGCGAAAATAATAATGGCCAGCCCCAACTGGGTGATCTCAAAAGCGCCATCAACACCATTGTTGAATAGATAACGCCCACCAACATCGGCAACAGTCAGGATCATCAAGAAGAAGAGTCCGGCCGCAGCCACCATTTCTAGACCAAAAGCGATCCATCGCAACGGGCCAGGTTCCGGGTAATGTTGGTCCAACCACTCAGCTCTGGTCACGTTGAGCTCTCCTCAGATATCTCATCAAACAGTTAAAGCACTTCAAAAAACATCAGCTCAACGCAGTCAGGACGACGGATGCCGGTGCCGATAAACAGGCGCTCGGTAATCCATTGAAAGCGTTCCGCTGAGGTTTCAAAAATAGGGGTGCATTTGAAATAGACTTGGTCGGGGTCGACCGGTACACCAGCCATGATGTTGGCGGTTACCTCCTCACTGGCTGCACGCAGTGCGCGATTGGCAACAAAGATGGTTTCACCTTCGTCCGTTTCGAGCACGTAGCGAGCATCGAGTTCAGCTAGGCGAGGTGTAACGATACGCTGATAATCAGCTCCGCCAGCCAATACGCGTCCTTGCCAGCCGTCACCAACCACGGTGCCACCGATAATGGGAATCACTCGGCGAGTGCCGAATTGCGCAGCACCGATCTCTTGTGGCGGTGCAATCTCAACCTTCAGAGTAGCGAAGGGTTTTAATTCCGGTGTCTTCACTGCGTTACTACTTCACTGGTGCTTTGTAATTGTTATTCACGTCAGCTTATCTGACAGTGGTACTGTTGTACTACAACATTGTTGTGAAGTACAACTAATTATCTTTGGTTCTAGACCTTTGTCTTAGCCCGCCTTCTGCACGAGCGTTAAAATATCGTAGCTGGCGACAAGCTCACCATTCTGGTTAGTTACCTCAACATCCCAACTGACAACACCAACCGGATCGCCTTTGGGTGTTGTCTTGCCCTGATCAATCTTCGTTTTACAGGTCAGGCGCGCCTGAATGGTATCGCCAATCCCTACTGGGTTAACAAAACGCAGGGTATCCAGGCCGTAGTTCGCCAGTACAGGACCAACGCCCGGGTCCACAAACAGACCGGCTGCTGCAGACAGCACGAAATAGCCATGCGCGATACGCTTCTCAAACATCGAGTCGCGCGCGGCATCCTCATCAAAGTGCATATAGAAGTGATCGCCCGAGAGGCAACCAAAGTTGACGATATCAGCCTCAGTCACAGTGCGGCGGTGGGTCAGCAGGGTCTGTCCAATCTGCAGCTCATTGAAGTTAAAGCGGAAGGGGTGAATCGGGTTCTCGACTCGATCCGCGCCACGAATATACTCGTTGGTCACTGCGCTGAGCATGGTCGGTGAGCCTTGAATTGCGCTGCGTTGCATATAGTGCTTCACGCCGCTGATACCGCCGAGCTCTTCGCCGCCACCCGCACGCCCTGGACCGCCATGCTTAAGCATCGGTAGGGGTGAGCCGTGACCGGTCGACTCTTTGGCGGAGCGCTCATCGAGGATATGCACACGTCCGTGCCATACGGCTATCGCCGGCACCACCTGAGCTGCGATTTGTGGATCGCGTGTTACCAGCGTTGTGACCAGTGAGCCCTTGCCACGGGCTGCAAGCTCCAGCGCCTCTGCGGTATCGCGATAGGGCATCAAAGTACTGACTGGTCCGAATGGCTCGATATCATGTGCGCCACCCTCGGCTTGAGGGTTAGTGTTGAGTAGTAATGTCGGTTCGAAGAAAGCGGCCGCGTCTACACCTTCTGGAGCGCAGTCTGCACCGCGACCAAAGACAACTTCACTGCTCTGTTTAAGTTGCTCTAGCTTCTGTGAAACATCAGCGCACTGATCAGCAGAGGCTAGGGCGCCCATGCGTACGGATTCGTCCGCAGGGTTGCCAACAGTCGTCTTGGCTAGTCGTGCTTGTAAGCGTTCACTTACAGGATCGATCAGATTCTCCGGTACTAGGATGCGACGGATCGCGGTACATTTCTGTCCCGCTTTAACGGTCATCTCGCGCGCAACCTCTTTAACGAAGAGATCAAACTCGGTGTCCTCTGGTTTTACATCAGGTGCCAGCATCGCACAGTTAAGTGAATCCGCCTCGGCATTAAAGGGGATCGAGTGATTAATCAGGTTCTGATTAGCACGCAACATTGCGGCTGTGATGGCCGAGCCTGTAAAGGTAACAATATCCTGGCCTTCAAGCCGGTTGAGCAGGTCGCCTGTACCGCCGATCACGAGTTGAAGTGCGCCCTCAGGCAGTAGACCTGACTGCTGCATCAATCGCACGCACGCCTCAGTGAGGTAACTGGTTTGGGCGGCTGGTTTTACGATACACGGCATCCCTGCAATAAAGTTGGGTGCAAACTTCTCCAGCATGCCCCAGATCGGGAAGTTAAACGCATTGATATGCACCGCCACACCCTGGCGCGGGACCAGTACATGCGAGCCGAAGAACTGACCAATTTTTCCAAGTTGGGTTGCGGGGCCTTCGTGGATCAGGTTGCCTGATGGCAGCTGATTACGCCCCATACTGGCGTAGGCAAACAGCGTCGCCGTACCTCCCTCTATATCGATCCAGCTATCGGCACGTGTTGCGCCTGTATGAGCCGATATCGCGTAGAGTGTCTCTTTATGTTCGACTAGGTACTTGCCGAGCGCGCGCAACGTCGAGGCGCGCGATTGAAAATCCATCTGCAGCAGGGATTTGTGGCCAGTGCTCTTGGCAAAATCCACAGCTTGGCCAAAATCGAGGCTCTCCTCATGGGTGTAGTAGACCGTTTCGCCGGTGATCGCGCTGTTGAGTGGCTGCTTGGTACTAGATCCGATCCACTCGCCGGCAATGAAGCTCTGCAGTGTTGGGGTCGATGACATGGTTTTTAGCTCTCTTTTGTCGTTATTTTGAAAAGGCTGAGTGAATAGGCTGCGTACATCAGGCTGTCTGTTAGATCTCGTCGAAGTCCAGTACAACGCGATCGGAAATAGGGTAGGACTGGCAGGAGAGGACATACCCGGCTTTTACCTCGTAGTCCTCGAGGCCGATGCTGACATCCATATCTACCTCACCCTCGATTACCTTGCATTTACAGGTTGAGCAGACGCCCGCTTTGCACGAGAAGGGCAATTCAGCACCGTGTTCGTTACCAGCATCCAGCAGGTTCTGGCTATTTTGCGCCAGTTCAAAGGTCCGGCGATGGCCATCACGAATCACCTCAATCTCTGAGATATGTGTTTCGCGCTGGGCCGCTTCAGCACGCGCCGCCTGTTTAGCGCCGTCTATCTGTGCGCCAAACAGCTCAAAATGCACGCGTTCTCTGGGTGTGCCCGCTTTAATAAGCTCTTCACTGACCGTCTCAGTCATCTGCTGGGGGCCGCAGATAAAGGCCGCAGTTAGCCCTTTAACATCAATCCAGCGGCTAAACAGTGCCTGACACTTTTGCGCATCAATATGACCGTTGTAGAGATCGATATCCTGCTGTTCGCGGCTGAAGACGAAGATCAGGTTGAGGCGTCCCATATAGGTGTTCTTGAGATCCTCGAGCTGGTCACGGAACATGGTCGAACCGGTCGCGCGGTTGCCGTATAGAAGGGTGATGTTCGATTTCGGTTCCTGCGTCAGAATGGTCTTCACCTGCGACAGGATTGGGGTGATGCCGCTACCTGCTGCAACCATTAGATAGCTACCCTGGCGCTGCGGATCAATATCGATATAGAAGTGCCCGGTTGGCTCCATCACCTCAATGGTATCGCCAATTTGCAGTTGATCATTTGCGAAGTTGGAGAAGAGGCCGCCGGCAACGCGTTTGATCGCCACACGCAACTCACCCTCATCAACCCCGCTGCAGATTGAGTAGGAACGACGCACCTCTTCACCGTTGATCTGCGCCTTGAGGGTCAGGTTTTGCCCCTGATGAAAACGGTAGTTGTCGCGCAGAGCTTCAGGAATAGAGAAGGCCAGTGATACGGAGTCACGTGTCTCCTGACGGCGATCGACGATGCTCAAACTGTGGAAGTGACTCATTCGCGATAAACCTCGTTATATGCACTT
>JAYQBD010000027.1:0-23948 GCA_038137135.1 Oceanospirillaceae bacterium | reverse complement strand
AGCCCATCATGGTATTGGCGTTACCACCGAATACAGGACCCGTACCGAACAGAGACGCTGCTTTGTTCTTACCGTACCAGTACACAGGTACAGAGTGGGCTGCATCGATTACACCGTCGTGGACCGCGTCGAGTACCTGGAAGGCTTTTACGACGGCACCGGCAGGTAGTAGTTCGATTTTCAGGCGACCACCTGACATCGCTTCTACGCGATCAGCGTACTGCTGAGCCATCTCCTGGAAGATGTCAGATGCTGACCATGAAGACTGCATTTTGATGGTGATTGATTTTGCGTGACCGCCAGCAAGTACTGCTGGTGCAGCGACTGCACCTGCTGCTAGGGCACCGGCAGCTGCACCGCCTTTGAGGAATGAGCGACGGTTAATCGCCTTATCTTCGGTTTTCTTTGACATGTCTAAACCTCGTTTACGCTTTTTGTTGTATTTCCGTATAACGCTGTAAAGCTAGATCAGGTGGAGGCCAGGCCGGCCGGCCATAGTTGGCCCCGAGATCTAGTGTCCACATCCTCAGGGAGAGATCAGTAGGCACGAACGAGCATACGCCCTTTTGGTCTTACCGGTTCTTTAAATTTTTTCCGAATCGTGAAATTACGCTCCGGGACGCAAGTCACACTGCTCAAGTAGGGTCTGCCAAGCGGTTGTGTGTCGCTGCCTCGCTTGTAAATAGGGGCCCCAGAGTGGTGAGCTCTCATCTGTTTCAAAATAAAGGGCAACAAGTCTAGATTCTGGTATTTCGGATAGTGGTTGCAATATTGCTTTGTTGAGTCGACTCCACTCTTTGCCTTCGCGCTCTACCTGCGCAATGTAAGGCTGGAGTTCACCGACGTAAAACTTCACAAATACATTCCAGAGGATCTCTGATTTACTGTTCTGCTTGCGGTTAAAGCAGATCGGACGGCCCGCTAATCGCTGTTCAATGCCGGTGCTAGCCTGATTGAGTGTTTGTGTAAGCAGCGCCATGGAGCTGATCCAGCGGGCACCAAAATCAGTGCGATAAAGTGTCTCGTAGGCGGTTTCTAGTGATTCGGTAAACTCGGGGGGCTGCCAGTTCTGTTGCTGAGTTAATTGGGCCAGTAGGCCAAATCGTTCGAGCGACTCTACCAAGGGTGCTAAGTAGCCCTCATCTCCTGGTGATATAGGGGGCTGGCCTAGGGAGAAGTGCTGCTCCATCTCGTCGGTGTTGTAGATGGCGTTGAGCAGCAGGGGTGCGAAACCCTCGCGTTTAGTCTGCGCATACTGCTCAAGTTTCGTCCTAAGTTCACTCTTCTCCTCGTCACCACTCAGGGCAGATAGACAGCGGTTGATCTCCGGTAGGATCTTGAGCTCATAGATTAGACGTTGTGACGGCTTAGCAACTCGCCCCAGACTCGTATTGCGTTCGCTAACCAGTTGCATCAGGTTGCAGTGACGTAGGTCGATGAGATCGAGCAGGCCTTCGCGAATCTCTGGCACTTCGGCTAAACGCTCCCGTCTAGGGGCCAATGGACTGTAAAGTTCTGCTGGCGGCTTCAACTGCAAATCAATATCGACATCTATCGCGTTACTAGTTCGACTGGCGTAGCGATCAGCCAGTGAGGTGGCTTCGTCGGCGCCGCAGGCGGCAAGTAGTAGTGATAGGCAGCTAAGCAGTAGTGGGCGCAAGCGCATTCTGGGTGACTCTGATCAAACGTCGTACCAGAAGTACGGCGGCGAAACTGAGTCCGATCAGGATCCCAAGCCAGTATCCAGATGCCCCAAAACCTTGATATTCGGCCATGTAGTGACCACTGGGTATGCCCACAACCCAGTAAGCGATAAAGCAGACAATGAGCGGTGAACGGGTCTCTTTGAAGCCCCGCAAGGCGCCTGTTGCAGCGAGTTGCAGCGCGTCGGAGAACTGGTAGAGAGAGGCAAGGCTGAGCAGATAGGCAGCTAGTTCGATCACTTCAGCGTTATCCGAGTAATATCCGGCCATAGGTGCGGCGAGGAAGCGCAGTAGACAGAAGCTCGTCAACGCAACGATTAGGCTGATGGCTAAACCGAGGTAACTGGTACGCTGCGCCAAGCTTAGGTCGCCGGCACCTCGGTGATGCCCTACGCGTATTGTGAGAGCCAGGCACAGGCTCAGTGGTAGCATAAAAACGAAGCTCGAGATGCTCAGAGTGATCTGGTGCGCCGAGATCACGACCGCACCATAGTCTGCCAACAACAGTGCGATAAAACAGAACATACTGGTCTCTATCAGCAGGGCAAAGGCGATGGGTAAACCAACCGCAAGCTGATGTCGCATTCGGATCCAGTTCAGTCTCCAACTGCGGCTCCACAGATCCATCGCCCGAAAATGTGGGCTTATGCGCAGCAGCCGTGCTCCGGCAATAAACATCACCGCAAAGGCGATACTGCTGGCATAGCCGCAACCGACACCGCCCAGCTCGGGCAGCCCCAACTTACCGAAAATGAACAGATAATTGAGCGGGATGTTTAGTGCGACCGCCAGTAGACCAATCCGCATCATCGGTTGTGTCAGGCCGAAGGCCTCGGCAAAGGAGCGCATCGACTGAAACAGTAGCATCAGCGGGAAGCCCCAACTGATGGCGTCAAGGTAGTTCTGCGCTTTGACCTGGAGCTCAATTTCTACTCCGAGCCAGGCGAGCAGGGGCGTCGCGTTGCGCATCATCACCGCTGCGATCAACCCCAGCAGCAACGCCAGCATCAGACTCTGGTGTAGCTCTGCGCGGACTTCGCTGGTGTTTTTACTGCCGACTAAATATGCCACGATCGGGGTTAGTGCCATCATCACACCGCTCATGGAGATTAGCATTGGCAGCCAGATGGATGCTCCTAGTGCGACAGCTGCCAGGTCGTCTGCGCTGGCGTGCGAGGCCATCAAAGAATCGCCCAAGCTCATTGCAGTCATTGATGACTGAGCCAGAAGAATCGGCCAGGCCAGCTTGAACAGAGCCTTGACCTCAGAGAGAGCGCCAGAAAAAGCGAAGGGGGTCTCTCTGTTTGAACGGCTGGAGTTGAAACTCAAAGTTTTTCAGCCTCTTCGAGTACTGCGCGTGCATGGCGGAAACACTCCATCGCGGCCGGTACCCCCGCGTAAATACCCACCATGTGGATAGCGGCGCGAATCTCATCGACGGAACAGCCGTTATTGAGCGCCCCGCGGCAGTGGGTCGCCCACTCCTGACTTTTACCCATCGCGCCGAGCATTGCCAGATTCATCAGTGAGCGAGTTTTCGGGTCAATCGCTTCGTCACTCCAGCCAAAGCCCCAGCACCAAGCCGTCATCGCCTCTTGGAAGGGGCGAGTAAGGTCGTCCGCTGCAGCTAGGTTCTCGTCTACATATTCTGCACCCAGCGTACTGCGACGCATCTCTAAACCTTTGTCGAAGAAGTTATCCATGGCCAGCTCCTTGAAACTTGAGCAGTTAGTTTGAGGCTAGCATCCTGTGAATACAACACCTTAGAACAGATCTAGAGGACTAGTCCGAGTGTCTATCCATGGCGTATATGCTTGCATGACAACAGACAACACCATGCGCGCGGCACGCGTCCCAAAAAGCCGCACATCAAGACTTCTGAAACTCGGTGGCTTGGCCACGCGAGTCGCGGGTAATGTAGTGGCTGAAGGCTCCAAACGTTGGGTGAAGGGTGAGAGCGCTCCTCTCAGCGAACTGGTGCTTACGCAGAAAAACCTGGCGCATGTTGCCGATAAATTGGCACGTATGCGCGGTGCCGCGATGAAAATGGGGCAGCTACTGTCCATGGATGCGGGCACGCTGTTGCCGGCTGAACTAGCAGCCGTGTTGGCACGACTTCAGGCGCAAGGGATGGTTATGCCCAAAACCCAGCTGCTCGACAGCCTCGAGTCACACTGGGGTGAGGCGTGGATGGATCAGTTCAGCTACTTCTCTTTCGAACCTGTTGCGGCGGCATCGATCGGTCAGGTGCACAAAGCCCGTCTGGAAAATGGTGAAGAGCTCGCAATTAAAGTTCAGTTCCCGGGCGTGGCCCAGAGTATCGATAGTGATATTGATAATGTGGTCTCCTTGCTGCGCATAAGTGGCTTGATTCCTCGCTCCCTAGATTTGGATGATCTGATCGCGGAGGCTCGCCGCCAATTGCATCTGGAAGCGGACTACCTGGCTGAGGCGCGTCATTTGAATCAGTACTCTGAGGCGCTGAAAGCCTTCAGGTTGCAGGATCAAGTGCAGATGCCCAAGTGCTACGAGCGCTTAACCAGCAAAGAGATTCTGACGATGAGTTTTGTTGAGGCTCAGGCGCTGGACGCTTGGCTTGAACAGCACCCAGACGATGCGGCGCGCTTGCTGGCGATTATGCTGGAGCTCTTCTTTACCGAGATGCTCCATTTCAATCTGATGCAGACAGACCCTAACCCTGCCAATTACCAAGTACACCCTGAAACCCGCCAGTTAGTGCTGCTGGATTTTGGTGCGGTTCGAGCCTTTGATAAGCGCTTTGTGGCTCGCTACAAACGCGCGATTGATATGGCCATCGCTGAGTCGCGCGAAGGCTTGCAGGGCGCTCTGGAGGATCTTGGATTTTTCGCCAAAGGAGCTGACGTCGCTAACCGAGAGGTAGTGCTGGATATCTTTATGCTGGCAGCCGAACCGCTCAGGGCTGAGGGTGAGTATGACTTCGGCGCCTCTGATCTTGCGCGGCGGATTCAACAACGCGGTATGTCGGTCAGTCGTGATCCGAACGCCTGGCACACACCACCAGCTGATGTGCTCTTCCTGCACCGTAAGATGGGTGGCATGTATCTATTGGCAGCGAAATATGGAGCCAAAGTAAATGTGGCAGAGATCTACAGCCGTTTCGCCTGAACTGATTGGCTGGGCCGTAGGCCTGGCGATTAGTGCTGTATTAGGGCTAATTCTGGCGTTAGCAGCGACCCTGAGTAATGCAGCAACCTCGGTCGAATCGCCAGTTTATGCCAGCGCAACCAACCTTCAAGCCCACATCAATAGTTTTGGTACTCACACGCGCGAGAATATGATCTATCTGGTGCGAGAGGGTTATGATGGTACGTTGACTGTCGCCGACCTTTATAAGCAGCCTCTTAGCAACTTCGAGGCGCAAGAGCGTTGCCAAACCCTGCTCGACGACCTGCAAGGCGCGCCCGCCTCTGATAGAGTCGCTAATGTATGGGTTCTCTCCGGTCTTGAGGGAACTGAGGAGCAGCACAGTGTTTGCAAAGGTCGACGCGAGTAGCAGGAGTACAGAGTGTTTGAAGCCTATGCGCAGGGGTTTGGATTGGTAACAGCCCTGTCGGCAATGCTTGGACTTTGGTGGGTGGGCCGCCAGAAAGCTAGAGCTGAAGATCCCGAGAAATGGGTCGGGCGCGAACGTTTGGTGCGGGCTTATATTCGCGGGATAGTGGTCGTCTATCTTGTTCTGTTGCTGGTGAGTTATCTAGCGGGTACTGACTAAGCGGATAGGTCGCGAAATAGCGCTTTGCGCTACATCCCACGTACACTCAAGCCGGGTACCCTGTAGGAGCGATGTACGGCAGAGCCGTATTTCGCGACAGATCAGTCCCGGGGTAGGGCGCAGCCCTCTTTGCATCGCCGTTCATAGCGCCAGTTGGCGAACTTGTAGTAGAGCCAATTAAGCGGCCTTGTGGTACGCGTTGCGCGCACCGCCCGTGCCAGCCATCGATACCCGGGCAGTTGATCCCAGACCACGAGAAAAGCCGGCACGCCAATCTGGCGCTCGCCATTTGCATCCACCGCATGAATCAACCTCATAGTCTCGCTGAAACTCAGGCCCTGCGCCTCTAGTAGCGCGTGTTCACGCGTAATATCGACCCACTCAACGCGCTGTTTGCGGTCGATTTTGATGTAGTGGTTGATCTCTTTGCGGCACAACGGACAGCCGCCATCGTAAAACAGTTTTGGTCTCATGCCGCGTGATACGCCTCATCCAGTCGTATGGATGACTCTAATCGGTGCTAAAGCGCTGAAAAGTCTGAGTAGGCACAAACTCGATCTCTACTCGTTCTGAATGAGCAAATTGCAATCACAGAATCCTTGCGTTGGTCTAACTTTAATTGAACGCAGACGAGTAACTAGATAAGGCAAAATTGAAAGCCGAGGTGCAGCATGAGCTGGTTCCTAAAAAAAACGAGATGGATTAAAGCACTGGGAGCATTGGCATTGTTTGCCTGTGGTCCGACGGTGCACGCAAATGAGCTAGAGGCGTACTTGAATAATCAAGGGTCTGGCTTAGCGACGAACCTGCAGTATGCCGTGCAGGATGGCATCGTTGCTGAGATTTTAGCCACTAACCTCAGCGCGCAAGAGTCGCAGAGTCGATGCCTCCGCTTGATGCATGACCTTGGGCAGGCTCCATTGGGTGTCGCGGTGCGTGCGGTGGTGATTGTGTCTGGGCTAGATTCAGATAGGCAGGCGGTCTACTCCTGCTTCTAAGTTTTAAATGGACAGAAAAACGGCGCTCTATGCGCCGTTTTTTGTAGGAGGGATGTAGCCGCAGGCTATTTCCCGACCTGCTTTGTGTCGGTCGCGAAGTAGCGCTTTGCGCTACATTGCTCCTACATGAAGGTATCAGTCGATACGCACCTTAACGTAGCTGCCAGGAGCTGCTTCGATAGGCTTGTGCTCTTTGTTACCTAGCGTCTTCGGCGCATCCACTTTCTTACCAGCACGCTTGCGCACCCACTCAGCCCAGTTTGGCCACCAGCTACCTTCAACACGCTCCGCAGTCTCCAACCAGTGGTCCGCACCCTGACCCTTCTCGCCTTTAACCCAGTAGTTACGGCGGTTCTTCGAGGCGGGGTTGATTACACCGGCAACGTGGCCGCTGGCGCCGAGTACGAACTCGATGTCGGAGCCGAAGGTCTCAGTCGCTTTAAAGGTCGCCTTCCATGGGGCGATGTGATCCTCGATGGTCGATAAGAAGTAAGTCGGTACCTTGATCTTTCCGAGGTCGATCGGTTCGCCACAGATAGTCAGTGCGTTCGGTTCTACAAGCTTATTTTCTAGGTACATCTTGTTGATGTAATAGGTGTACATCTTAGCTGGTAGGTTGGTTGAATCGCTGTTCCAGTAGAGGATATCGAACGGCGGAGGCGTCTGACCTTTGAGGTAGTTGTTGACTACATATGACCAGATCAAATCGTTGGAGCGTAGCATGTTAAAAGAGGTCGCCAGCTCGCGGCCGTTCAGGTAGCCCTGTTTGCTGACTTTCTCCTCGAGCTGTTTAACCTGGTAATCATCAATAAATACGCACAGGTCACCCGGATCAGAGAAGTCTGTCAGCGTTGTCAGGAAGGTGGCGCTGGAGATGCTGGTGTCCTTGCGGTTAGCCATCACTGCCAAAGCCGTCGCAGTCAGCGTACCGCCAACACACCAGCTCACCAGGTTGATCTTGTCCGCTTCGCTCACCTCTTTGGTTACGCGGATAGCTTCCAAGATACCTTCGCCAACCAAGTCATCCCAGCTAATCTCTGACTGGTCTGCGCTTGGGTTACGCCAAGAGACAAGGAAGGTGTTCTGACCCTGTTCCACGCAGTACTTCACGTAGGAGTTGTGCGGCTGTAGATCGAGAATATAGAACTTATTGATGCTCGGTGGCACGATCAGCGTCGGGCGAGTGTAGACCTGTGCCGCCTCTGGCTTGTAGTGGATCAGCTGAATCAAGTCGTTCTGAAAAATTACCGAGCCTTCAGTGGTCGCAAGGTTCTCGCCAAGGGTAAAGGCGCTCTCATCAGTCATTGAGATGCGGCCCTTCTCGAAGTCGGCCAGCAGGTTCTTCATACCGTCAACAAGGCTCTGCCCCTTGGTCTCGAGCGCCTGAGCTAGGACCTCAGGGTTAGTCATCGCGAAGTTGGTTGGTGACATCGCATCGATGTACTGCTTGGTGTAGAAGTCCAGCTTAGCCTGTTCACCATCACCCAGCTTGGCATTGCTCGCCATTTCAGTCAGCATTTTCGAGGTCAGTAGGTAAGACTGTTTGATGTAGTCGTAGATAGGGCTCTTTGACCACTCTTCACTCTGGAATCGGCGGTCGCCTTTTTCGGGTACGGCAACTGGGTTTTCGGAGACATTGCCAGTCAGTAGGTTTTTCCAGAGGTTGAACTGTGCAGTCTGGTAGTCGGCAATTGCGCGAATCCAGAGAGTGGGATCTTCCAGTGAACGAGTGGCCAGTTCGGTCCACGAGCGAGTGAACTGAGCGAAGATGTCATCACCGCCGGCGGCGGAGAAATTCTCGAGCATCTTGTTAGTTTCGCTGGTCACATAGTTGATAAACTCTTGCGGGTCGATAGAGTTTGGCGCGTTGTTCTGCATCACAATCAGATCCTTTATCGGTTCAAAGAGCAGGGCGCAGGTGTTAAAAAACAAAAATGCTGCTCTGCACAATATTTGATCAGAATACCCCCTGATAAGCTGATGAACAAGTGAGCAAAAGGTTTAATTTTTGCAGTGCAGCAAAAGTGGGTCTATTTCGGGGCTAAGTTAGTAAACTTCGGGCAAGAGACCAGAGAGAAGAGAGAGGGGAGGAGATTGGGATGCGGCTACTTGAGTTAATGACCACCGAAGGGTGTCATCTGTGTGATCTTGCTGTGCCTCTATTAGTTGACGGGGTGGATCCTCAACACTTTGAGGTCGATATGGTTGATATCGCTTTTGAAGATGAGTTAGTTGAGCGTTATGGTACGCGCATACCCGTGTTGCGTGATTCTCAGAGTGCCGCTGAGCTTGATTGGCCTTTTAGCGCGCAAGATTTGACTCAGTTTCTTCAGGGGCTCAGTTGAAGATTCCGTTTAAAATTCAGTCTATCGGCTCGCCAATACCAGCGCCTTGCGCTCCTGGTCACTGAATAGTGTACGCGGCTCACCACGGAGCTGCGCATAGATCACCCGGAAACTGAGTACGTTCTGTACATAGGTGCGTGTCTCATCAAAGGGGATCAGCTCGATCCAGATATCCAACGGCAAATCTTCGCGCCCTTCCAGCCAGCGAGTTACTCGGTGAGGGCCTGCATTATAGGCGGCCGTGGCGTAAGCGCGGTTACCGTCAAACTGCTTTGCCATCTGTGCCAGGTAAGCGGTGCCGAGACGCACATTGGTGTGGGCCTCGTAGAGTTCGTGCGGGCCACGATAGGGAATACGCGCTCTTTGTGCCGTACGTTTGGCAGTAGCCGGCATCAGTTGCATTAAGCCACGCGCCCCCACTGGAGAGCGCGCCCAAGGAAATAGGGCGCTCTCTTGGCGCGAAACAGCCAATGACCACAGGGGATCAATGTTGCGTTGATTCGATTCCTTGATAAAAAGATCTGGATAGGCCTCAGGAAAACGCAGCACCATGTCATTCCAAAGCCCTTCGTAGGCAGCCGCAAGGATTCCCATCTGGTACCAGCCAATATCTGCCATCAGACGTGCCGCCGCTTGGCGCTGTTCAGCGTTTAATTTAGAAATCCAGCTGTTCCACTCAGAGCGCGCGACAGTATAACGGTCGAGTTTCACCAGCTCTTGAATTCGTGCCATCTCTGGTGCTTTACGCAAGGGCTGGAGGGCTGCCTCGGTGAACTGAGGTGATTGCTGGTTGAGTTCAAAGGGCTGCTGTTGGAGCTCCGCTGCAATAAAGCCGTAGAAGCTGCGCTGCTTCAGAATTTCCGTGAAATCTGCACGACCACCGGTGCGTTCGCTAGCGATACCGCTCCAGTAGCGCCAGCGATTATCTTTCTGTAGTTCTGCTGGAAGTTTGAATATTAACTCCTTGACTTCTATCCAATCTTTATCCTGAAGTGCGAGGCGAATTCGCCACTCCGTTAGATCGGCGCTAGCATGGCTGGGATCAAGTTTTGCTAGTCTCTCGCGATCCTCAGATCTCAGCTCTTTGGCGGTGCGTACGCCCACTCGGCCGAGAAGTTCAACGTTTTCTGCAGTTAGATTGTACTGGTCGCCGAGCTTCAGTAGCAGGCTTAGCGCGCGTTCATAGCCTTGGCGATAAGCACGTTGTACAGCAATTTTCTGGAGTCGCGCTTGCAGCTCGCCACGCATGCCGCGGCTAAGATTAACGATCTTTTCCGGTGAGCGGTAAACCGCCAAAGCATCCTCGGCAATGTTACGCAGGCTCTGTTCAGTGATGAAGCGTTTGGCGTACCCTGCAAGCCCCGAACGGTTCTGCTCCAGTGCATTGAGTGTGCGCTCTAGCGCCAACTCTGAGTCAATTGCACCGTCTGCACGCATCTCTTTGAACAGGGGATCGCACACTTTGGGCTGGGATTCTCCAACAATCCAGAGATCTTGGCCGAGTGCATAGGCGCGCTGCTTGTCACCACCTCGATAAACCGAGCGTGCAAATAGGCACTGCTGCTCGGTACTGGGCGAGTCTAGGCCTGCGTAGTACTTGGCGTAGGTCTGCCACTGGCCACGATCAATAAGACCCGCAAGCAGGCGTGATCTTAGAAGGCGGACTAAATGCAGATCAGGAAAGCGTGCCTCGTAGCGCCGGAAGTCAGCCTCTGTCACACCATCGGACTTGGCGGCTAGGCGGTTGTACTCGAGATAGGGAAAAAGTGGATAGCTCGTTAGCTGCGTGTAGCTGGCATCAGTTGGTTGGAGTTTGCCCTGTTTAGCCAGCTTTTCAAGTTTCAGAAAGAGCTCGCGCTGGGCATCTAGTTCACTTGGATTTGCGGCTTGCAGTGGGCTGGCGATAGGGGTAACGCAGAGCAGTGTGATTACTAGCAGTTTGCGGGTTAGCGAAACGTTCAGTCTTGCTGGTTTAAATCGCTTTTTGAAGTGAGTATCAAGCCAGTGCCAATTCATCAATTTTGCCCGTGCGATCTTTGCTTCAGTGTAGCATCTCTATCTGCCGATGCACCCGTTGATGTACACTAGCGCCCGATATTTTTTTCTTAGTTCGGCTGCGGGATTTACATGGCGTTAATACAGTTTGATCAGGTCTCTCTTAGCTTTGGTGCGCGTGCCATTTTGGATAAGGTCGATCTGCAGATTGAGCCGGGCGAGCGTATCGGTCTGGTTGGATCAAATGGCGCTGGTAAGTCGACACTGCTTAGTGTGGTAGCTCAGCGCCAAGACATAGACAGCGGCGTCTATCGTCGTGATCCGGTTGCACGCATTGCCGAACTGCCTCAGTCCTTGCCTGCCGCTGACGAGCGTTCGGTGCGCTCCGTTGTTGCCGAGGGTCTCGCTGACCTTCAGACGCTGCGATCTCGATATGACGAGCTGTTAGCCGCTGGCGACGAGGCCGCCATGGCGCAGCTGGAAAAACTCCAGCATGAGCTCGAGGCGCGCGATGCCTGGCAGTTAGAGCAGCGTATTGAGCGCGTTATGACGGAGCTTGATCTGCCAGCTGGCAAGCTGATGTCTGAGCTCTCCGGTGGCTGGCGGCGTCGAGCTGCGCTCGGTGCGGCACTGGTTCAGCAGCCCGATCTGCTGCTGCTCGATGAGCCAACCAACCACCTGGATATTGAGACGATCGAGTGGCTCGAGCAGGTGCTACTCAATTTCCGCGGTGGCCTTCTGTTTATCTCGCATGACCGCGCTCTGGTTGATCGGATAGCGACACGTATCGTTGAACTCGATCGCGGGCAGATCGCCTCCTTCCCGGGTAACTACACCCAGTACCTCGAACGTAAAGAGAAGATGCTTGAGGACGAGGCGCGCCACAATGCTGAGTTTGATAAGAAACTCGCACAAGAGGAGCGCTGGATTCGCCAAGGCATCAAAGCGCGCCGAACCCGCAACGAAGGGCGTGTGCGTGCCCTTAAACAGCTGCGTGTCGAGCGTACAGAGCGGCGTGAGCGTCAGGGTAAAGCGCGCTTCGATGTAGAAGAGGCGGTGCGTTCAGGCAAGCTGGTTTCTGAGCTCAAGAACGTTAACTTGGAGTTTGCCGGACAGCCGATCATTAAAGAACTCTCTGTTCGCATTCAGCGTGGCGATCGCATCGGTCTGATTGGCCCCAACGGGGCAGGCAAGAGCTCTCTACTGCGAGTTATTCTGGGTGAACAGGCCCCTGACTCCGGTTCAGTGCGCAGCGGCTCGCAGCTGGTTGTTGGTTACTTTGACCAGCTTCGCGGGCAGCTCAGTCCCGAGAAGAGCATCATCGATAACGTCTCTGGCGGTCGCGAGAGTATTGATATTAACGGTCGCTCGCGCCACATTATTAGCTACCTGCAGGACTTCTTGTTCACCCCAGAGCGCGCGCGTACACCGGTAAAGGCGCTTTCCGGTGGAGAAACTAACCGCGTGATGTTGGCCAAGCTATTTAGCCAACCCTCCAACCTGTTGATTCTCGACGAACCCACCAATGATTTGGATGTTGAAACCCTCGAACTGCTTGAGGAGATTCTGACCGAGTATCAGGGCACGCTGTTGCTGGTCAGCCATGATCGTCAGTTCCTCGATAATATCGTGACGAGTACGTTGGTGTTTGAGGGCGAGGGCAAGATCAGTGAGTACGTGGGTGGCTATAACGACTGGGTGCGTCAGCGTCCAGTGAAAGAGGCGGTTGCGCCCGCGAAGGCTGAGGCTAAAGACGATGCCGCAAAGAAACCGGTGGATAAGCCGAAAAAGGCGTCGACCAAGCTCTCGTATAAGCTCCAGCGCGAACTCGATGCTTTGCCGGATGAACTAGAAGCAGCAGAGGGCGCGGTTGAAGCCCAGCAGGCCATATGTGCCGCACCCGATTTTTATCAGGATGATCACGAGACTGTCGCGGCAGAGCTGGCGAAGCTTGCGGAGCTAGAGCAGCGCCTCGAGTCATTGATGGAGAGATGGGTCGAGCTCGAGGCGATGCAGGAGGGTTAGTCCTCCTCTCGCAGGTGCACGGCGAGGATATCGCATTTGGCACCGTGTAGAACGCCATTTGAGGTTGAACCGAGCAGAAGAGCCAGACCATGGCGGCCGTGCGAGCCGATCACGATGAGGTCGGCACTGATTTTGGCTGCATGCTGATGGATCTCCTCTTCGGTGTTGCCGGTAGCGACAACTGTCTCTGCAACCGGATAGCTCAGGGCCGCGGCTTTTGAGGTGATGCGCTCGTTGGCGTGTTTGTCGATCTGCTCTTGCAGACTGGTCAGGTCCATTGGTACGTCGCCGCCATAGGCGAAGCTGACGATCTCGATCACATGAATAAGGTGCAGTGCCGCACCGTTACGTTCTGCGATATCGACTGCGCGTTGTAAGACCTGATCGCTGTCACTGGTCAGATCCACGGCGACGAGTACACGTTTGTAATTTGCCATAGCGGCTCTCCTGCCTCGGTTGTTTTTGGGCTTCTGATACAGGTTTAGCACATTGTTGGAGAATAATTTCAATGAAATGGGCAATTATCGTCCTAATAATGCTCTCTTTGGTCGGATCCATGATGTGGGTCATGCCAACTCCACGCCAGCGTTTTCAGGCCAAGCTTCGCCTGGAGGCGCGTAAACATGGATTGCAGGTGAGTCTGGGGCATCTAGCTCTGCCACGCGCACAAGGTGAGATGGAGGCAGAAGAACTTAAATGTCCTGTCTATCGTCTGCCTCGCACAAATCTTGCGCGCAGTGAACGCGACAGTTTTATGGGCTGGACCGTCGCGCGCATCCAGGCGATCGCCAATGAGGGGCTGCCAGCCGGTTGGAGCTGGGTCAAAGGCGAGCGCACGCTGGCGCCAGCGCGACTTAATCAACTCAGTGAGTGGTTGGAGTCGTTGCCGAAAGAGGTCGAAGCGATAGAGTCAGATCAGATTCACCTCGCGCTCTATTGGCGTGAACCGGAGCGGGCAGGCGCGCTGGATGAGTTGGCTGAGCGGGCCAAGCAGGCAATAGAGCTTAAACTTTAATTGACGCGTTCGCGACATCCGCTGCGCGGATATCCCTCCTACAGCATGGACCTGTAGAAGGCTTCTGTGGGAGGCTTCTCGGCACAGCCGAGGAGGCGATACAGCCTAAAACACCAAGGAATATGCAATGAAAGAGTTAAAACCAGGCATCTACCGTCACTACAAGGGCAATGACTACGAAGTGATCGGCACTGCGCGTCATTCAGAAACAGAGGAGTGGCTGGTGGTTTACCGCACGCTTTACGGCGACTTCAGTCTCTGGGTGCGTCCGCTGGAGATGTTTACCGAGGAGGTGACGCTGGAAAACGGTGAGCGCGTGGCGCGTTTTGCGCCGGTCTGATTAACCCGTAAAGCGCGGTTTGGCAGGTTGGGCTGTCGCCTCTAGACGATTGATATCTGCCTCAAGCCCCTGAAGTCGCGCCTGTTTTAGATCCGCCGGCACCATCGCTCTAACCAGGCAGGCCTTCGCGTGCTTCAGATGTGAAAGCGCAGGCAGGGAGGCACCGGCTGCTTCGAGCGTTTTGGCCTGGTTGATGTGTCCATCCGCCACTACAGTCACGCTGAGCCAGTAAAGTTCCTGCTTATATGACTGCGCCAGTTGCATCGTGATGCGCCCACCATTAGCCAGCTCTATCATCAGTTTTTCGGCAAACTTTATGTAGATCTGTGCGCGCTTAATGGCGCGGTCACTCGTCAGTTGCTGGGGCTCAACGGCTGACGCGGCCTCATTCGGATCAGGTGCGCCCATATTGAGTTTAGGGCTCAGCGCAATCATCTCCTCGATAAGAGACATCGCGTGCTGGTCTAGCTTTTCAACAATATCTGCGCGGCAGCCCGCCTGTTTGAGCACCGCAAGTGCGTTGAGCGTATGTGCAGATTGTTCTGAGAGCCATTTAAGACGCGCTCGACGCTTAGCATTAAGGTCGTTGCGGAAGTCTAAAAAAGCATTGAGACCGAGCGCTGCAAGCAGCACCGCTGCAAGGATAACGACGTATAAAAAGCTGTCATTGTTCGTATATATGTAGCGACTCGAACTCGGGTTAGGGTTGCAATCTAAACTTTCGGCAGTATTGTAGCGCCCATTGTAATTAAGAGCACCCGTCTATTGACAGAGTGAGTGCTGAACATCTATTGCTAAAAAGGGCGCCGCAAAGATCAGCTGCTAACGCTCAAAATATGCCTAACGAACCCCAAAGGGAAGATTGAAATGGGAAAGACCCTCGTTATTGTCGAATCACCGGCTAAAGCCAAGACAATAAACAAGTATCTCGGTAACCAGTATGTGGTTAAGTCGAGTGTCGGCCATATTCGTGACCTTCCTACTAGTGGTAGCGTCAGCAAGAGTGATCCCAAGGCGCGAGCAGCCCAAGCGGCCAAGACACGCAAGATGAGCCCCGAAGAGAAGGCGATCTACAAACGCAAGAAGTCGCGTGAACAGTTGATTGGCCGTATGGGTATCGACCCCGACAAAGATTGGTCGGCGCACTACGAGGTGCTGCCGGGCAAAGAGAAGGTAGTTGACGAACTTCGCAAACTCGCAGCGAAAGCTGACGAAATCTATCTCGCAACCGATTTGGACCGCGAAGGGGAGGCGATCGCCTGGCACCTGCGTGAGGCTATCGGCGGCGACGAAGGCCGCTACAAGCGCGTGGTCTTTAACGAAATAACCAAAAAAGCTATCAACGCTGCGTTTGAAGAGCCTGGTACGCTGGATCTTAACCGGGTTAACGCCCAGCAGGCGCGTCGTTTCCTCGACCGCGTGGTTGGCTACATGGTTTCACCCCTCTTATGGGAGAAGGTTGCCCGTGGCCTATCCGCGGGTCGCGTGCAGTCGGTTGCTGTACGCCTTGTGGTAGAGCGTGAGCGTGAGATCCGTGCATTTATCCCTGAAGAGTACTGGGAGCTACACGCCGACACACTCACCGCTGGCGAGGATAAACTGCGCCTGGAAGTGACCAAACAGGCCGGTGCCAATTTCCGTCCAACTAGCGAAGCGCAGATCGCTGAGATCGTCGCGGCACTGCAGTCACAAGCGTTTAAAGTCGCTAATCGCGAAGATCGTCCAACATCGAGCAAGCCTTCTGCACCCTTCATTACATCCACACTGCAGCAGGCTGCGAGCACGCGTCTGGGCTTTGGCGTGAAGAAGACCATGATGTTGGCGCAGCGTCTCTACGAGGCCGGTTACATAACCTATATGCGTACCGACTCAACTAACCTCAGCGCTGAGGCGGTGGAGTCTGCGCGTGGATTTATTCAGGGTAACTACGGCGATAGCTATCTGCCGGATGCGCCGATTCGCTACAGCTCGAAAGAGGGTGCGCAAGAGGCGCATGAGGCGATCCGTCCATCAGATGTGAACGTGGAACCTGATCACCTTAATGGTATGGAGCATGATGCTGTACGCCTGTACGACCTGATTCGTCGTCAGTTCCTGGCGTGCCAGATGGTCCCTGCGCGTTACCTCAGCACACGTCTTACAGTGAATGCTGGCGAGTTCGAACTAGTGACCAAGGGGCGCGTACTGCAGTTTGACGGTTACACCCGTGTGATGTCGGCACGCTCTAAGAGCGACGAAGATGTCATTCTGCCGGATGTCGCTGTGGGCGAAACACTCAAGCTCGAGCAGCTAGACCCTAGTCAGCACTTCACTAAACCAGCGCCACGTTACACCGAAGCGAGCTTGGTTAAAGAGCTAGAGAAACGCGGTATCGGCCGTCCGTCTACCTACGCAGCCATCATCTCGACCATTCAGGATCGCGGTTACGTTGAGGTACAAAACCGTCGCTTCTACGCCAAGAAAATGGGTGACATTGTTACCGACCGCTTGGCGGAATCTTTCCCTGATCTGATGGACTTCAGCTTCACCGCGCGTATGGAAGAGCAGCTTGATGATGTGGCCGAAGGCGATATTGAGTGGAAGGCGTTGCTGAACAAATTCTATGAGCAGTTCGAAGATGAGCTTGAACAGGCGCAGTCGGCTGAGGGTGGCATGCGTGCCAATGACCCAACCGAGACCGATATCGACTGCCCCGATTGCGGCCGCAAGATGATGATCCGTACCGCTAGCACCGGCGTGTTCCTTGGATGTTCGGGTTACGCGCTGCCACCTAAGGAGCGTTGTAAAACAACCATCAACCTGATTCCAGGTGATGAGGTCGTCTCTGTGGATGGTGACGACGAAGAGGAGTCGCGCATCCTGCGTAACAAACACCGTTGTAGCATCTGTGACAACGCCATGGACTCCTACCTGATCGACGCCAATCGCAAATTACATGTCTGCGGTAACAACCCTGATTGTTCGGGGTTCGAGGTAGAGCAGGGTAGCTTCAAGATCAAAGGCTACGACGGCCCAACGATTGAGTGTGATAAGTGTGGTAGCGAGATGCAGCTTAAGACGGGCCGCTTCGGCAAGTTCTTTGGCTGTATGAATAGTGAGTGTAAAAACACCCGTAAGCTGCTGCGCAATGGCGAAGTGGCACCACCAAAGATTGATCCAGTCCCAATGCCTGAGCTCAAATGTCAGAAGGTAGATGACACCTACGTGCTGCGTGATGGCGCTTCAGGTCTGTTCCTCGCTGCCAGCCAGTTCCCGCGTAACCGAGAAACACGCGCACCGCTGGTGATTGAGCTGATTCCGCACCGCGCAGAGATCGACTCCAAGTACCACTTCTTGTTGGATGGTCCGCAGTATGACGAGGATAAAAATCCAGCGCAGATTCGTTTCAGCCGCAAAACTAAAGAGCAGTACCTACTGACTGAGAAAGATGGCAAAGCGACAGGCTGGAAGGCTTACTACACCGACAAAGGCTGGCAGATAGAGCACAGCAAGAAGAAGAGTAAGTAAGCTTGGCCGAGCAGTACACCAACCGCACCAACCGCGCGCTCAGCTTCGCCCGGATCCAGCTTAAACAGCTGGAGCAGGCGGCCGAGTCGGGTGGTTGGAGTCAGGAGCTTGAAGTAGGCGCTTTTGAAGCGGGAATTGCCTTCCATCTGGCCGTGGCGCTGCATGCGTATCGGCGCGAGATTGCCGAGCGCTACTCGCTGCCAACCGAATCTATAGAGACGCTTAATGACCTGATTGCCGCCCAGCAAACCCAGGGGCAAAGCACCTCTGAAGCGACTGAGTTTGAGGTGCTTGCTGAGACACCCGACTCCTGGCTTAATCAGCTGGAGCAGCGTTATGCCCAGTGTTGGGGCGCGACGCCAGCCAAGTTGTCGCACACACAATCCACCTCCGAAATTAGCCTGGTGCAGATTGAACCGGGACGCTCAAATGCACCAGAGCTGCCGCTCTCAACCCTCTACTCTGAGCTCTACTCCCTGATTTCACGCCAACGTGCCGCTATGCAGGAGTGGTAAAGGCGTAACTTTTCTTTTGCCAGAGTTCTAACAAAAGACTACCTATCTTTTCCTCAACTAGGAAATATTCCAATAACATGCTGGCATGATTCCTGCTAACTCTGGTTAAATCGATAATGAGGTCGACTGTCGAAAAGCAGGACAGAGTTAAAATGCGTGAGTCGGTAAAGGCTTACCTTGAACAAGCCAAACAGTGGAACCTAACCGGAGCTCCCTGGTGGATCGTTGATCTGCAAGATGACCCCGATACGCTTCACTGCAGCGAGCAGTTTGCGGTGCTCTTTGGTCTAAACCCTGCCGCCAACAGCCATTCGTTGGCGACCCTTTTCCCATCTGATCCATCTCGTGGTTCTTCTGCCAGCTCTACCGATAAAAGTACCGCAGACGCTGCTGAAGTATCCGCCTTTTTGGGTCTGGATCACCCACATAAACGGGGTGAAAAACTCCACAGCAGCACCTTTAATTTCTTCGATAAGGCGAAAAAGAGTTACACCCACTTCACCAATGCGATTCGAGTTCTAGAACAGGACGAACAGGGAACTGCGCTGGCTCTCTATGCCGTGGTTGCAAAGCCGATTACCGCGTCAGTATTACAGAAAACGCTTCATGAACTCGCTATCGAGTAAGTATTAGATGTTTCCTGCGAAAAAAGTGGGCCACTTGCGTGGCCCTGGGGTTGTTTGTAGGGGGTTACTACAAACGGGGGAGGCTTAGTGTAGCTTGCGAATAAGCAAACACTGGGTTTCTGAATCGACTTCGGTACTCTTTAACTGCTCAACCAACGCATCGTCGGACTCGCGCTGGTGCCAGCAGATCAACGTGTGGCAGGTGCCAGCCTGCAGTGCGCGCTGAGCCAGTAGATCAATACCGTGGCGCTCATCACGACGCAAAATCCATACGCGCTTTAGGTCCACCCCTGCAGCTTGCAGGCGCTGTTTATCAAGCGATTTGGGCGGTTCCAGCAACACCAACCAGCTCTCACGCTGACTTAGGCCTGCCAGCATTGGTAGCAGCAGCGCGTCGCTATCAGCCTGTGCCGAGTGCTGAACAATTTCAGTCAGCTGAAGTGGCTTTGCGAAATCCTGAAGCGGCAGAGAGACCATTGCGTTCATTGTTTTTATCCTCAGAGTTCCTGTTGGCGGATGATGCCAACACCGAGACCTTCAATTGTTAGTTCTTGTTCGCGAAGATCGACTTCGATGGGGTCGAACTCTTCGTTCTCAGCGATTAGGTAGACCATGTGCCCTTGGCGTGAGAAGCGCTTAACGGTGACATCTTCACCGACGCGGGCAACGACAACCTGACCCTCTCGTGCATCGCGCGTCTGATGCACGGCCAATAGATCGCCATCCATAATGCCGATGTTCTTCATGCTCATGCCGCGCACACGCAACAGATAGTCGGCCCGGGGGCGGAAGAAATCGGAGCCGATGGTGCAGTAGTCATCGACGTGCTGCTGGGCCAGTATCGGTTCACCGGCAGCGACCTGGCCGATAATTGGCAAACCTTCCTCTTCGTTATCTTCACCGACGAGGCGGATACCGCGTGAGGTACCCGGAATCATCTCGATCGCACCTTTACGAGCGAGAGCCTTGAGGTGCTCTTCGGCAGCATTGGCTGATTTGAAGCCAAGCTCGTTCGCAATGTCGACACGCGTAGGCGGGTAGCCAGTGTCGTGAATATGGCGACGAACGATGTCGAGTACTTCCTGTTGGCGGTTTGTCAGTTTCATGGGAATCCCCTGGGTGTTTATACACTATCTGTAGTTTTATACAGTAGTTTATCCAGCGTCAAGTGTTTGATGTAAATTTATCCAGTATTTTGTATGATGCGCCCACACCTAGAAGGGGATATCGGTGCTCGATAAAGAACTTAAAGCCACTATTCAAGGCGCCTACAGCCAGTTTCTCGATACTAAAGGGCTTCGCGCACGTTTCGCGCAGAAAGAGATGATTGCAGCGATTGCTCGCCAGATTGGCGGCGTAATGCAGGATGGCAGTGGCACACGTTTGGGTGAGAAGCACGTGGTCGCCGTGGAAGCGGGCACCGGGACCGGCAAAACTATCGCTTATCTGCTCGCAGCGCTGCCAATTGCTCAGGCGCGAGACAAAACCTTGATTGTCTCCACCGCCACCGTAGCGCTGCAGGAGCAACTGATACACAAAGATCTACCGGAACTTCTAGAGAAAACAGATCTCAGTTTCCGGTTCCAGATTGCTAAG
The DNA here is from genome assembly GCA_038137135.1 of Oceanospirillaceae bacterium. Classification (GTDB taxonomy): domain Bacteria; phylum Pseudomonadota; class Gammaproteobacteria; order Pseudomonadales; family Balneatricaceae; genus Marinobacterium_E. The sequence goes on along the minus strand of JAYQBD010000027.1, from coordinate 3,529 downwards.
GGACGTCGGCGTTACCTCTGTTTGAACAAGCTCGAATCCTCGCTAGAGCAGCAGGATGGCCTCAATCAGATGGCTCTCTACGAAGATGAGATGGCGCTGCGGTTAGGGCCGGAGGATCTTAAACTCTATAAGAGTCTGATGGACGAATACGCATCGGGTCGTTGGAGCGGTGATCGGGATGAGCTTAGCGTCGAACTCGACGAGGCGGTTTGGTATCCACTGACTGCAGATCATCATCAATGCACCAATAGACGTTGTGCCAACTTTAGCGCCTGTCCGTTTTTCCGCTCGCGGGCAGAGCTGGAACAAGCTGACCTGATCGTGGTCAATCATGACCTGGTGTTGGCTGATCTTTCACTCGGCGGAGGTGCGATTCTTCCCGAGCCCTCGGATGCTATCTATCTGTTTGATGAGGCGCATCATTTGGGTGAGAAGGCGACCGGACACTTTGCGCTGTCAATGCGTACTAAAGCGAGCGAAAAGCAGCTGAAGGGATATGATAAACTATTTAAGCAACTTCTAGATGAGTCTGATAATGCATTGATTATAAAAGATTCGGTGGAGCGAATGCAGCGTCCGGTACAGGAGGTGCTCCATGCCCTTGGCGCGCTTGATCTGCGTCTTGATGAGGAGCTGTTACTGCTGAATGACGGTGACAGGCGTAGGCGCTATAACCGTGGTGAGGTGCCGGAGGCATTGCGTGATCTTTCTCGAAACCTCAGTGTCGCCTTGACTCGTTTAGACGGTCTGATGGAGACCTTGTTGGCCAAGGTGAAAGAGGCGCTTGAGGCCGAGGGTTCCGAACTGGATCGCGGATTTGCAGAACGCTGGGCGCCTGTTTTGGGTTCAAACTGGGCGCGGCTGCAGCGTATGAGTTGGCTAGCGCGCAGCTTTGCGACTCAGGACGAGGCGGGTGCGCCACCCACAGCGCGCTGGCTGGTGAAATATGAGAACGAAATGGGTGTGGATACCGAAATGCACAGCGCCCCGGTTTCAGCCCGTGAACACCTTCATCAGTTACTATGGGATCAGTGTTACGGCGCTGTGCTAACGTCGGCGACGCTGACGGCGCTAGGGTCGTTTGAGACGCTATTCACCCAGCTTGGGCTGCCAGTTGATACACCAGCTCTGCGTCTCGCAAGCCCCTTCGATTACACTAGTAAGGCCCGCCTCGAGGTGCCAGTGATGAGTTCAGATCCGGGTAAAGCGGATGAGCATACTGATGAAGTGGCTGAGTGGTTGGGGCGTGAGTTGCGCCAGTTAAAGGCGGTACTAGTGCTTTTTACCTCCTGGCGGCAGATGAATCGAGTCATTGAGCTGTTAGACGATGAGTTGCTCGAACGCGTAATACCACAGGGCGATCTCAGCAAGCAGGTGATGCTGCAGACGCATAGGGAACGAATTGATGCTGGCAAGAGCAGTATTCTCTTTGGTTTAGCCTCATTTGCAGAGGGGGTAGATTTACCCGGTGACTACCTAAAAGATGTTATCATCTGCAAGTTGCCGTTTAGTGTGCCCGATGACCCGGTAGATGCGACACTCGCAGAGTGGGTTGAGGAGCGCGGCGGTAATGCGTTTCAGGATATTTCCGTGCCGGCTGCATCCGTTAAGCTCACCCAAGCGGTGGGTCGTCTGTTGCGTACAGAATCGGATAGCGGGCGCGTTGTATTGTTGGATAGACGGGTTGTTACCCGTCGCTATGGTCAGGCTCTGCTCGATGCATTGCCGCCGTTTCAACGCGTAATTCACAGGTAGCAAACGAGATAGCTACACAGACAGATCAAGAGAGCACAGACGTTGAGCACTGAGCAGATTACAGAAAAGAGTAAAGAACAGACTTCACAAGCGCCGACAGAGTCAAAAGCAGACAACAGTTCTGCTGGTGAGCAGAGCGAGGGTTCTGAGACGAAGGGCAACCGCCGTCCCCGTGGCCGTAAACCGCGCAGTAGCCAGAATAATCGTCGACGTGGAGGTCGCAATGATCGCAGTGATCGCAATAGCGACAAGAGCGAGCAAGAGTGGAGTTTGGACCAATTCCAGGTAGAGGAAGTTGAAGGCAAAGCACGTTTTCACGATTTCAACCTGCCGGACGTGTTGATGCGCGCCATTGCTGACTTGGGCTTCGAGTATGCCACTCCAATTCAGGCCGCTACGATTAAACCGGCTCTCAAAGGCTCGGATATTATCGGCAAGGCGCAGACTGGCACCGGTAAGACTGCCGCTTTCCTTATTGGTGTGATCACCGATCTGCTCGACTTCAAACTCGAAGACGAACCCGAACTCGCTGAACCGCGCGCGCTGATTATCGCGCCCACTCGCGAACTGGCGCTGCAGATCGCCTCTGATGCTGAGGGGCTGGTTAAGTACGCCGGCCTGCGCGTTGTATCGCTGGTGGGTGGGATGGATTACGACATCCAGCGCAAAGCACTGGCGGAAGGACCAGTTGATATCCTGGTTGCGACACCGGGTCGACTGATCGACTTCGTGCGCAACCGTGAGATCGATCTCTACAATGTTGAAGTGCTCGTGCTAGATGAGGCCGATCGCATGCTGAGCATGGGCTTTATCCCCGATGTGCGAACCATTATTCGTTCGACTCCGCGTAAAGGCGCAGACCGTCAAACGCTGCTCTACAGCGCGACTTTCACCGATGAGATCATGCGTCTCGCTGCGCAGTGGACGCGCGACCCGGTGACGGTTGAAATAGAGTCTGAGAACAAAACGACAGACAATGTGAGCCAGAAAGTGTTTTTGGTCTCGAGTGATCAGAAGTACAACTTGCTGCGCAACTACCTAAGCGTGAATGGTATCGAGCGCGCGATTGTCTTTTGTAACCGTCGCCACCAGACCCGTGACCTAGCTGCTCGCCTACAGAAGGATGGCGTGAAGGCTGAGATGATGTCGGGTGAGATCCCACAGAACAAACGTCTGAAAACCCTTGAGAACTTCCGTAGTGGCAAGATTCAGGTGCTAGTAGCAACGGATGTTGCTGGTCGTGGAATCCACATTGATGGCGTTAGCCACGTAGTGAACTACCAGTTGCCTGAGGACTCGGATGACTACGTACACCGTATTGGCCGTACGGGCCGTGCAGGCGCAACCGGTACATCTATCTGTTTCGCCTGTGAAGATGACTCTTTCCTGATCCCAGATATCGAAGCGCAGACTGGCGTTAAGCTGGAGTGTATCCACCCAGAAGCTGAGTTGCTGGCTGATGTAATGCCTGCTCCTGCGGCGACGCCTGATGAGTCAGAACATAACCAAGCGGTAGTGGCTGAAGAGGGTGAAGCAGAGGTTGTGGCTGAAGCAGCAGAGGCAGTTGACGAGACCGTTGAGCCAGACTCAGAAGAGAGCACTGAAGCCAAGGCAGAAGAGACTGTAGCAGAGCCTGAACAGACTGAAGCCGAGATGGATCAGCCGGATCTTGAAGCGCTGGATGTTGCTGAACCACAGGCTAATGATGAGTCTCCTGTTGAAGCAGAAGCAGAAGCAGAAGCAGAAGCAGAAGCAGAAGCAGAAGCAGAAGCAG